>JAHDVQ010000232.1:0-2010 GCA_023384595.1 Vicinamibacteraceae bacterium | reverse complement strand
CTGCACCGACGTGATGCCGAAGGCCACCGCCTCCGCGCCCATATCGCGCAACATCCTGGTCTGGGCCGGTTCGTCGGGCATCGTCGTTAGCCGCTGGCGCAGGGCGTACTCCGCATACTCGTGCGCCACGCCGGTCACGGTCCGTGAACCGGGCACCCGCACGAAGTACCCTCCGGGTGGATCGGGCTCGTCGTCGCGCACCTCCAGTCGTCGCAGCGCGGCAGTATTGAACAGCGTTCCGTGCCCGGTCCACGCCTGGAGCATGACCGGATGGTCGGGCGCGAGCGCATCCACCGTGAAGCGCGTGGCCCTCTGGTCGTCGAGGACCCGGCTGCCGATTTCGCCGTAGATCCACCCGCCAGCGGGGGCCTTGGCCACGGCCGCTTTCAGGCGCCCGAGGACTTCGTCGAGCGAGGGGTCGTGCTCGACGGCCGGGGGTCCTTCGAGTTCCACCCCGGGCGGCCGTACACCGACATGCATGTGCGCGTCGTTGATGCCAGGGATAACGAGTCGGCCGCCGGCGTCGATCACACGCGTCGACACGCCTGCGAGTCGGCGCACCGACGCCGTCGTCCCCACCACGCCAATGCGGTCGCCGACGATCGTAAGGGCCTCGGCCCACGGAGCGGCCGGGAGCCCGGTGAACACCCGGGCATTGATGATCGCCAGCGCCGGCGGTTCGGACTGCACGAACGCGAGCGTGCAGGTGACGCCGACGGCCAACGCCAGCAGAGCGGCTCGGTACGGCAGTTTCATGACGCCTATACTACGCGCCTCCACGCCTCTGGTCGCGCGGCTATGGCCGCCAGCAGATGTACCGTAAGATGGCCGACCATGCAGGTGATTCTCACGGTGCACTGCACGAAAGGGCCATCGCTCCGCGACGCCATCGCGCGGCGGCTGAAGTCGATGGCCGAGCCCGAGCTGATCGTCGCGGAAGAGAAGCGCCGCGACCGGAACCCGGGCTGGTCCAAGCTGCGCAGCGCCGACCAGAAACAGGGCGTGCTGAACCTCCGCTGGTCGCAGGACAGTTGGACGCTCGAGGGACGCGTCATCACCAAGGGCACCCGCAAGCCCAGCCCCATCGTCGGCGACTTCGTGAACTACCTGTTGAACAACCACCGCTCTCGCGTGATGTCGATCACGCTCACGAGTCCGTGAGCGAACGCCTGCCGTGAACGTTCATCTCGTCGACGGCACCTACGAGTTGTTCCGGCACTTCTACGCGGTGCCCTCGGCCAGGAATCACCTGGGTGAGGAGATTGCCGCCGTCCGCGGCGTCATGTACTCGATTCGCGCGCTCGTGCAGGAGGGCGCGACGCACATCGGCATCGCGACCGACCACGTCATCGAGTCGTTCAGGAACGAGCTGTGGCCTGGCTACAAGACGGGCGAGGGCATCGACCCCGCGCTCCTGGCGCAGTTCCCGCTACTCGAAGAGGCCCTGCGTGCCTGGGGCCTCACCGTGTGGCCCATGATCGAGTTCGAGGCCGACGATGCGCTCGCGTCGGCGGCGGCGAGGGCGGCGCTCGACCCGCGGGTGGAGCAGGTGATCATCTGCACGCCCGACAAGGACCTCGCGCAGTGCGTGCGCGGCACGCGCGTCGTCCAGCGCGACCGCCTCAGGAAGACCACGAGGGACGAGGCGGGCGTTGTCGCGAGGTTCGGCGTCCCGCCCGCGTCCATTCCCGACTACCTGGCCCTCGTGGGCGATGCCGCCGACGGCTTTCCCGGGCTCAAGGGATGGGGGGCAAAATCGGCGGCCGTCGTGCTCGCCAGGTTCGGGACGATCGACGCCGTTCCGGAAGACCCCCGCGCGTGGGGCCTCGACGTGGCGCGGGCCGCGTCGCTCGCGGCGACGCTCAACCGCGACCGTGAGCTGGCGCGGCTCTTCAGACACCTCGCCACGCTTCGGACCGACGTGGCGGTGTTCGAGTCGGTGGATGACCTGGCGTGGAACGGTCCTACGCCGGCCCTGGCGAAGATGCGTCGCAGGCTCGCCATCGACAA
>JAHDVQ010000231.1 GCA_023384595.1 Vicinamibacteraceae bacterium | reverse complement strand
GCGTGGGCGTCTGCGCGCTGGGGGGCGTGACACCCACCGACGCGAGGAGGCCTCCTAGTACGATGACTTCGCGAATACTCACGACTCTTCCTCTCTTCTGTCCCGCCCACCGCCTTGGACGCCGGAGCGCGAAGCGCGAAGGCGGCCCAGCGCCCAGCGCCCAACGCCCAACGCCCAACGCTACGCCGTCGTCGCCGTGAGGAGATCGGCCGTGCGCTCGGCGACGCGCCGGCGCGCCACCATCCACGTGACGACGATCGCCAGCGGCAGGATCGCAGCCGTCACGAGGCCAATCTCCACGCCGGTCGGGATGAGCACCACCTGGATCTCGCCGGGTACGCCCGGCGGTCTCACACGCAGGTCGAGCAGTCGCGCGACCAGCCCCGCGACGTAGGCGAGCACGATGCCGCCGGCGACGCCCGCCGCGGCCAGCACCACCATCTCGCGCACGAAGAGCCCCACCACCTGGCGCCGGCGGTAGCCGACGGCCCGGAACGTGCCGATCTCGCGGCTGCGCTCGAAGACGGTGAGCGTGACGGCGTTCATCAGCCCGAGTCCCACGACGGCGGCGACGAGCGTCACGATGAAGGCGACCATCGACCAGAGGAACGACATGGAGCCGACGTAGTACGGGTTGATCGTGGCGTCGGTGAAGGGATAGACGGCCACCGCGTGGCCGGCCTCACCGAGCCGCTTGCGGAAGACATCCGCCACGGCTTCGGCGTCGTCCTCGTCGTGCAGGTAGAGCGCGACGTACGTCGCGCGGTCGGTGGCATAGAGCGATCGCAGCGCCTCGAGCGAGGCCACGACGCCCTGGTTGTTCAGCTCGTCGGTCGTCGCGGTGAAGAGGTTCACCACCTCGCCGTCGATGGCCGAGAGCGACCCGTCGAAGGTGAGCCCGGCGAGCTGGATGTTGGCGTCCGAGGCAATCTGGCCGGCGGCCGCCGGCGTGCCGCAGTCGGGCACCAGCGTCACCACGCCCCGGCCCTCGAACTCGTCGTGCACGCGCGGCTTGCCGAGCAGCCGCGCCAGGCCTTCGGTGAGCCCCACCGCCCCGGCGACCTCGGTCGCCTCGCCAATGGGCCGGCCCTTGATCGGGCGAGCGAACTGGATGCTCGCGCCGCGAATGGCCGGATGGTCGAGGACGAAGCGGTCGACCTCCGGATCGATGCCCGTCGCGAGGAAGGGCACGGAGCGGCAGCCGTTGCCGGCAAGGCCCATGCCCCGCAGGTACTCGGCCGCGAGCTCGACGCGGGCGTCTTCGGCGGCCAGGCGCCTCACCAGCGTCACGGCCTCGGCCGGCAGCGTGTGACGGTCGGGCCGCGCGAGCGCGCGCTCGAGGCCGTCGCGCTCGTAGATGGCGACGTGTCCGCCGTGCTGCAGGAAGATCGCGTTGGTTCGCAGGAAGAGATCGATGCGCAGGATGTAGGTGAGGAGCAGGATCAGTCCCGCGGTGCCGCAGGCGATGGCCGTCGCCGTCGCGGCGTTGCGCCGCTTCGTGCGCGCGAGGTTGCGCAGCGCGACCCGCCACGTCCCGGTCACGCGCCCGTCCCCGCGCCGCGCGCGACGCCGTCCGCGCCGTCCCGCGAGCCCGCGCCCGGCTCGTCCGACACGATGACCCCGTCGACGATGTGCACGATGCGGGCGACGCGCGACATGAGCTTCTCGTCGTGGGTCGAGAAGAAGAACGTCACGCCGCGGTGCGCGTTGATGGCCAGCATCAGGTCGATGATGCGCTGCGTCGTGCCCGAGTCGAGGTTCGCCGTGGGCTCGTCGGCCAGCACGAGCAGCGGCGAGGTGACCAGCGCGCGGGCGATGGCGACGCGCTGGCGCTGTCCGCCCGACAGCTTGTCGGGCACGTGGCGGATGAAGTCGTCGAGCTCGACGTCGTGCACCGCCTGCATGACCCGGTCTCGGCGTTCACTGGAGGGGATGCGATCGTTGATGAGCAACGGCAGCTCGACGTTCTCGTAGACGTCGAGCACCGGCACCAAGTTGAACGACTGGAAAATGAAGCCGATCTTCTCGTTGCGCAGCCGGCTGCGGTCGTCGTCCGAGAGATGGGCCACGTCGCGGCCTTCGATGAGCACCGCGCCCTCGTCGGGCTCGTCGATGGCGCCCACCAGGTTGAGCAGCGTGCTCTTGCCGGATCCGGACGGGCCGACGAGCGCGGTGAACTCGCCGCGATGCAGGTCGAGCGTCGCCCCGCGCAGCGCGGGCACGAGGGTCTCGCCCAGCCGATAGCGCTTGTACACCTGGCGCACGCTCACGAACGAGTCGGTCGGCATTGTCGATTACCAGTTCCAGACGAGCCCGCCCACGACGCTGGCGCGGGCCAGGCGGGAGAGCTCCGCGTCCCACGCCCCGTGAGTGAGTGCCGCCGACGCGAACAACGTGACGCGATCGGTGGCGCCGCCGCTCGCCGTGACGAACGCCACGCCCGAGCCGTCGGTGAGCGACGCCAGATAGCGGCCCTGGATCTCGAGCCGTCCGGCGGGCGGCAGGTCCGGGAGGCGCACCGACACGAGCGCCAGGCGCCGCCCGAGGAACTCGAGCCCAGGAGTGGTATACGGCTCGGCGGCGGCCGGGTTCGGCGCCGCGCTCAGCGCGAGGGCCGCATGCCTGAAATCGCGCGTCGAGTAGCCCGCATCCTGGTGCACGTACTCGAGGCGCGCGTCGACGCCGTTCACGAAGGTATAGCGCGCCCCGCCCAGCACGTGCCACCGCAGCACGCCGCTGGCACGGTCCTTCTGCTGGAAGACGAAAAGCGGAGCCGTTCCGGGCACGCCCGGCATCGCGGGGGTGGCAGGTACCGCGGGCGTCACGGGAGCGGCCACGGGGAACCACGCGCGCGAGCCCCTGGTCGCGCTCACATCGGTGTAGAGCGCCAGCCCCTCGGTCACCGCCACACTTCCGTAAGCGCCCAACGAGGGCGGTGCCGCCTCGGCCGCCCCTGCCGTCAGGCCCACATAGCTCGCCCCGGACTCGGTGCTCCATTCGAGCTTGGTCTGTGCCTTGCGGCGGAACCGGTTGCCCGCTTCGAAGGGCGGCTCACCGTTGGCGCCCAACTCGGCGAGCGTGACGAGGCTCCACTGCCGCCCGGCCGACAGGTTCACCCGCAGCAGGTGCTTCCCGCGGACGTAGTACAAGGCGTCGCGGAAGAGGCCCACTTCGTGGAACACCCGGTTGCTCGGGCTCACCAGCTCCGCCGGACCCCACTGGAAGTTCTGGAGGCCGTAGGTCACCGCCACGGCATCGTGCGGCCGCCACGCGACGAACAGCTCAGTCCAGTTCGCGCTCGCGCCGGTCGCCTCGGCGCGCCGACGGGCGTCGGCCCACGTCCGGTCCCACGTGGCGAGCAGCCGCGGCCGCACCACGAGCTGCCAGCGCGAGCCCATTTCCACGCGGAGGTTCGGGCGCAGCTCGCTCTGCGCCTGCCACTGCGGCACTCTGAGCACGCGGTTTCCAGGGTTGATGACCGTCTCGCGCGGGGCGGTCCCTCGGGCCGCCGTGATCCACTCGACGTTCAGCCGCCACGTGATCGACGGACTCCGGCCGGCCGGCGCCGGTTCCTCGGGCACCTGCGCGGCGGCGGGCGCGACCATGAGCAGCGCCGCCAGTGTGGCGGCGGGGCGGAAGCCGAGGCCGCGCGCGGTGAGCATGACGAGACGAGGCGACGGCCTTCAGTGCGCTCCCAGGCCGGCGCGGACTTCGCGGAGCGTGAAGTCGAAGGAGCCCACCGCGACCTCGGCCTTCAGCTTCACTGGCAGCCGCCGGGCATCGTCGGTGATCCACACCGTCATCTGGCGGGCCGAAGCGGGCTTGCCCTTCGTGTCCACGATGGTCGGCGTGATCTTCCAGGCGTTCACCGCGCCGAGTCCGCTGCGCACCGGCTCGCGGCCGTCGACGCGCATCTTCACGCGAAACCACGTGCCGCTGTCGGCGACCGGCATGTCGAAGCTGTCGCCCTGCCTGAGGGGAATGGCGCGCAGGACGTAGATGGCCGAGAGCGCATCCTGCGTGTTGGCCGGCATCTTCATGGCTTTGTTGACGGTCGTCGCCGTTCTCACTTCGTAGCTCGCCTGCCGTGCCCCCTGATTGAAGCTCGTCACCTTCGTCCGTTCGCGCCGGCCTTCGCGGCTGTAGACCGAGCCGCGGTGGGGCAGGAGGGTGTAGGCGTCGAGCAGCGTGTCGGCCTTGTAGTAGAGCGTGTAGAGCTTCGAGAGCAGGGGCGTGGGCTGGCCCTCGGCGACGATGTAGTAGGCCTGCGACTGGCCGGTGTTCCGGCGCTCCTGCACGGTGACGGTTGCGGTGCCCGCTGTCAGATAACTGGACCACGAGATGTCGTAGGTCAGCCGCTCGCCGGCGCTGAAGGGCACCGCCATCGGCTTCTTCGCGGCCGCCGGGGCCGTCTTCGCGCTGGCGGCCGCGGACTTTTTCGCCGGTGCGGCCGGCGTCTTCTGGGCCGCGGCAGGCATCGAGAGCAGCCCCGCTGCACAGAGCGCGAGGAGCCACGGGAACTTGCGCATAGAGAGATCTTACGATAGCAGGCGACAGAGCCTACGTAGCCTACAGAGCCAACAGAGGCTACAAAGCCTACAAAGCCTACAAAGCCTACAAAGCCTACAAAGCCTACAAAGCCCATGTAGCCTGTGTAGCCGGTACAGCCTGTGTAAGCCTACAGAGCTACATAGGCGGCTTCCCAGGCTTGAGGACCGCGATGAGGCTGAGCGGCGGCAGGATGCCCACGCGATCGACGGCGCGCATGAGCG
>JAHDVQ010000015.1:43198-45670 GCA_023384595.1 Vicinamibacteraceae bacterium | reverse complement strand
ATGCGCATTGTCGTCACCGGTTCGATCGCCTACGACTACCTGATGTCGTTTCCCGGCTCGTTCACCGAGCACCTGCTGCCCGAGCATCTGAGCCGGGTGAGCCTCAGCTTCCTCGTCGACACGATGGAGAAGCGGCGTGGGGGGTGCGCGTCGAACATCGCCTACACGCTGGCGCTGCTCGGCGAGCACCCGGCGTTGCTCGCCACCGTCGGGCAGGACTTCGGGGAATACCGCGCCTGGCTCGAGGGCGTGGGTGTCGACACCTCGCTCACGCGCGAGGTGCCCTCGAAGTTCACCGCGTCGTTCTTCTGTTCGACCGACCGCGACAACAATCAGATTGCGACGTTCTATCCGGGAGCGATGGCGCACGCCGCCGAGCTGTCGTTCGAGGGCGTCGGCTGCGACATGGCGATTGTCTCGCCCAACGAGCCTTCGGCCATGGTGCGCTACGCCCAGGAATGCCGCCGGCTGAGGATTCCCTACATCTACGACCCGGGGCAGCAGTGCGCGCGATCGAACGGCGACGAGTTGATGGACGGCATCGACGGCGCCTACATGCTCATCTGCAACGACTACGAGTTCGAACTGATTCGTCAGAAGACCGGGCTCGACCAGGAGCGCGTGCTCGAGCGCGTCGAGGCGCTCGTGGTGACGCGCGGCGAGCACGGCTCGACCCTCACGACGCGTGACGCGCACGTGGTCGTGCCCGCCGTCGACACCGACCGCGTGGCCGACCCGACGGGCGTGGGCGACGCGTTCCGCGCGGGCCTGCTGAAGGGGCTGGCGCTCGGCGCCGATCTCGCCACCTGCGGGCGTCTCGGAAGCGTCGCGGCCACCTACGCGCTCGAGCACGTCGGCGCGCAGTCGCATGCCTTCACCTGGGACGAATTCCGCGGCCGCTTCGAGCGCGTCTTCGGACCCCTGCCGGCGCTCGACGCCGCGACGCGCGGCCCGTCCCCGGCGCGGTGAATCGACTCCCGGCACGTGGCGGGGGGACGGCGGACCGCCCGGTCCAGTGACGGACATTCGTCACACGGACGTGACGCCCTGGGATATTTCGCCCCGGATCCCCTCCAGACCGGCCCTGCCGCGCGGAATGTCCCTTGCAAGACTCGCGGCAAGGGAAGGTGGGGATGGGGCGATCATCTATCGGCGTCGCAGGTCTGTGGCTGGCCCTCCCGGGTGTCCTCTGGGCGCAGTCGTCCCGGAGTGCGCCGTCGCCCCCGACCTTCTCGAGCCATGTCGATCTCGTGAGCCTGCAGGTCACCGTCACCGGCGGCGACCGGAAACCGGTGACGGGGCTCGAGGCCTCGGACTTCGAGGTCTTCGACGGGCGCGAGAGCCGCGAGATTCTCTTCTTCGACGGGGGCGCCTCGCCCATCGACCTCGCGCTGCTCGTCGACGGCAGTACCAGCCTTCGCCACAAGGTTCGCACGGTGCGCGATGCCGCGCGCGGCTTCATCCGGACGCTGCGTCCCGAGGATCGCGCCTCGGTCGTGGGCTTCAACGAGTCGGTGCGCACCATTCAGGACTGGACGGGTGATCACGACGCGCTGGTCGAGGCGGTGGGCGCCGTGCGGCCGGCGGGCGGCACGTCGCTCTTCACGGCGGTGTACGTGGCGCTGCGGAGCTTTCCGGTCCCGCCCGACGACGCGCCGCGCCGCCGGGCCATCGTGATCCTCTCCGACGGCGACGACACCGCGAGCCTGGTGTCCTTCGAGGACGTGCTCACCGAGGTGCAGCGCACGGGCGTCGCCATCTACACCGTCACGCTGAAGAAGCGGAACGATCCCTTCGAGCCTGTACGCCTCGCCGCGAGGCCGAGCGAGTTCGTCATGCGGCGGCTGGCCGAGCGCTCGGGCGGGCGGGCGCTCGCCATCGAGACCCTCGACGAGCTCTCCGGGGCCTACGCGGCCATCGCCGCCGAGATCGCGAACCTCTACCTGATCGCGTTCGAGCCCGCGGAGGGTGGCGAGGCGTTCCGTCAGGTGACGCTTCGCCTGCCGCGCCACCCGGGCACCACCGTCCGCACGCGTCCGGGCTACTTCGCCGGCAAGCCGACCACCTGATGGGCGATGTCCCCTCGGGCCTGGGCTTCGCTCAGACACCGTGATATTCATCCCGACGTGCGCGGGATGCTGTTCGCCTCGCTGGCGTGGGTGGCGCTGCTCGCCTGGTCTGCCACCACGGCGCCACCCACGCCGGGAGGCGGAGCCTGGTGGCTGCTCGCGGGCGTCGAAGCGGCGGCCGCCCTCGTGTGCCACGGAGAGGACGCGCGGTCGTTTGCCGGGCCCGCGCGCCCGGTGGTCGTGTGTGCGCGATGCTGCGGCCTCTATCTTGGCGCGGTCGCGGGGGCCTGGTACGCCTGGCGGCGCCGGCCGCGCCGGCTGCAACGCGCGACCGACGCGGACCTTGCCTTCGCGGCGCGCCGGGCCCTTCTCTGGAGCGCGGGGCCGACGCTCGCGACCGTGG
>JAHDVQ010000015.1:36733-43098 GCA_023384595.1 Vicinamibacteraceae bacterium | reverse complement strand
ACGTCCCTTGCCCTCCTCTGCGCGGTGGCGTGGGCGGTCCCCGGGGCCGGCCATCTCTGGCTGCGGCGCCAGCAGAAGGGCATCGTGTTCCTGGCGGTCATCCCGCTGATGTTCGCCCTGGGGCTGCTGCTCGACGGGCGGATCTTCCCGTTCGAGCCGTCGCAGCCGCTCGTCGCGCTCGCGGCGCTCGCCGATCTCGGCATCGGGTTCGTCTACTTCGTCGCCTGGATGCTCGGCCTCGGCGGCGGGCATGTCGTGTCGCCCACGTACGAATACGGCAACACCTTCCTCATCGTGGCGGGCCTGCTGAACGTGCTGGTGGTGCTCGACGCCTTCGACATCGCGATGGGGCGCAAGTAGCCGCCATGACCGGTCACTTCGGCCTGCTCGTGCTCTTCGCGTTCCTCACCTCGGTCGTCTTCGCCGTGCTCCAGCGCGACACGCCGCGCGAGCAGCTGCGCATCGGCGCGTGGCTCTTCGGCGGCTTCGTCGTCTCGGCCATCGTGGCGGGCTACGTCATGATGGCGTTCCCGCTCGGTTCGTGACTGGGCACGGGTCGGCCGCCGGCTCGCCGCGCGCGCCCCTGCTCGAGGCTCTCTGGACGTGGGGGCCCTCGGTCGGCGTGATGGCGGCCATCTTCTTCCTGTCCTCACGGCCGGCGCTCCCGGTGCCCCCCGGCTACGACGACAAGGTGGCGCACGCGGTCGCGTACGGCACGCTGGCGCTCGCGGTCCTGCACGGCCTCACGGGGGCCTGGCGCCGGCGGCCGAGCCTGTCGCAGGCGATCGCGGCCGTGGCCGTGGCGACGCTCTACGGCATCACCGACGAGTTCCACCAGTCGTTCGTGCCGGGACGCACGACCGACGCGCTCGACGTGGCCGCCGATGCCGTGGGCGCCGCGGCCGCGGCGTCCGCCGTGTGGGCGTGGAGTATACTCAGGCCAATCCGGCCGGCACGGACGTCGAGCGAGGCCGTCCCGCGTCCCTGAACCCGCCCGCCGGGCTCTTCGCGTCATTTCCCGCCGACAGGTTCGCTCATGGCTTTCGAACATCTCATCGTCGACCGCGAGGGCGCGGTGGCCCTCGTCACCGTGAATCGTCCCAAGGTGCTGAACGCGTTGAACGCCGCCACGATGGACGACCTGCGGCGCGCGATGCTGGAGCTCCGGCACGATGCGGCGGTGCGCGCCGTCGTCATCACCGGGGCCGGCGAGAAGGCGTTCGTGGCCGGCGCCGACATCTCGGAGCTGGCCGCACAGACGCCGCTGACGGGGCGCGACATGGCGCTGCGCGGGCAGCACGTCTTCGATCTCGTCGAGCACATGGGCAAGCCCGTCGTCGCGGCCATCAACGGCTTCGCGCTCGGCGGCGGGTGCGAGCTGGCGATGGCCTGCACGTTCCGGTTCGCGGCCGAGACCGCGCGGCTCGGTCAGCCGGAAATCAACCTCGGGGTCATCCCGGGGTATGCGGGGACCCAGCGGCTCGTGCGTCTGGTGGGACGCGATCGCGCGCTCGACCTGATTCTCACGGGACGCATGGTGACGGCGGCCGACGCGCTCGCGATGGGGCTCGTGACCCGGGTGTGCCCGGCCGACACGCTGCTGGCCGACGCGAAGGCGTTTGCCGCCGACCTGGCGACCAAGGCCCCGCTGGCCGTGCGCGCGGCGCTCGACGCGGTGAACCGCGGCAGCGAGATGGCGTTTGCCGACGGCTGCGCCCTCGAGGCGAGCCTGTTCGGCCTCACGGCGGCGACCGAGGACATGAAGGAAGGCACGCGCGCGTTCCTCGAGAAGCGGACGGCCCGCTTCGTCGGACGGTAGGGACGGCGTGCGCATCGACCAGGCCCCGGCGGCGCCGCTCCCGGACGCGACAGGACTCCGCATCGCGGTGGTCGTCGCGCGGTTCAACGAGCCCATCACGGAACGGCTGCGCGCGGGGGCGCTCGCGGCGCTTCGCGCGGCGGGCGCCGATCCCGCGGGCATCGACGTCTTCGACGTTCCCGGGTCGTTCGAGCTGCCGCTCGCGGCACGTGCCGCGGCCCTCACGGGGCGCTATGCCGCCGTCGTCTGCCTCGGGTGCATCATCCGGGGGGGCACGCCGCACTTCGAGTACGTGGCCTCGGCGACCGCGCAGGGACTGATGCGCGTGATGACCGAGACGGGCGTGCCCATGGCCTTCGGCGTGCTCACCACCAACACGGTGGCCGAGGCCGAAGCGCGGGTGCCCGAGGGGCCCGCGAACAAGGGCTGGGAGGCCGCGGCAGCGGCCGTGGAGCTGGCGACGGTGCTGCGCCGCATCGGCGAGGGGCACACCACGGACGCCGGGCGGGGACGCGCATCATGAGCGCGCGCGACGACGCGCCCGACAGCCGGCGCCGCGCGCGGCAGGCCGCGCTGCAGATCCTCTATCAGTGGGAGATGAGCGGCGACCCGCTCGAGTCCGTCCTCGAATCGTCGCCGCGGGTGCGGAGCGTGCAGCTCGACGCGGCGGCCGAGGCCATGGCCGTGCGCCTCGCGAAGGGCACCGCGGAGCAACTGCCGGCCATCGACGCGCTGCTCACTGCGCACGCCGCGCACTGGCGAGTCGAGCGCATGCCGGTCGTGGATCGGCTGGTGCTGCGGCTGGCGGTGTTCGAGCTGCAGCACGAGCCGGCGACGCCGGCGGCGGTGGTCATCAACGAGGCCATCGAGCTGGCAAGGACCTTCAGCACCGAGGAGGCCGCGAAGTTCGTCAACGGTCTGCTCGACGCCGTGCGACGCCGGCTGGAGGACGAGCGCGCGGCGGGTCCGGCGCGCCCGCCCCGGGCCACGGAGACGCCGACGTCATGAGTCACGA
Organism: Vicinamibacteraceae bacterium; assembly: GCA_023384595.1. Classification (GTDB taxonomy): domain Bacteria; phylum Acidobacteriota; class Vicinamibacteria; order Vicinamibacterales; family JAFNAJ01; genus JAHDVQ01. The sequence continues at coordinate 40,264 of JAHDVQ010000015.1, read as the reverse complement.
CGAGAACGTGCAGATCGCGCAGCGGCGCGAGAACTTCGAGGCCCTGCGTGCCCTCGGCGTCGTCCCGTATCCGAATCGCTTCGACGCGAGCGACAGCCTCTCGGCGATTGTGGCCGCCCACGGCAGCCGCACGGGCGAGGATCTCGACGCGACGCCCACCCACGTGCGTGCCGCCGGCCGCGTCCTCAGCATCCGCAGCTTCGGCAAGGCCAACTTCCTCGTGCTCTCCGACGGCGCCTCGCGCCTGCAGGTCTACCTGCGGCAGGACGCCGTGCCGGCGCTCGACTTCCAGGTCTTCTCGCTGCTCGACTTCGGCGACGTGGTCGGAGCCGAGGGCCGGTTGTTCAGGACGAGGACCGGCGAGTTCTCGATCTGGGCCTCGCGCCTCGTGTTCCTGGTGAAGTCGTTCCGGCCGCTCCCCGAGAAGTGGCACGGGCTCCAGGACGTCGAGACCCGGTACCGCCAGCGATACCTCGATCTCATGGTCAACGAGGACTCGCGGCGGGTCTTCGAAGTGCGGAGCCGGACGATTGCGGCCATCAGGACGTTCCTGAACGAGCGCGGCTTCCTCGAGGTCGAGACGCCGATGATGCAGCCCATGGCGGGCGGCGCGCTCGCGCGCCCGTTCGTGACGCATCACAACGCGCTCGACATCCCGCTCTACCTCCGCATCGCGCCGGAGCTGTACCTGAAGCGCCTGGTGGTCGGCGGGTTGGAGCGTGTCTACGAGATCAACCGCAACTTCAGGAACGAGGGCATCTCGACCCAGCACAACCCCGAGTTCACGATGCTCGAGTACTACGAGGCCTACGCGGACGCCGGCAAGGTGATGGCCGACATCGAGCAGCTCGTCGTCCACGCCGCCCGCGCGGCGGTCGGCCGCGAGACGGTCACCTTCGGCGGCACCGACATCGGCCTCACGCCGCCGTACCCGCGCCTCGCGCTCAGGGAGGCGGCCGCCAGGCGGGCCTCCGAGCGCCTCGGGCGCGCGGTGTCGGAGGCGGACCTGCGCGACCGGGACACGGCGGCCGGCGTGGCCGAAGCGCTCGGCATCGACGTGCTGCCCGGCGCGGGCGCCGGCAGGATCGCCACGGCGATCTTCGAAGCGCTGTGCGAGGCCGACCTCGTGCAGCCCACCTTCGTCGTGGATTTCCCGACCGAGGTGTCGCCGCTCGCCAAGCAGCGGCCCGACGACCCCGACACGGTGGAGCGGTTCGAGCTGTACATCGGCGGGTTCGAGGTGTCCAACGGCTTCAGCGAGCTGAACGATCCCGCCGAGCAGCGGCGCCGGTTCGAGGCGCAGCTGCGCCAGCGCGACGCGGGCGACGCCGAAGCGCACGGCATGGACGAGGACTACATCCGCGCGCTCGAGTTCGGCCTTCCTCCGACGGGCGGCGTCGGCGTCGGCATCGATCGCCTGGTGATGGTGCTCACCGACAGCGCGTCGATCAGGGACGTGATCCTGTTTCCGCTCATGCGCCCGCGGCGGAGGCGGCCGGCGGAAGGCGCCGGCCCCGAGGCCGAGCCGCCGGGAGCCGGCGAGTGAACCTGCCCTTCGAACTGTACGTCGCGCTGCGCTACCTGCTGGCGCGCCGCAAGCAGGCGTTCATCTCGCTCATCTCGGTCATCTCGACCCTCGGCGTGACGGTCGGCGTGATGGCGCTCGTCATCGCGCTCGCGCTCATGACGGGCCTCCAGGGCGAGCTGCGCGACCGCATCGTCGGATCGGCGGCGCACGTCTACGTGTGGAAGGTCGGCGAGGGGGGCGTGGCCGACTACCCGAAGGAGGCCGCCGCGCTCCGCGAGGTCCCGGGCGTGGTCGGGGCCGCACCCGCGATGCTCGGCAAGGCGCTCATCAGCTCGTCGCGCGCCGAGGCGTTCATCACGGTCAAGGGCATCGACCCGGCGCTCGAGCGGGAGGTGACCGACATCGATCGCGCCATCGAGCGCGGCGACCTCGACGCCATCGGCGCCCCGGGCGCGTCGGGGCTCGACGGCATCGCGATCGGGCGCGAACTGGCCGCGCAGCTCGGTACCTACGTGGGCGACACCGTCACAGTGCTGACGCCGCACGGCTCGCTCTCGCCCATGGGCATGATGCCGCGGACGCGGCGGCTGCAGGTCGTCGCCATCTTCGGGCTGGGGCTCTTCGAGTTCGACGCCACGTACGGGTTCGTCTCGCTCGAGGTGGCCGGCCGCCTCCTCGACAAACCGCGCGTGGACTTCGTGCAGCTGCGCGTCGCCGACATCTACGCGGCCCCCCAGGTCGCCGAGTCGATTCCCGAGCGTCTCGGGTCGGGGTACCTCACGCAGGACTGGGCCGACATGAACCAGGCGCTCTTCTCGGCGCTCTGGCTCGAGAAGATGGCCATCTCGATCACCATCGGCCTCATCGTGATGGTGGCCGCGCTGAACATCATCGCCTCGCTGATCCTCCTCGTCATGGAGAAGAGCCGCGACATCGCGATCCTGAAGACGATGGGGGCGAGCGCGCGCATGGTGATGCGGGTCTTCATGCTGCAGGGGCTCGTCATCGGCGTCATCGGGACGACGGTGGGGGCGACGCTGGGGTGGGTGACGGCGCGCGTGCTCGACACCTACAAGCTGATTCGCATCCCGAGCGACGTCTACCAGGTGTCGTACGTGCCGTTCAAGATCGACACCGGCGACTTCGTGCTCGTCATCGTCTCGGCGGTGCTCATCTGCTTTGTCGCCACCATCTATCCCTCGCGCCAGGCGGCGCGGCTCGATCCGGCGCTCGCGCTGCGGTACCAGTAGGGCGTCATGGCGTTTCTCGAGGTCACGGGGCTCGACAAGTCGTATCGCGCGGGGACCGAGACGATTCGCGTGCTGCGCGGGCTCGACTTGACCGTGGACGAGGGCGAGATGGTGGCCGTCGTCGGCGCCTCGGGCGTGGGGAAGAGCACGCTGCTCCACGTGCTCGGCGGGCTCGACGTGGTCGACGCCGGGCGCATCACGATGGGCGGCACCGATCTCACCGCCCTCGACGATGCGGCGCGGGTCGCGTTCCGCAACGCCGCCGTGGGCTTCGTGTTCCAGTTCCACCACCTGCTGCCCGAGTTCTCGGCGGTGGAGAACGCCGAGATGCCGATGCGCATCGCGCGGCGCACGCCGGCCGAGGCGCGGCGCCGCGCCACCGACCTGCTCGAGCGCGTGGGTCTCGGCGATCGCCTGACGCACCGGCCCGGCATGCTCTCGGGCGGCGAGCAGCAGCGCGTCGCGGTGGCGCGGGCCCTGGTCATGCAGCCGGCGCTCCTGCTGGCGGACGAGCCGACCGGGGATCTGGACGAGCACACGGCTGACGCGCTCCACGCCCTGCTCCGCGACATCCACGCGGAACGCCGTCTCACGTCGGTCATCGCCACGCACAACCCTCGGCTCGCCGCGGCCTGCGACCGGATCCTGCGGCTCGAGGACGGCCGGCTCCATCCGGCGTCCGGTGTCCGGCGTCCGGCGTCAGGCACCGCCTGACCGGCCGCGTTCACGAGCCGGAACGCGTTCGCACGCCTG
>JAHDVQ010000015.1:0-36633 GCA_023384595.1 Vicinamibacteraceae bacterium | reverse complement strand
GTCAGGCACCGCCTGACCGGCCGCGTTCACGAGCCGGAACGCGTTCGCACGCCTGATGCCGGACCGGATGCCGGACGCCGGATGCCGGTGGCCTGTCCGGACGCCGGACGCCGGATGCCGGTATAATGTCGGTGAACGCTCCCGTTCAAGCCACGCGCACGCAGTCAGGGACGACCGGATGTTCGAACGCTATACCGAACGAGCGCGGCGAGTGCTCTTTTTCGCGCGCTACGAGGCCAGTCAGCTGGGCAGCATCTCCATCGAGACGGAGCACCTGCTGCTGGGCCTCATCCGCGAAGGCAAGGGCCTGACCAGCCGCATCTTCGCCCGCTCCCACCTGTCCCTCGAGAGCATCCGCAAGGAAATCGAGGGCCGGACGGTCTTCCGCGAGAAGGTCTCGACGTCGGTCGAGATTCCCTTCAGCGCCGAGACGAAGCGGGTCCTGCAGTACGCCGCCGAGGAGGCGGACCGCCTCCTGCACAACTACATCGGCACCGAGCACCTGCTGCTCGGCATCCTGCGCGAAGAGCGCTCGGTGGCGGCCTCGATCCTCATGGAGAAGGGCATGCGCCTGAACTCCGTGCGCGAGGACATCGTCCAGCTCCTGAACGAGAAGACCACGCTCACCCGCGTCAAGGAGACGCCGCTGCTCGCGGAGTTCTCGCGCGACCTCACGGAAGGGGCGCTGAAGAACTCGCTCGACCCGCTCGTCGGCCGCGACGCCGAGCTCGAGCGCGTGCAGCAGGTGCTCTGCCGCCGCACGAAGAACAACGCGGTGCTCATCGGCGAGCCGGGCGTCGGCAAGACCGCGATTGTCGAAGGCCTCGCGCAGAAGATCATCGTCGGCGACGTGCCGCACTTCCTCGCCGACAAGCGCATCCTGGCGCTCGACATCTCGCTGATCGTCGCGGGCACGAAGTACCGCGGGCAGTTCGAGGAGCGCCTGAAGGCGATCATGAAGGAGCTCACCGAGAACCCGAACATCATCGTGTTCATCGACGAGCTGCACACGCTGGTGGGGGCCGGCTCGGCCGAGGGCTCGCTCGACGCGGCCAACATCCTCAAGCCGGCGCTGTCGCGCGGCGAGATCCGCTGCATCGGCGCGACCACGCCGGCCGAGTACCGGAAGTACATCGAGAAGGACCGTTCGCTCGAGCGCCGCTTCCAGGCCATCAAGGTGGATCCGCCGAGCGAGCGCGAGACGATTTCGATCCTCATGGGGGTGAAGGACCGGTACGAGGCCTTCCACCACGTCGAGTACACGCACGAAGCCATCGAGGCCGCCGTCTACCAGTCGAGCCGCTACATCACCGATCGCTTCCTGCCCGACAAGGCCATCGACCTCGTCGACGAGGCCGGCGCGCGGGCCAAGCTGCGCGAGGCCGGCTACAGCGAGGAGTTCGGCGAGATCAACCGCAACATCAAGGTGGCCGTCGAGCAGCTCGAGAGCGCCGTGTCGGCCAAGGACTTCGAGCGCGCGCAGTTCTTCCGCGAGCAGGAGGTGATGGCCCGCGAGAACCTCCAGTTCGTGCGCGAGAAGTTCGACGTGAAGAACAGCCAGCGCCGCGTGCTGGTGGGCAAGCAGGAGATCGACGAGGTCGTCTCGAAGTGGACCGGCGTGCCCATGACGTCGATCAACCAGGACGAGGGCGACAAGCTCCTGCGGATGGAAGAGGAGCTGCACCGGCGCGTCATCAGCCAGGAGCAGGCCATCTCGGCGCTCTCGCGCGCCATCCGCCGCTCGCGCGCCGGGCTGAAGGCGCCGACGCGCCCCGTGGGGAGCTTCGTGTTCCTGGGGCCCACCGGCGTCGGCAAGACCGAGCTGGCGCGGGCGCTCGCCAACTTCCTCTTCGGCTCCGACCACGCGCTCATCCGCTTCGACATGTCCGAGTACATGGAGAAGCATTCGGTGTCGAAGCTCATCGGCTCGCCCCCGGGCTACGTGGGTCACGAAGAGGGCGGCCAGCTCACCGAGAAGGTCAAGCGCAATCCCTACTCGGTGGTGCTGCTCGACGAGATCGAGAAGGCGCACCCGGACCTGTTCAACATCCTGCTGCAGGTCTTCGAGGACGGCCACCTGACGGACGGCCTCGGCAACCGGGTGAACTTCAAGAACACGATCATCATCATGACGTCGAACATCGGCGCCCGCTTCATCCAGAAGAAGGCATCGATGGGCTTCCAGTCGAGCGACGTCCGCGACATCAACAAGAGCGTGTCCGACATGGTGCTCGGGGAGGTGAAGCGGACCTTCAACCCCGAGTTCATCAACCGCATCGACGAGATCATCGTCTTCGAGCCGCTCTCCGACGACGACCTGCGCCGGATCACGCGGCTGCTCGTCGACCAGGTGAACGAGAACCTCGTCGACCGGCGGATGCACATCGACGTCTCGCCGGACGTCATCGACTGGATCATCGACCTGACGTGCAAGGACCGCTCCTACGGCGCGCGCCCCTTGCGCCGCGCGATTCAGCGGTACATCGAGGATCCGCTGGCCGAGGAACTCATCCGCGGGCACCTGCGCGGGGGCGATCTCGAGGTCTATCTCGACGGCAGCACGCTGGCCTACCGGCCCGCGGGCGAGCTCGAGGCCGGCCGGAAGCTCAACTGATCGGGCCAGTCCGCCGCGTCCGGGCCCAGCATCGCCGGGTCCGGCCGGGCTCTGGCCGTGGACGTCTAACTTCCAGTAAACTGATGGCTTGGCCTGCGCCCGCCAGCCGTCCCCGTCATGGGCAGGATGCCGGAATGGGCCCCGTGCGGTGTGCCGGTTCCCGCGTCCTCGCCGAGGTGTGTGTGTTTCATGATGCGTAGTGCTGTTGCTCGCTGGTGCCTGGTGGCGACGCTCGCGCTGCCCGGACTCGTCGAGGCCCAGACGCCCGCCGCCCCGGCGCCGCCGGCCGCGCCGCCGGCCACCGCGCCCGTGCCGCCGCCCGCCACTGGCCAGGAGCGGACCGCCGGCCTGCAGGCTCCACCCGGCCAGCCCACCCAGTGCGGGCTGCCCGTGCCCCTGCCAGCCAAGCTCCCGCCCGCCGGTTCGGGCCCCGTCGTCTACACGCTGGCGCCCTGCTTCGAACGGCAGGGAGGCGCGTCGGTCATCGAGCCCCAGACCTACCTCTATTACATCAAGCTCCGTCCGAGCCGGCCGTCGGCCGACGTGTGGGTTCCCTACACCGAGGAGACCGAGCGCACGATCGTCGACGACTTCCGCACGCTCTGGAACACCAACTTCCTGGACGACCTGAGCGTCGAGGTCACCGACTACGTCTTCGAGAACGGCGTGGTCGGGAAGATGGTGACCTACCACATCGAGGAGCGGCAGCGCGTCAAGATCGTCGAGTACGTCGGCTCGGAGAAGCTCGAGCAGTCGAAGATCGAGGAGAAGCTGCGCGAGCTGGGCATCACGGTCCGCCTCGACTCGTTCATCGATCCCGGGGTCGTCCGGCGCGTCGAGGGCGTGCTGCGCGAGATGCTCTCCGAGAAGGGCTTCCTCGGCGCGAACGTGTCGCACGTCATCACGCCGGTGGCCGGGGGGCCGAAGCTCGTGAACCTGTCGTTCCGGATCGAGGAAGGCCCGCAGTACAAGATTCGCGACATCGAGTTCATCGGCAACGAGGCGATCAGCGACGGGTCGCTCGGGCGCCGGATGAAGGAGAACAAGGAACAGTGGTTCCTCTCGTTCATCACCGGCCGCGGCACCTACCAGGAGACGAAGTTCGAGGAGGACGCCGATCGCATCGTCGAGTACTACCGCGACCGCGGCTACATCGCCGCGCGCGTAGGCTCGCCCGAGGTCAAGGTGCTCGAGGACTCGGCCGACAAGAGCAAGCGCTTCATCCAGCTGCGGGTACCCGTCGAGGAAGGCCGGCGCTACCGGGTGGGCACCTTCGACTTCGCGGGCAACAACGTCGTCAAGTCCGAAGGCCTGCGGCAGCTGTTCAACAAGATCAAGGAAGGCAACTACTACTCCGAGAAGCAGATCCGCAAGGGACTCGAGAAGGCGCGCGAGGTCTACGGGCAGATTGGCTACTTCGAGTTCACGGGGTATCCCGACCTGCAGCCGCGCGACATGCCGAAGCCGCCCGCCGACGGGTCGGCGCCGACGCCCGAGGAGGTCGAGGCCGCGAAGCAGGCGCCTCCGGTCGTCGACGTGACGATGCGGATGCAGGAGGGGAAGCAGTACTTCGTGAACCGCGTGACGTTCGTGGGCAACACGACGACGCGCGACAACGTGATCCGTCGCGAGATCCGGCTCCTCGAGAACGGCGTGTTCAACACCGAGGCGCTGAAGTACAGCGTGAAGCGGCTGAACCAGCTCGGGTACTTCAAGAACCTCGAGGGCGACGCCATCAAGGTCGAGAAGGCGCCGGGCTTCGACAACCGCGTGGACGTCACGCTGAAGTTCGAGGAGCAGAACCGCAACCAGCTCACCTTCGGCGCGGGCGTGTCGCAGTTCGAGGGCTTCTTCGGACAACTGGCGTTCCAGACGTCCAACTTCATGGGACGCGGCGAGACGCTGTCGCTCGGTCTGCAGGCCGGCGAGCGGTCGCAGAACTACCAGCTGGCGTTCACCGAGCCGTTCCTGTTCGATCGGCCCATCACGGGCGGCTTCGACATCTACAAGCGCGAGGTGCGCTACATCTCGCAGTTCACGCAGGGGTCGACGGGCGGCAACCTCGTCTTCGGCTTCCCGGTGGCCGACTTCACGCGAGCCTACATGGGCTACAGCTTCGAGCGCGTCACCGTGAAGGACATCAACGAGCTGTATCTCGATGAGGACGTCATCAAGAGCAATCCGTTCCTCGCCGACGCCCTGCTCATCGGCGCCGGGGGCGCGCGCACCATCAGCAAGATTCAGCCGTCGATCCGCTACGACACCATCGACAACCCGATCTTCCCGACCCAGGGCAAGCGGTTCTCGGCGGGGGTGGAGCTGGCGGGCCTCGGGGGCGATACGCGGTTCTACAAGCCCCGGCTCGAGAGCATCGTGATGTTCAAGCAGACGAACCGGACCTCGCTCGCCGTGCGCGGGCTGGTCGAGTTCGTGGGCACCTACGGGTCGAGCAAGGTGCTGCCCATCTTCGAGCGGCTGTACCTGGGCGGCGAGTACAGCGTCCGGGGCTACGACCTGCGCACCATCGGCCCGCGCGAGCCGATCTCGAACCTGGTCATCGGCGGCACGAAGAGCCTGCTGTTCAACACCGAGTACCTGATCTCGATTGCGGGGCCGGTGCGGCTAGTGCTCTTCTACGACGCCGGCCAGGTGCGCGACGACGGCCAGCGGTTCACGCTGAACGAGTTCAAGACGTCGACCGGCGCGGAGGTGCGGTTCTTCATGCCCGTGCTGAACGTGCCGTTCCGGCTGATCTTTGCGTACAATCCCCAGCGCGACGGCGTGCTCGACAACAGCTACCGGCCGCAGAAGGCCTTCACCTTCCGGTTCGCCGTGGGGTCGACCTTCTGAGGCGGACGCGCCGCGGCCCGATTGGTCTTATTCCCTCCCGTGAAAGGACACGTCAGATGAGAGCGAGCCTTGCAGTTTCGGTGTTGACCCTGGTGATGGGGGCGTGGGTGCCCGCCACCGTCGCGGCGCAGGCGGCGCAGACGCCGGCCCCCGCGGCGCAGACGCCGGCCCCCGCGGCGCAGACGCCGGCCCAGCCGGCCGCCCCCGCGCAGCAGTTGAGCGTGCCCTTCCCGGCCGACGCCAAGGTGGCCTACATCGACATCCAGCGCATCGCCAACGAGTCGGCCGAGGGCAAGTCGGCCAGCGCCAGGGTCAAGGGGCTGCAGGAGAAGAAGCTCGCCGAGCTCGGTGAGCGGCAGAAGCAGCTGCAGGCCAACCGCGAGAAGCTCGAGCAGAGCGGCGGGGTGATGAACGACTCGGCGCGCGCGCAGCTCGAGAAGGAAATCGAGCGGCAGACGGTCGACATCCAGCGCGCCACCCAGGACGCGCAGGCCGAGGTCCAGGAGCTCCAGCAGCAACTGCAGCTGGAGTTCCAGCGCAAGCTGAGCCCGGTCATCCAGCAGGTGGCCCAGGAACGCGGCCTCTACATGCTCTTCAGCCGCTTCGACTCGGGGCTCGTGTGGGCGTCGCCGGGGCTCGACGTCACGGCCGACGTCATCAAGCGGTTCGACGCGGCGCTGGCGGCGCAGCCGGCGCCCAAGCCCGCCCAGTAGGCCCGACCCGGCACGCGTCCGGGCGGCCGCCCGTCGCCCGGACGCCGTGCCCTTCCGGATTCCACCACCGTGCCTGTCGACGTCCTCGCCGCCGCCCCTCGTCTCGCGTCCCGCTTCCCAGCACCGCTTGCGGACACGCTCGCGTCGCACGAGCCCGGTGCCCGTCTGGTCGTCACCAAGCAGGTCTCGGTGAGCGAGGACTTCTTCACCGGACACTTCCCAGGCGCGCCCGTGCTGCCCGGGGTGCTCATCATCGAGGCGATTGCCCAGGCGGCGACCGCGCTCGTATTGGCCGACGCGGCGCCGACCCTGCGAGCCTCGCTCCGGGGGGTGGCCAACGCGAAGTTCCGGCGCCAGGTGGCGCCGGGGGACACCGTCACGCTCGACGTGCAGCTCGTGCGCCGGCGAGGCCCCCTCGTGCGTGTGCGAGGCGTGGCCACGGTGGCCGGACAGCCGGTGGCGGAGGCCGACGTGCTGCTCGGTCTCCGCGAGGGCCTCGACATCCATCCCACCGCGATCGTGCACGACGGCGCCGTCATCGGCGCCGGCACGCGCGTCGGGCCCCACGCGGTCATCGGGCCGCACGTGCGGCTCGGGCGGCGTAACCGTGTCGGGGCCAGCGTCGTCATCGACGGCCGCACCGAGATTGGCGACGACAACGAGTTCTTTCCCTTCGCGTCGATCGGCCTGGCGCCGCAGGACCTCAAGTACGCCGACGAGCCGACGCGTCTGGTCATCGGCCACCGCAACGTCTTCCGCGAGGCGGTGACCGTGCACCGCGGCACGGCCGGCGGCGGCGGCGTGACCTCGATTGGCGACCGCAACCTCTTCATGGCTTACGCGCACGTGGCGCACGACTGCCACGTCGGCTCGGAGACCATCTTCGGCAACGCCGCCACGCTCGGCGGACACGTGCACGTCGGCGACTTCGCGACCATCAGCGCCTACTCGGGCGTGCACCAGTTCTGCCGCGTGGGCCGCCACGCCTTCATCGGCGGCTACACGGTCGTCACCAAGGACGCGCTGCCGTTTGCGAAGACGGTCGGCAACCGCGCGCGCCTCTACGGCCTCAACACGATCGGGCTCGTACGCCGCGGCTTCGCGCCCGAGGTCGTGCGGCGCCTCCGGGGGGCCTACCGCCTGCTGCTCGTCTCGAAGCTGAACGCGTCGCAGGCGCTCGACGAGATCGCGCGCAGCGAGGCGTTGGCCTGCGACGAGGTGCGGTACCTCGTGGACTTCATCCACTCGTCGCCGCGTGGCGTCACCCTCCGCCGAGGCTCGCGACGCCTCGAGGAGGGAGGCGACGACGCATGAGCCGCGTGGGACTCATCGCGGGGAACGGGCGGTTCCCGTTCCTCGTGCTCGAGGCGGCGCGCGAGATGGGCCACGACGTGACGGTGGTGGCCGTGAAGGAGGAGGCCGAGCCCGGGCTGGCCGACGTGGCGCGCGAGGCCGGCGCCACCTTCCACTGGCTGTCGCTCGGGCAGCTCGGCAAGGCCATCGCCACGTTCAAGAGCGAGGGCGTCCGGCAGGCCGTCATGGCCGGGCAGGTCAAGCACACCAAGATCTTCTCGGGCATCGTGCCGGATCTCACGCTGATGTCGGTGCTGCTGCGCCTGAAGGCGAAGAACACCGACGCGCTCATTGCCGCGGTGGCCGACGTGATGCGCGACAAGGGGATCGAGCTGCTCGACTCGACGGCGTTCCTCGAGCCACTGGTGGCGCGGCCGGGGTCGCTCGCGGCCCGTCCTCCGAGCGACGAGGAGCGTGACGACCTCGACTTCGGCTACCGGATGGCCGACGCCATCGCGGGACTCGACATCGGGCAGACGATCGTGGTGAAGGACAGGGCGGTCGTCGCGGTCGAGGCCATGGAGGGCACCGATGCCGCCATTCTGCGGGCCGGCCGGCTCGCGGGTCCCGGCACGCGTGTCGTCAAGGTGGCCAAGCCGAACCAGGACATGCGGTTCGACGTGCCCGTCGTGGGCGTCCCGACCATCGAGGTGATGAAGACGGCCGGGGCGACGGCAATCTCGATCGACGCCGGACGCACGCTCATCGTGGACGGCGGCCGGTTCCTCGAGGCGGCCCGCGACGCGAACATCGCGGTCGTCGGCCGCGACATCACCCCTCTCCCATGAACACGCACTCGCAGGCGCTTCGCATCGCCGTAGTCGGCGTCGGCTACCTCGGCCGGCACCACGCCCGCATCCTTGCCGAACTGGAAGGGGCGCACCTGGTCGGCATCGTGGACGCGCGTCCCGAGCGGGCCGCGCAGTATGCCGCGCAGTACGGCGTCGAGGCCATGACGTCGGTGGAGGCCCTCGACGGGCGCGTCGACGCGGTGACCATCGCGACGCCCACCGAGTCGCACGCGGATCTGGCCTGCGGCTTCCTCGAGCGCGGCGTGCACGTGCTGGTCGAAAAGCCCATGGCGCGGACGCTCGCCGAGGCCGATCGGATGCTCGACGCCGCCTCGCGCGGCGGGACGGTCCTCGCCGTGGGGCACACCGAGCGCTTCAACCCCGCGGTCACCGCGGCGCTCGGCGTCATCGACCGCCCCGGCTTCGTCGAGATTCACAGGCTGGGCACGTTTCCCGAGCGCAGCCTCGACATCGACGTCGTCTTCGACTTGATGATCCACGACCTCGACGTCCTGCTGGCGACGGTGCCGGGCGAGGTGGTGGGGGTGGAGGCGGTCGGCGTGCCCGTGCTCACACGGCGCGTCGACATCGCCAACGCCCGGCTGCGCTTCTCGTCGGGCTGCATCGCGAACGTCACCGCGAGCCGTATCAGCCGCGATCGCGTGCGCAAGGTCCGCTTCTTCCAGCGCGACGCGTACATCTCGATCGACTACGCGGCGCAGGAAGTGGAGCGCTACGCGCTCGAGCCGGGTCCGTCCGGAGTGCCGGCCATCGCGGGCGGCCGCATCGAGGTCGTCCGCGACGAACCGTTGAGGGCGGAGCTGGCCGATTTCGTCGGCGCCGTGCGGGAACGCCGCGCGCCCCGCGTCACGGGCGCGCAGGGCCGGGCGGCGCTCGATCTGGCCACGCGCATCACGTCGGCCATCGACGCGGAATTCGTGGCGACGCGGTGAGGATGATCTCAAGGAAAGGAACAGGGTTCATGGCAACGGTCCTGGGCGAGGTGAGCAGCCAGGTGCTCGCCGGTCAGCCCATCCCGGCCGCGACGCTCGAGACGCTGTGGTCGGAGGCCTCCGACCTGGTCGCGCTCGGCATGGTGGCCGACGAAGCGCGCCGGAAGCGCCACGGCAGCCGCACCACGTTCGTCCGGGTCGCCGAGATCCCTCTCGAGGCCGTGGCGCACGTGCCGATCCCGCCCGCGGCCGGCGAGGTCCGTCTCGTGGGGACGCCCGCGTCGCCGGGCGACGCCGTGGCCGCGGTCCGCGAGGCCGTGAGGCGCGCGGCCGGCATCCCGGTCACCGCCTTCACGCTCGCCGCGCTCTCGCGGATGGCGGGCGGCGCCGACGCGCTGCGCGAACTCGTCACCGACCTCACCGAGGCCGGGCTGGCCGCGGTCGCCGAGGCGACCGTCGACGAGCACGACGACCTGCGCCGCGACGTCGAGGCCGTCCGCGACGCGGGCGCCGCCATCGCCCGCTTCACGATCCGGCGGTGGCCGGCCGGTTCGCCCGTCCCCACGCTTCAGGATGTGCGTCGCCTGCAGAAGACCTCGGGCGTGGTACGGTCGTTCGCCCCGCTCGCGCGCGAGATCGACCACGCCCGGCCCACGACCGGCTACGACGACGTGAAGGTCGTCGCCCTGGCCCGCCTGGCGCTCCACGACGTGCCGAGCATCCAGGTCGACTGGCGGCTGTACGGACCGAAGCTCGCGCAGGTCGCGCTCCTCTTCGGGGCCGACGACGTGGATGGCGTGCAGGCGGACGACGAGGCGCCGCACGGTCCCCGCCGGGCGCCGCTCGAGGAGATTCTGCGCAACATCAGGGCGGCGGCGCTCGACCCGGTCGAGCGCGACGGACGGCGGGCCGTGCGGGAGGCGTGAACGTGCTGCGCATCGGCGCCGTGTCGTACCTGAACGCGCGGCCCGTGGTCTACGGGCTCGACGCGCGCACCGACATCGCGCTGCGATTCGACGTGCCGTCGAGGTGTGCCGCGCTGCTCGAGGAGGGCACCCTCGATCTCGGGCTCATCCCGTCGATCGAAATCGGCCGGGGCGGCTACGCGGTCGTCCCCCACGTGGCCCTCGCCTCGGACGGGCCGGTGGCGTCGGTGGCCCTCTTCACGAGGCGGCCCATCGCCGAGGTCGAGGCGATCGCGCTCGACACGAGCTCGCGCACGTCGGCGGCGCTGGTCCGCCTGCTGTGTGACGAACGATGGAGGATTCGACCGGCGTTCATGCAGGAGGCCCCTGACCTCGACGCCATGCTCGGCGTCGCCGACGCGGCGCTCCTCATCGGCGACAACGCGCTCTTTGCCGACCATGCGGCCCGGGGGCTCGAGAAGATCGACCTCGGCGCCGAGTGGACGGCGCACACGGGGCTGCCGTTCGTGTGGGCGATGTGGGCCGGGCGGGCCGGCGCGGTGGCGCCGGCCATGGTGGATGCGCTCGTCGAGGCCCGCGACGAGGGACTGGCGCACCTCGACGAGATTGCCGCCGCCTACGCGCCCGGGGATGCCGGCCGCCGGCAGACGGCCTCGCGCTATCTGCGTGAGAACATGAAGTACTGTCTGGGCGCCCGTCACGAGACCGCGATACGCTGGTTCTGGGACGGCGCGGCGCGCCTTGGCCTGGTCGAGGCGCCGGCCCCGCTGCGGTTCTATCGAGGGGAGCAGGGATGAGTGTGCACGCGATTGCGGAGAAGGTGGCGGCGGGCGGTCGCGTCGGCTTCGACGAGGCCTGCCTCCTCTACCGCGAGGCGCCGACGCACCTGCTCGGCACGCTCGCCGACGCCATCCGCGCGCGCAGGCACCCCGAGCGCATCGTCACCTACATCATCGACCGCAACGTGAACTACACGAACGTCTGCGTGGCGCGGTGCAGCTTCTGCGCGTTCTACCGGCACGTCGGGTCGCCGGAGGGGTACGTCCTTTCCTTCGAAGAGATCTTCCAGAAGATCGACGAGACGATCGAGGTGGGCGGTGAGCAGCTGCTGCTGCAGGGCGGGCACAACCCGGACCTGCCGCTCGAGTGGTACGAGGACCTCTTCCGCGCCGTCAAGGCGCGGTATCCGCGATTCCGCCTCCACGCGCTGTCGCCGCCCGAGGTCGTGCACCTGTCGAGGCTCGCGAAGCTCCCGGTCGAGGCCGTGATCGACCGGCTCATCACCGCGGGGCTCGACAGCATCCCGGGTGGGGGCGCCGAGATCCTGGTCGATCGCGTGCGCAAGCTGCTCAACTGCTACAACAAGGCGACCGCCGACGAGTGGATCGGCGTGATGCGGGCGGCGCACCGCGCCGGGCTCCGCACGACGGCCACGATGATGTACGGGACCGTCGAGACGCCCGAGGAGCGGCTCGAGCACATGTTCCGCGTGCGGGGGCTGCAGGACGAGACCGGCGGCTTCACCGCGTTCATCGCCTGGAGCTACCAGCCCGAGCACACGGAACTCTCCGGTGTCGAGGCGACCGGCGTCGAGTACCTGCGGACGCTCGCGACGGCGCGCATCGTGCTCGACAACGTCGACAACCTGCAGTCGTCGTGGGTGACGCAGGGTGGGAAGGTCGGACAACTGTCGCTCGCCTTCGGCGCCAACGACATGGGCAGCGTGATGATCGAGGAGAACGTCGTGCGGGCGGCCGGCGCCAGCTACTGCATGGACGAAATCGAGATCGTCACCAACATCGAGAACGCAGGGTTCGCGCCGCGCCGGCGCAACATGCACTACGACCTGCTCGGCGAGCCCATCTTCCGCGAGCGCGCCATCCCGCGGCGTTTCGGGCTGGCCGTGGCCAAGGACGCGGGCACGGCGCTCATGCCGGACGAACTCTCGGGGTACGCCGCGCGGAGCCGTTCGGCGCGCGAGCAGCGCCGCGCGCCGGGCCGCCCGGCGCAGCCTTCGTGATCGCGCTCCGGGCCGCGTGGTGCGTGCCCGTGGCGGGGCCGCCACGCCGCCGCGGCGTGGTCCTGGTCGAGCGCGGACGCGTGGTCGAGGTCACCGGCACGTCTCCGGCGGGTGTTCCCGTTGTCGATCTCCCGCGCCACGCCGTGCTGCCGGCGCTCGTCAACGCGCACACCCACCTCGAGCTGTCGTGGATGGCCGGACGGGTGGCGCGCGACACGTCGATGCCGGCCTGGGCGGGCCGCCTCGTGTCGCTGCGCCGCGAGGCCGGCGCCGACGACCCGGCGCCCATGCGTGCCGCGATCGCCGCGATGCGGGCGAGTGGCACGGGGTTGGTCGGCGACATCGGGAACACGCTGGCCTCAGTGGAGGCACTGGCCGAGGCCCGGATGCCGGCCGTCGTGTTCGCCGAGGTGATCGGCTTTCGCGGCGACCTCGCCGATGAACGCCTGGCCTGGGGACGAACCGAGCGCGATGCCGCCGCTGCGCGTGTCGCCGCAGCGCGTGTGGTGTCGGGCGCGCGAGGCAGGGCCGATGTTCGCGTCGCGCTGGCGGCCCACGCGCCGTACTCGTCGAGCCCGGCCTTGTTGGCAGGCGTGGCGCGCGAGGCCGAGGCCTCGGCGATGCCGTGGAGCCTGCACCTCGCCGAGTCGGTCGAGGAGATCACGTTCCTGCGCGACGGGAACGGACCGTGGCGTGCGCTGCTCGAGTCGCTCGAAAGCTGGGATCCCGCCTGGACCGTCCCGCGTTGCGCGCCGGTCGAGTACCTCGCGCGGCTCGGGGTGCTGGGGCCGCGGCTGGTCGCGGTCCACGGCGTCCAGCTCACCGGCGGCGAACTGGCCCGGCTCCGCGAGGCTGGCGTGTCACTCGTCGCCTGTCCGCGAAGCAACGAGTGGACGGGCGCCGGCCGCGTGCCGCTCGGCCGCTTCATCGCGTCGGACGTGCGTCTGGCGCTCGGGACCGACAGCCTGGCGAGCGCGGACTCGCTGAGCATGTTCGACGAGCTGGCGTCGGCGAGGGCGCTCGCGCCCGAGGTGCCACCGGCGCGCCTCGTCCGGTGCGCGACGCTCGACGGCGCACGCGCCCTGGGCTGGGAGACCGAACTCGGGACCATCGAGCCCGGGAAGCGGGCGGCCATCATCGGCGTGGAACTTCCCGCCGCCGCGCTCGAGGAACGAGTGCACGGCCCCGAAGCGTGGCTGCTCGAGGGTGTGACGGCCGATCGCGTGTCGTGGCCGGGTCTGCCAGGCGGAGGAGATGACTGACATGCTCCAGCGCGCGCGCACGTACCTGTCGTTTGTCCGCATCGGGCACACGGTGTTCGCGCTGCCGTTCGCCCTGGTGGGCGCCCTGCTCGCCGGGCGCAGCGTGCCGCTCACCTGGGGCCGCGTCGGCTGGATCCTGGCGGCCATGGTCACGGCGCGCAGCGCCGCCATGGGCTTCAACCGCATCGTCGACCGGCGGTACGACGCCGCCAACCCGCGGACAGCGTCGCGCGAGCTGCCGCGCGGGGCGATGTCGGCCGGTGAAGCCTGGGCGTTCGTCGGTGTCGCCTCGGTGTTGTTCGTGGCCGTCACCTGGATGCTTGGCCCCATCTGCTTCGCGCTCTCGCCGGTGGCGCTCGCCATCGTGTTCTGGTACTCGCTCGCGAAGCGCGTCACGTGGAGTACGCAGCTTTTCCTGGGGCTCGCCATGGCCGTGGCGCCCGTCGGCGGCTGGCTGGCGGCCGGCGGCGGCGCGAGCTGGGAGCCCGTCTGGCTGGCCGTCGCCATTGGTACCTGGGTTGGCGGCTTCGACGTGCTCTACGCGTGCGATGACATCGCCTTCGATCGCCGGGCCGGGCTGCGCTCGATTCCCGTGCGGTTCGGCGTGCCGAGGGCGCTCCTCATCTCGCGCGTCATGCACGGCGTGACGGCGCTGGCGCTCGTGGCGCTGGGCTGGGTCGCCGGACTGGGCCCGCTGTACTTCGTGGGCGTCGCGGGGGTCGTCGCCCTGCTCGCCTACGAACAATCGCTCGTCCGCGCCGACGATCTGTCGCAGGTCAAGCGCGCGTTCGATTTGAACGGCTACGTCGGATTGCTTTACCTGGCTACGACGGGGGCGGCCATCTATGTCCACTGACACGCCGCGCCGCAACATCGCCGTCGCCGTCACCGGGGCGAGCGGCGCCATCTACGCCGCGCGGACCATCGCGGCGCTGCTCGAGCAGGGGTGCGACGTCGACGCGGTCGTCACCGACTTCGGTCGCCGGCTGCTGCGCGACGAGCTGGGCGAAGACGCCGCCGTCGATCGTCTCGACGCGTTCCTCGCCGCGCGCTACGGCGAGGGCGTCGCGCGTGGCCGGCTGTTCCTGCACAGCAACAAGGACCTCGGCGCGCGGCTCGCGAGCGGCAGCCAGGGCTGCGAGGCGATGGTCGTTGTCCCCTGCTCGATGAAGACGATGGCGGCCATCGCCCACGGGTTGTCTCGGAGCCTGGTGGAGCGCGCCGCCGACGTCATGCTGAAGGAGCGGCGTCCGCTCGTGGTCGTGCCGCGCGAGACGCCGCTGAGCCTCCCGCAGCTGCGCAACATGGTGGCACTCGCCGAGGCCGGTGCCATCGTCCTGCCGGCGATGCCCGCCTTCTACCAGCAGCCGCGCACGATCGACGACCTGGCGGCGTTCGTGGCCGGGAAGATCCTGTCGGTGCTCGGGTTCACGCACACGTTGTTCCCCGCGTGGAAGGACACCCGATGACGCCGCCTGCCGCCGGGGCGCGATCGGAGGCCGCCCGGGCGACACCGCTCGGCGAGGACAAGCGCCCCGAGAAGATCGCCCGCATGTTCGACGCCATCGCCCGGCGGTACGACCTGCTCAATCACGTCCTCAGCGGCGGGCTCGATCTCGTGTGGCGGCGCCGCGCCATCCGAGAACTGCGGCTCTCGGGGCGCGACACCGTGGTCGACGTGTGCACGGGGACGTGCGACTTCGCGCTGGCGGCCGTGCGCCCGCCGGCGGCGCCTGGCCGCGCCGGCCGGGTCATCGGCATCGATTTCGCGCCCGAGATGCTTCGGGTCGGGCAGGCCAAGCTCGCGCACGCGGGGCTCGACGCCCGCGTTCCGCTGCTGCGCGGCGACGCCATGCGGCTGCCTCTGGCCGATCGGTCGGCCGACGCCGTCACGGTCGCCTTCGGCATTCGCAACGTGTTCGATCCCACGGTGGCGCTCGGCGAGTTCGGGCGGATCCTGAAACCGGGCGGGCGGGTCGCGATCCTCGAGTTCGCCCTGCCGCGGACGCCCATCGTGCGGGCGGCCTACCTGTGGTATTTCCGCCACGTTTTGCCACGCATCGGCCGGCTCGTCTCGCGGCACGCCGAGGCGTACACCTACCTGCCGGCCTCCGTCGGGTCGTTCCACGAGCCGGCTACCTTCGCGGCGATGCTCGAGCGCGCGGGATTCGAACACGTCCGGCCCATCCGTCTGACCTTCGGCGTCGTCTATCTCTATGTGGCGACGCGGGCCGCCGCCACGGGCTGAGGCCGGCTCCCGCCGGCGGGCGCACGCGCGCCGATTCCCCGCGGCCGCTGGCAGGCTCGTTGCTATACTCGGGGAAGGCCCTGATGTACTTCGATTTCGAGGACCGACACCCCGAGACGCCGACGCTCGACACCGCGATGACGCGGCGCGAGGCGTTCGTGCTGTCGGTCGCGGTCCACGTCGCGCTGCTCGCGTTCCTCTATTTCGCGCCCGAGCTGCCGTGGATCCAGACGCTGAACGAGCAGTCGGCCGAGGCGGTCGCCGCCCGAATGGCGCGCCTCGAAGCCGAGCGGGCTCAGGCGCAGGAGCAGACGCCGCGGTTCGTCTTCGTGCAGCCCCGCATCGACACCCCAGCCCCAGCGCCGCCGCCGCGCGCCGACCTGTCCGACATGGATCGCCAGGCACGCACGGTGGAGCGCGCGCCCAACCCGACCAACTCGCTGCCCTTCGCGCGCGGCAATTCGGCCGAGCGCGTCGAGGCGACGCCGGAAATGCGTGCCCGCGGTCAGGGTCCCGGTCCGGAGCCGGCCGAGGCGGGAGAGGAGGCGCGGGGGGCGCACGGCGACGCCGCGCGGGCGTCGAACAGCAACGGGCCGGGGTTCGCGACGCCCGCGCCAGCCGAGACGCGGGCCGCAAGGAACAGCCGCCAGGGCGTGGGCGGAGGCAGCCTCGGCGACGCGCTCCGAAACCTGCAGCAGTACGTGCAGAACCAGTCGTTCGACAACCCCGGCGGCGGCGACAGCGCCTATGGGCCCGCGATCCAGTTCGACACCAAGGGCGTGGAGTTCGGGCCGTGGGTGCGGCGCTTCATCGCCCAGGTCAAGCGCAACTGGTTCATCCCGTACGCGGCGATGTCGATGCACGGGCACGTCGTGCTCACCTTCAACGTGCATCGCGACGGGCGCATCACGGACCTCCGCATCGTGAAGCCCGCGGGCGTGCAGGCCTTCGACAACGCCGCCTTCAACGCGCTGGCGGCCTCGAACCCCACGCAGGCGCTGCCCCGCGAGTACCCCGACGACCGCGCGTTCTTCACCGTGACCTTCTATTACAACGAGGCCGTGCCCTCGCAATGACCTCGCCCGGCGGGCGCGACGCCATGACGCCACAGCCACTGCTGCTGGCGGTCGTCGGACCCACGGCGACAGGGAAGAGCCGGCTCGCGATCGAGCTGGCGAAGCGGGTCGGGGGAGAGGTCGTCGCCTGCGACTCGACGGCCGTGTACCGGCGCGTGGACATCGGCACCGACAAGGTCGCGCCGGAGGAGCAGCACGGGGTTCCGCATCACATGGTGGATCTCGTCGAGCCGGACGAGACCTACACGGCGGCGCGCTACGCGCAGGAGGCGGCCGCCGTCGTCGGCGACATCCAGCGCCGGGGGCGGGTGCCGATTCTCGCGGGCGGGAGCGGCCTCTACTACCGCGCCCTCACGCGGGGGATGTTTCCCGGCCCGGCGCGGGATCCGGCGCTGCGCGCGCGCCTCGAGAACCTCGCCGCGCGTCACGGCGTCCAACGGCTGCACCGCCTGCTCGCCTCGCGCGACCCGGCATCGGGCCGCCGCATCCTGCCGCGCGATCTGAAGCGCATCGTGCGCGCGCTCGAGGTGCTGGTGCTCACGGGACGGCCGCTCACCGCGCACTTCGCCGAGACCCGGTCGCCCATCGAGGGCATGCGTCTCGAGACGATCGCGCTGCGGCTCTCGAGCGAGCAGACGGCCGAGCGGGTCGCGCGGCGCGTCGACGCGCAGTTTGCGCGGGGCGTCGTCGACGAGGTGCGGCGGCTGCTCGACGAGGGCGTGCCCAGGTCGGCGCACGCCTTCACGGGTCTGGTCTACCGGCAGGTTCTCGAGATGCTGGACGGCGTGCGCGACGAAACCGAGACGCGCGCGCTCATCGTCCGCGAGAACCGCCGCTACGCGCGGCGCCAGTTGATCTGGTTCAGAAAAGAGCCTAACCTACACTGGCTCGACATGCCTGGGGAAGAACTCGCCACCATCGACCGCGCGACCGCGTGGCTCGTCGACCGAGGAGTCGCGTCCTGATGCCGCCATCCAAGGACATGCGAGGTCCCGCCTCGTCACCCAACATCCAGGACGTCTTCCTGAACCACGCGCGGCGGGAGCGGCTGGTGGTGTCGATCCGCTTCATGGACGGGGCCGAGCTCGAAGGGCGCATCAAGAACTTCGATCGGTTCGCGCTCGTCGTCGAGAGCGCGGGCGCCGATCAGATGATCTTCAAGCACGCGATTGCGGCCATCCGCTCCGGCAAGTCGATCGCCAACTACTACGCCTCCCACGAGTCGTAGCGCATGACCGGCCCGTCCGCGCCGCGCCGCGCGTTCGTCATCGTGCTCGACAGCGTCGGTGCCGGCGAGCTTCCCGATGCCGCCCGCTACGGTGACGAGGGCAGCAACACCCTCGGCAACATCGCCCGCCTCGTGCCGCTCCGGGTGCCGACGCTCAGGTCGCTGGGCCTCGATTCGATCGTCGATCTCGGCGGACCGCCGCCCGCGCCGCCGCGCGCCGCCGTCGGACGCCTCGCCGAGGCCTCGGCGGGCAAGGACTCGGTGACGGGGCACTGGGAGCTCATGGGCCTCGTGCTCGACCGGCCGTTTCCCACGTTCCCCGCCGGATTCCCACCCGAGATTCTCGACCCGTTCGAGGCGAGAATCGGACGGACGGTGCTGGGCAACGTGGTCGCGTCGGGCACGGAGATCATCGATCGCCTCGGTGAAGCCCACATGGCCAGCGGCCGGCCCATCGTCTACACGTCGGCCGACAGCGTGTTTCAGATTGCGGCGCATGAAGACGTCATCCCGGTGCCCGAGCTGTACCGGATGTGCGAGATCGCCTTCGAGATCGCGGCCGTCGAGCACGGCATCGGCCGCGTGATCGCGCGGCCGTTCGTCGGGGTGCCCGGCGCCTTCACGCGCACCGCCAACCGCCACGACTACGCGCAGACGCCCACGGCGCCTACGCTCCTCGATCGCCTCACGAGCGCCGGCGTGCCGGTGGTGGCCATCGGGAAAATCGCCGATCTCTTCGCCGGCCGCGGCATCACGCGCGCGGTGAAAACCGGGAGCGATCGCGAGGGCGTCGCGCGCCTCGCGCACGAGGTCGCCACGCTAGACGACGGCTTGGTCTTCGTGAACCTGGTGGACTTCGATACGCAGTTCGGCCACCGCAACGACCCCGAAGGCTACGCGGCGAACCTCGAGGCGTTCGACGGCGAGCTGGCCGCGCTCCTGCCGGCCTTCCGCCCCGGCGATCTGGTGGTGGTGACCGCCGACCACGGCAACGATCCGACGACGCCGAGCACCGACCACTCGCGCGAGTACGTGCCGGTGCTCTTGTGGGGCGGCGGCGTGCGGGCGGGCGCGAACATCGGCACGCGCGCGAGCTTCGCGGACCTCGCGCAGACGCTGGCGGAGTGGTTCGGGATCGCGCGCCTCGAACACGGGATGAGCTTCCTGCCGCTCGTGCTCGACGAAGAGCGGCGCGCGGTGGGCCCGGCGTGACGATGACGACGATTCGCGAACAGCTCGAAGCCCGGGAGGACCAGTTCCTCGCCCCGCAGGCGGCGCGCAGTGCGCGCACGAAGGGACGCCTCGTCCCCGTGGAGGAAGATCCCATCAGGCCGGCCTTCCAGCGCGACCGCGACCGGGTCGTGCACTGCAAGGCCTTCCGCCGCCTGAAGCACAAGACGCAGGTCTTTTTCGCGCCCACCGGCGATCACTACCGGACCCGCCTCACGCACACGCTCGAGGTGTCGCAGATCGCGAGGACCATCGCCAAGGTGCTGCGGCTCCACGAGGAGCTGACCGAGGCCATCGCCCTCGGACACGACCTCGGCCACACGCCGTTCGGCCATGCCGGCGAGCGCGTGCTGAAGAAGCTCGTGCCCGGCGGGTTCAACCACTACGAGCAGAGCCTGCGCATCGTGGACGTGCTCGAGAACGAGGGCCGCGGGCTGAACCTGACCTGGGAGGTCCGCGACGGCATCGCCCGCCACTCGAAGGGGAAGCACGGCCTGCCGGTCGGCGCCGATCCCGAGCATCGCGCGTCGACCATCGAGGGACAGATCGCGCGGGTGGCCGACATCATCGCGTACGTGAACCACGACATCGACGACTCGATCCGCGCGGGCATCCTGCACCCCCAGGAGCTCCCGGCGGGCGCCGTGGCCGTCCTCGGCGACTCGACCTCGGCCCGCATCGGCACCATGGTGGCCGACGTCATCGAGCAGACGCTCGAGGGAGGTCTGGCCGAGGTCCGCATGAGTCCCGAGGTGCTCGAGGCCACGCTCGGGCTGAGAAGCTACCTGTTCGACGCCGTCTACGAGAACTCGCGCGCCACCGCCGAGTTCGGCAAGGCCGAGGGCATCCTCGGGGGCCTCTGGGAACGCGTCCGGCGCGAGCCGGAGCGGTTCCTGGACGGCGGCACCCTCGCCCGTGAGGGGCTCGACGCGGCCTCGCGCGACTTCCTCGCGGGGATGACGGACCGCTTCGCGGTCCGGCTCTACGAACAGCTCTTCATCCCGAAGCCGTGGGTGGAACTGGCGGCCGGGCCGGTGGACCCGATGGGCGCCTCGGGCTAGGCCCGCGTGCTATACTCAGGGTTTCGCCCGTGGCGGCTCGCCGCGGAGGGAGCCCGTGCAACTCGATCTTGCCCGCATACATGGCCCGGTCGCGCGCATCGAGCGCACCTACCAGCCGGCTGAGCTGGACACGCGGGACGACACGTTCAGGGTGGTCTCGCCGATTGCCCTGCAGCTGGCCGTCGAGAAGCGAGACGATCAGTATCAGCTGCACGGGACGGTCGAGACGACGCTGTCGCTCGACTGCAGCCGCTGTCTGGAGCCGTTCGACTGGCCGGTGTCGGCCACCTTCGACCTGCGCCTCATCCCGCGCGCCGACCAGCGGCGCGTCGAGGACGACGAAGCCCGCATCGAAGAGGACGACGTCGACACGAGCTATTACGACGAGCCGGTGATCGATCTCGCGACCGTGCTGCGGGAGCAGTTCTACCTGGCCCTGCCGATGAAGGCGCTGTGCCGCGTCGACTGCCAGGGGCTGTGTCCGGTGTGCGGGATCAACCGCAACACCGGCACGTGCTCGTGCACGAACGAATGGGAAGACCCGCGGCTGGCGCCCCTTCGGGAGTTGCGCGACCGCGACGATGCGTAGCGATGGGCCCTTGCCGGACCGGGTGCCAGGCGCCGGCCGGGACCGAGAGAGGTAGAGAGTCATGCCAAATCCGAAACGACGTCACTCGAAGACCCGCACGGCCAAGCGGCGCACGCACGACGCGCTGCAGCCGGTGGGTCTGAGCGAGTGCCCCCAGTGCCACGAGCGGAAGCTGCCGCACCTCGTGTGCCCGAACTGCGGCTACTACCGCGGCCGGCAGGTGCGTCCGGTCGACGAGGACTAGGCGCTGGCGCGCGGCGGCCCACACGGCGCCGCGCCACAGACGATGCGCATCGCGGTCGATGCCATGGGGGGCGACCACGCTCCCCGCAGCGTCGTTGAAGGGGCCGTCGACGCCGTCGGCCGGGGCGTTCCCGTCCTCCTGGTCGGCCGGCGGCCCGACATCGAGTCCGAGCTCGCCCGTCTCGACGCCGTCCCCGGCTCCACCCACGACATCCTGCTGCTCGACGCCGACGAGGTCGTCGCCATGGACGAGGCCTCGACGACGGTCCTGCGCAGCAAGCGTGCCGCCTCCATCCGCGTGGCCCTCGAGGCGGTGACCCGGGGCGAGGCCGCCGGTGTCTTCAGCGCCGGGCACACCGGCGCGACGATGGTGGCCGCGCACGCGGTCTTCGGGCGCCTTCCCGGCGTCGACAGGCCGGGGCTCGCCGCCCCGATCCCCACAGAACGCGGCACCGCGGTGCTCGTCGACGCGGGCGCGACGATCGAGTGCCGCCCCCAGCACCTCGTGCAGTTCGCCATGATGGGCGCCGCCTATGCGCGGCTGGCCTTCAACCTCGAGTCGCCCACCGTCGGGCTCCTCTCGATCGGCGAGGAGGCGACCAAGGGTACCGACCTCGTGCGCGAGGCCCATCGCCTGCTCAAGGAGTCGGGGCTGCGCTTCACGGGCAACGTCGAAGCGCGCGACGTGTTTCGCGGCGAGGCCGACGTCATCGTGTGCGACGGCTTCACGGGCAACATCGCGCTCAAGGTGAGCGAGGGTGTCGTCGACGCGCTCGACCGCATGTTGACCGACGCGCTGCGGAGCACGCTGCAGGGTCAGCTTGGCTACCTCCTGTCGCGCGGCGCGTTCGCGGACTTTCGACGGCGGATGGACCCGGCCGAGTACGGCGCGGCCCCGCTGTTGGGCGTCAACGGTCTGTGCATGGTCGGTCACGGCCGGTCGTCGTCGCACGCCGTGTCGAACGGCATCGTGAAGACCGCCGACCTCGCGCGTTGCGGCCTGCTCGAGCGGCTGGCGCGCGAGGTGGCCGACTCGTGCCAGCCCGAGGCGACCGCCGACGCGCCGGCCGCCCCGGGCGCGTGAACGTCCGACGCCATCGCCCTGCTGCCGCGCTCAACGCCTGACGCCCACCGCCCAACGCCTAACGCCTAACGCCTAACGCCTAACGCCTAACGCCTAACGCCTAACGCCCAGACCATGCCGATGCCCGACAAGCTCGCGTTCCTGTTTCCCGGCCAGGGTGCCCAGAAGGTGGGCATGGGCCGCGCTCTCGCCGAGGCCTATCCCGAGGCCCGCGCGGCGTTCGACGAGGCCGACCGGGCGCTGGGAGAGTCGCTGAGCGGTCTCTGTTTCGAGGGGCCCGACGAGCGCCTCGTGCTCACCGAGAACACGCAGCCCGCGATCCTGGCGACCAGCGTGGCCGCCGCGCGCGTGCTCGCCGCGCGCGGTTTGGTGCCCGACTTCGTGGCCGGCCACAGCCTGGGCGAGTACTCGGCGCACGTGGTGGCGGGCACCCTCGAGTTCGCCGACGCCGTGCGGCTGGTCCGGCGCCGGGGGCAGTACATGCAGGAGGCCGTGCCGGTGGGCGAGGGGGCGATGGCCGCCATCCTGGGTCTCGACGCACCGCTGGTCGCGCAGGCCTGCGCGGACGCTGCCGGCGGGCAGGTGGTGAGCCCGGCGAACCTGAATGCGCCGGGCCAGGTGGTGATTGCGGGGCACGCCGAGGCCGTCGCGCGCGCCGCCGAGCGCGCGAAGGCATTGGGCGCGCGGCGCGCCATTCCGCTGCCCGTGAGCGCCCCCTTCCACTGCGCCCTCATGCAGCCGGCCGAAGCGCGCCTCGAGCCCGCGCTGCGCGGTGCCGCCGCGCGCGACCCGCGCATGCCCGTCGTGGCCAACGTCGATGCCGAGCCCAAGCGCGACGCGGCGGCGGCCATCGACGCGCTCGTCGCGCAGGTGTCGCGTCCCGTGCGGTGGGAAGAGGTCGTGCGGCGCCTTGCATCCGAGGGCGTCCGCACGTATGTTGAAGTAGGTCCGGGGACGGTCTTGAGCGGGTTGGTGAAGAAAATCGACCCGGAAGCGACGGTACTCAACACCGAGCAGCACCTCGGCACCCCGGCGTTGGAGGCGCTGTTCCCCCACTCGTGAGCTTCGATCTCTCAGGACGCATCGCCCTGGTCACGGGCGCCTCGCGCGGCATCGGCCGGGCGACCGCGATCGCGCTCGCGGAGGGTGGCGCCACGGTCGTGGCCGCCGCGCGCGGGCAGCACGCGGACGAGACGGCGCAGGCCATCACCGCCGCGGGCGGGACGGCCCTCGCCCTGCCGCTCGAGGTGACCGATCCGGCGTCGGTGACGGCGCTCGTCGACACGGTGCTCGAGCGATTTGGCCGAATCGACGTTCTCGTCAATAATGCCGGAATCACCCGCGACCAGCTGCTGTTGCGCATGAAGCGGGACGACTGGGATGCCGTGCTGGCGACGAACCTCGGTGGCGCGTTCCAGTGCACGCAGGCGGTCATCAAGCCGATGATGAAGCAGCGCGCCGGGCGCCTGATCTTCATCAGCTCGGTGGTGGGGCAGACGGGCAACGCCGGCCAGGCGAACTACGCGGCGTCGAAGGCGGGGCTCATCGGCTTCGCCAAGTCGCTGGCGCGGGAGCTGGCGTCGCGGCAGATCACGGTGAACGTCGTGGCGCCGGGGCTCATCGACACCGACATGACCCGCGCCATTTCGGCGGAGGCGCACGCCTCCTGGGCGGCGCAGGTGCCGCTGGGGCGGCTCGGCGCGCCAGAGGACGTCGCGGCGGCGGTGCGGTTTCTCGCCTCCGACGCGGCGGGCTACATCACGGGGCAGGTGCTCGCCGTCAACGGCGGGATGTACATGTAAGGTCGCCCGCCAGGGCGCGCAGAACCGAATACGGAGGCGTGGATGTCGTCAGTAGCTGACAAGGTCAAGAGCATCATCGTGGAGCAGCTCGGGGTCGACGAGGAGGAGGTCACGGCCGATGCCTCCTTCCAGGAGGACCTCGGCGCCGACTCGCTCGACGTCGTCGAGCTGGTGATGGCGCTCGAGGAGGCCTTCGACATCGAGATCCCCGACGACGAGGCCGAGAAGATCACGAAGGTCAAGGAGGCCGTCGCCTACATCGAGGCGCACGCCAAGGCCAAGAAGTAGGGGGCCGCTTGACCAGACGAGTGGTCGTCACGGGCGTCGGGCTCGTGTCGCCGCTCGGCGTGGGCACCGAGGCGACCTGGTCGTCGGTGCTCGCGGGCCGCAGCGGCATCGGTCCCATCACGCGGTTCGACGCCTCGCAGTTCGCCACGCGCATCGCGGGCGAGGTGAAGGGCTTCGATCCGCTCGCGTTCGTGGAGAAGAAGGACGTCAAGAAGATGGACGTCTTCATCCACTTCGCGATCGCCGCCGCGCAGTTCGCCGTCGACGACGCCGGGCTGCGGGTGACGCCCGACATCGCCACGCGCGTCGGCGTGTTCGTGGCGTCGGGCATCGGCGGCTTCCAGACCATCGAGCGCGAGCACCGCGCCCTCATCGAGGGCGGCCCGCGCAAGATCTCCCCCTTCTTCATCCCCTCGGCCATCATCAACCTGGCGGCCGGGCAGGTGTCGATCCGCTTCGGCGCCAAGGGGCCCAACTCGGCGACGTGCACGGCCTGCTCGGCCTCGGCGCACGCCGTCGGCGACGCGTTCGAGATCATCCGGCGGGGCGATGCCGACGTCATGATCGCCGGCGGTTCCGAGGCGGCCATCACGCCCATGGGCATCGGCGGGTTCGCCGCCATGCGCGCCATGTCCACCCGCAACGACGAGCCCGAGCGCGCGAGCCGGCCGTTCGACCGCGACCGCGACGGGTTCGTGATGGGCGAGGGGGCCGGCGTCCTGGTGCTCGAGGAGTACGAGTTCGCGCGGGCCCGCGGGGCGCGCGTGCTCGCCGAGGTGGTCGGCTACGGCCTGACCTCCGACGCCTATCACATGACCGGCCAGCCGGAGGACGGCGACGGCGCGGTGCGGGTGATGCAGATGGCGCTCGACAAGGCGGGCGTGCCGCCGGCGGTCGTCGACTACATCAACGCGCACGGCACCTCGACGCCCATCAACGATCCGACCGAGGTCGTCGCCATCAAGCGGTGCTTCGGCGACCACGCGGCACGCCTGCTGGTGTCGTCGACCAAGTCGATGACGGGGCACCTGCTCGGGGCCGCCGGCGGACTCGAGGCGGGCCTGGCCGTGCTCGCCCTGCGCGACCAGGTGGCGCCGCCGACGGTGAACCTCGACAACCCGGAGGAGGGTTGCGACCTCGATTTCGTGCCGCACACGCGGCGCGAGCGAGCGATCGGGTATGCGATGTCCAACTCGTTCGGCTTCGGCGGGACCAACGCCGCGCTGTTGTTCCGAAACCCCGACGCCGCGTAGCCGCGCGCTCCGGCGTCGTTTGCGCGGGCCGCGCGGGCGGCCCGCTTCCCGCCCCCGCATTCATTCCCGTACGGCGAGAGGCCTATGAAAATCGCGGTGTGCATCAAGCAGGTCGTGGGACGCGAGTGGCAACTGCGCCTCAGCGACGACAAGACCTGGATTCGAGACCAGGACGCCTCGTTCGAGCTGAACGAGCCCGATGCCTACGCCCTCGAAGCGGCCCTGCGGCTCAAGGAGCAGCACGGCGGCGAGGTCGTGGTTTGTTCCGCCGGCCCGTCGCGCGTCGTCCAGGCGCTGCGCGAGGCGCTGGCGCGCGGCGCCGATCGCGCCATCCACGTCGAGGACGGGGCGCTCGCCTCGGCCGACGCGTTCGTCGTGGCCGGGGCGCTCGCCGCGGCGCTCCGCGACGAGCACTTCGACCTCGTGCTCACGGGCCTCCAGTCCGACGATCAGGGCTTCGGGCAGGTGGGCGTCGTGCTGGCCGAGCGCCTGGGGCTCGCCCACAGCACCATCACGATGGACGTGGCCGTCGAGGACGGCGGGCTGCGCGTGAAGCGCGAGCTCGAAGGCGGCTGGTTCCAGTGGATCCGCCTCCCGCTGCCCGCGCTGCTCACCATCCAGAGCGGCATCAACCAGCTGCGGTACGCGACGCTCAAGGGCATCATGGCCGCCAAGAAGAAGGAGATCCGCAGCGTCGCGGCGCCGGCCGATCTCGCCGCGCGGCAGCGGATCGTGAGCCTGTATTTCCCGGAGAAGAGCAAGCAGACCCGCATGATCGCCGGGGCGCCCGACGAGGCGGCCAAGGAGCTCGTACGCGTGCTCCGCGAGGAAGCGAGGGTGTTCTAGCCATGGTGCTCGTCATTGCCGAACAGCGCGACGGCAAGCTGAATCGCGCCAGCTGGGAGCCCATCATCGCCGCCCAGGGCCTCGGAGGCCCGGTCAAGGTGGCGCTTCTCGGACAGGGCCTCGAGGCGGCCGCGGCGGAGCTCGCCGCGGCGAAGGTCGACGAGGTCGTGCGCGTCGAGCACGCCTCGCTCGAGGCCTACACGGCCGACGGCTTCGTGCAGGCGCTGGCCGCGTTCATCGCGGCCGAAGCGCCCGCGCACGTCTTCTTCACCCATACCTATCAGACCCGCGACTTCGCGCCGGCGCTCGCCGCCCGGCTCGATCGCGCGCTCATCACCGACGTCGTCGCGGCCAAGCCGCACGGCGACGGGCTCGCGTTCACGCGGCCAATGTTCCAGGCGAAGGTCGTCGCGGACGTCGTCGCCGAGGGGCCGGCGCCGCACCTCGTGTCGTTCCAGATCGGCGCCTTCAAGGTGGACGCGCTCGTGCGCGGCGACACGGCCGCCCCGGTTCGCGCCGTCGACGCGGCCGTCGATCCGGCGGCCATCCGCCAGCGGCCCGAGGCGCCGTTCCAGGAAGCGAAGCAGGCCGTCGACCTCTCGCAGGCCGAACGCATCGTCTCGGTTGGGCGCGGCATCAAGGCGCCCGAGCACCTCGAGATGGCGAAGGAGCTCGCCGCGGCGCTGCAGGCGGAGCTGGCGGCCTCACGGCCCATCTGCGACGCGGGCTGGCTGCCGATGGACCGGCAGATCGGCAGCTCCGGCCAGACCGTGGCGCCGAAGCTCTATCTCGCGCTCGGTATCTCGGGGGCGATCCAGCACGTCGTCGGCATGAAGGGGAGCCGCACGATCGTGGCCATCAACAAGGATCCCGAGGCGCCGATCTTCGAGATTGCCGATTACGGCATCACCGGGGATCTCTTCGAGGTCGTGCCGGCGATCATCACCGCGCTGAAGGCCTGACGCGGCCGTCGGCCCGGCCGCGCACGGACGGACACCCGGGAGGACGGGCCCTGACGTCCTCCCGCGCCCCCAGCAGGGAAACGCCATCATGCTCGAAGTCGTGCTCTTCTGGCTCGTCGTCATCGCGAGCCTCGCGTGGTTCGGCCAGCAGATGGCCCACCGCACGCGGCTCTACGTCCGGGCGGCCGACAACATCTCGACCGACGGCCTCGGCGCCCGGCTGATGCGCTTCTTCGGCGAGGTCGTCTTCCAGTCGAAGGTGATTGGCGCCAAGCCGGTCGTCGGCTTCGCGCACCTGTTCGTCTTCTGGGGATTCGTCGCCTTCGGCCTCTACACGGCCGTGGAGACGCTCCACGGCCTCGGCATCGCGGATCTCTCCGAGACGCGGGCGTTCTACTACTACAAGCTCGCGCTGGTGCCCTTCAGCCTGCTGGTCATCGCGGGCATCGCGTACCTGCTGGTGCGCCGGGCATTCGTGCAGCCGCCGGAGCTCGGCGCGACGGTGTCGAAGGAGTCGGTGCTCATCGATGCCTTCATCGCCGCGCTCATGGTGACGTTCCTCATCGACCTCGTCATCGAGCCCGGCCCGGCCGAGCGCGTGAACTGGTGGCTGCACATGGTCATCATCTTCACGTTCCTCGGCCTCATCCCGAACTCGAAGCACCTGCACCTGCTGCTGGCGCCCATCACCGTCTTCCTGAAGTCGCCCGTGCTGCAAACGGTGCCCAACCTCGACTTCGAGAAGGAGGAGGTGGGCTTCGAGACGGTGAAGGACCTGCCGCGCAAGGCCGTCCTCGACGCCTTCACCTGCGTCGAGTGCGGGCGGTGCCAGGAGAACTGCCCGGCCTACGCGACGGGAAAGCTGCTGAATCCCAAGCGCCTGATCCTGCAGAACGAGGAAGCGCTGCTCGCCAACCGGCTCGAGGCGACGCTCGCGGAGGTCTACGACCCGAAGGTGCTGTGGCAGTGCACCACGTGCGGCGCCTGCGAGAACCAGTGCCCGGTCGGCATCGAGCACACCCCGGTCATCATCGGCGCGCGCCGCGGCCTCGTGTCGAACGGCGAGGCGCCCGACTACCTGGGCGGCGTCTACAACAACCTGGAGCGCCGCGGCAACATCTGGGGCCTGCTCTACGACCAGCGCCAGAAGTTCGTGCAGTCGGCCGGCGTCGAGATCTTCGACCGCTCGAAGCACGAGTTCCTCGTGTGGCTCGGGTGCGCCGGCGCCTTCGAGGCCGACTTCCAGAAATCGCTGCGCGCCCTGTTCGACATCCTGCGCGCGAAGGGCGTCACCTTCGGCGTGCTGGCGAAGGAGCGATGCACGGGCGACATCGCCAAGCGGAGCGGCAACGAGTACATGTTCCAGGAGCTGGCCACGCAGAACATCGAGGAGTTCACGACGCACGGGGTCACGAAGATCGTCACCTCGTGCCCGCACTGCCTGAAGACGATCGGGCACGACTACCGCGAGTTCGGCTACGAGGCCGAGGTGGTGCACTCGTCGGTGCTCGTGGCAGACCTGATGCACGGCGTGCGCTTCGACAAGACCGAGACGGTGACCTTCCACGATCCGTGCTACCTCGGCCGCTACGCGCACACGCACGAGGAGCCGCGCGAGCTGCTCGACCGCGTCGGTGCCACCGTGGTCGAGCCTGCGCGCAACCGCGAGAACCCCTTCTGCTGCGGGGCGGGCGGCGGCCTGCTCTTCGAGGAGCACGAGGAGGGCAAGCGCATCAGCCAGGAGCGCTTCGAGCAGCTCCAGGGCACGGGCGCCGACACCGTCGTCATGGGCTGTCCCTTCTGCTCGATCATGCTGAAGGGCGCGGCCGCCAGCTCCAACGCGTCGACCCAGATGGTCGACCTCATGACCTACGTCGACGGCCGCCTGAAGGCGGCACGGCCGAACGCGGTCTTCCGCGAGGCGCCGGAGCTGGCGGGGACCGTGGCGAGCGCGCCGCCGGCCGCGGCGGGCCCGCCCGATCCGGGAGGTCCGCCGTCGGCGTGAAGACCCACGCGGGCTGGGAGGCGTCGCGCGTGAAGCGGGCGCAGGTGGCGGCCATTGCCGCCGCCGGGTATCCGCTCATCGCGACGCTCGCCCGCACGTTCCGGTGGGAGGTCGACGGAGGCGAGCACTACGCGGCGGCCCTCGACGGGCCGCTGCCCCCCATCATGGCGTTCTTCCACGGGCGGATCCTGCCCGGCACGGCGTACTTCGCGCGCCGCGGCATCGTCGTCATCACGAGCGAGAACTTCGATGGCGAGTGGATTGCCCGCATCATCAGGCGCTTCGGCTACGGCACGGCGCGCGGGTCGTCGTCGAGGGGCGGCATCAAGGCGCTCGTCCAGCTGAAACGGGACATCGCGCAGGGCCGCTCGGCGGCCTTCACGGTGGACGGACCGCGGGGGCCCGCCGAGGTCGTCCAGCCCGGCGTGGTGTGGCTGGCGCGCGCCACCGGCGCGCCGATCGTCCCCTTCCACATCGAGGCGGCCCGGCACTGGACGCTCGGAAGCTGGGACCGCACGCAGGTGCCGAAACCCTGGAGCCGCGTCGTCATCTCAATCGGGGCGCCCTTCTTCGTTCCGGGGGATCCGGCCGATGAGGAGGCGCTCGAGCGGGAACGGCAACGCCTCGAGGGCGTGCTGCTGGCGCTGAAGGCTCGCGCGCTCGATCTCGTGGCGGCGGGCAGGGGAGGAGCATGAACGGCTCGGCGCTCGCACTCGTCGCCTCGCCGCGGTTCGCGGAACACACGACGCCGCCCGGGCATCCGGAACGGCCCGAGCGCGCCGAGGTGTTCGACGTGGTGGCCGGGCGCTGGGCGGCCCGCGGCGCGTCGGTGCTCGAGCCGAGGCCCGCCACGCGCGAGGAACTGCTGCGCGTGCACGCGGCCGAGTACGTCGATCGGATCGCCGCCACCACGGGCCGCGCGGTGGCCCTCGACCCCGACACCTTCACCTCGCCCGAATCCTTCGAGATCGCGGGGCTCGCGGCGGGCGCGGCGTGTCAGGCGGCCGACGCCGCCTGGGAGCGTTGCTCGCCCGCGGCCGCGCTCGTCAGGCCGCCCGGTCACCACGCCGAGGCGGACCGCGCGATGGGCTTCTGCCTGTTCAACAGCGTCGCCGTGGCGGCCGCGCACGCGCGGACGGCGCTCGGCGCGGCGCGCGTGGCCATCGTCGACTTCGACGTGCACCACGGCAACGCGACGCAGTGGATGTTCTACGACGACCCGTCGGTGCTCTACGTCTCGCTGCACCAGTTCCCGTTCTATCCGGGAACGGGGGCCGCCGACGAGACCGGGCGCGGCGAGGGGCGCGGCTTCACCGTGAACCTGCCGCTCGCGGCCGGTGCGACCGACGCCGACTACGACGTGGCGTTCCGCACCGTCGTCACGCCGATCCTCGACGCCTTCGCGCCCGAGCTGGTGCTAGTGTCGGCCGGCTACGACGCCCACGACCGCGATCCGCTGGCCGGCATGCGCGTCTCGACGCTCGGCTTCGCCTCGATGATGGGGCACCTGTGGGGCGTGGCGCGCCGGCACGCCCGGGGCCGGCTCGCGCTCGTGACCGAGGGCGGCTACGACCTGGTCGGGCTCTCGGAAGGGCTCGACGTTTCGCTCCAGGTGCTGGCCTCGACACCGGTCGAGATCGGGCCCGCCGCCGGCGAGTCGACGCGGGGCCAGGCCGCGGCCCAGGCCGCGCGCCGCGCCCTGCTCGCCTTCTGGCCTACGCTATAATTTCACGTTTGCGTCGCTCAGGACGCCCTCTGCCAGCGGGTGCCGAGCCCGGAGCGCCGGTTTCCGCCGGGCCCGGGCCGGGAGTGCCCGCCCGTCAAGACTGTTGCCGTGGCTGAATACCGACCCCAGGACATCGAGCAGAAGTGGCAACGCCGGTGGACCGAGACGCGGGCCTTCGAGGCCGTCGAGGATCCGTCGCGGCCCAAGTTCTACTGCCTCGAGATGTTCGCCTATCCCTCGGGCCACGCCCACGTGGGCCACGTCCGCAACTACATGATTGGCGACGTGGTGGCGCGCCTCAAGCGCGCCCAGGGCGCCAACGTCCTGCACCCCTTCGGGTGGGACGCCTTCGGGCTGCCGGCCGAGAACGCCGCCATCAAGAACAACCTGCATCCCGAGACGTGGACGCGCGAGAACATCGCCCACATGAAGGGGCAGCTGCAGCGGCTCGGCATCAGCTACGCGTGGGGACGCGAGCTGGCCACGTGCGATCCGGAGTACTACCGCTGGAACCAGTGGCTCTTCATCCGGATGTACGAACGCGGGCTGGCCTACCGCAAGCGGTCGTCGGTGAACTGGTGCCCGAGCTGCCAGACCGTGCTCGCCAACGAGCAGGTGGTGGACGGCGGCTGCTGGCGCTGCGGCACGCCGGTCGAGCACCGCGACCTCGAGCAGTGGTTCTTCCGCATCACCGAGTACGCCGACGAGCTGCTCTCGGCCATCGACGGCCTCAGCGACTGGCCCGACAAGGTCCTGACGATGCAGCGGAACTGGATCGGGCGGTCGGAGGGGACGCACGTGGCGTTCCCGCTGCTCGACGCCACGGGCCGCGCCGTCGAGGACATCGACGTCTTCACGACGCGCATCGACACCATCTTCGGCGCCACCTTCGTGCTGCTCGCGCCCGAGCACCGGCTGGTGGAGGAGTTCGCACGCGCCTCGTCCGACCCGGCGGTCTTCAAGGCCGCGCTCGAACGCTTCAGGGCGCAGGACCGCGTGGCCCGCATGTCTGGCGAGGTCGAGAAGGAAGGCTTCGACACGGGCCGCGTGGCACGCAACCCCTTCACGGGCGAGGCCGTGCCGATCTGGGTCGCCAACTTCGTGCTCGGCGACTACGGCACCGGCGCCGTGATGGCGGTGCCGGCGCACGACCAGCGCGATTTCGAGTTCGCGCGCAAGTACGGCCTGCCGGTGACCGCCGTCGTGCAGCCCACCGAGGCCGATCGCGACGCCGCGCCGGCGGGCAGCATGCCGGCGGGGATCCTCGACGGGGCGACGATGGCCGCGGCCTACGACGGGCCGGGGACGCTCGTGGCGTCGGGCGAGTTCACGGGCATGCGCGCCGACGCCGGGTGGCAGGCGATGGCCGACCGCGCCGAGCGCGAGGGCTTCGGCCGGCGCGCGGTGCAGTACCGGCTCAAGGACTGGGGCATCTCGCGCCAGCGGTACTGGGGCACGCCCATCCCCATGATCTACTGCGACACGTGCGGCATCGTGCCGGTGCCCGATGCCGATCTGCCCGTCGTGCTGCCGAAGGTCGTGGAGTTCAGCGGCAAGGGCGACTCGCCGCTCGCGCAGATTCCCGAGTTCGTGAACGCCGCGTGTCCGGCCTGCGGCGGTCCGGGGCGGCGCGAGACGGACACGATGGATACGTTCGTCGACTCGTCGTGGTACTTCTACCGGTTCTGCGACGCGCGGAACGACCAGCAGGCGTTCGATCCGGCCCGGGTGGCGTACTGGGCGCCGGTGGACTTCTACAGCGGCGGCGTCGAGCATGCCATCCTGCATCTGATCTACTCGCGCTTCTTCGCCCGCGTGTTCCGCGACCTCGGCATGGTCACCCACGACGAGCCGTTCGCGCGCCTGCTCACCCAGGGCATGGTGCTCAAGGACGGCAACGTCATGTCGAAGTCGAAGGGCAACGTCGTCGATCCCGACGAGATGATTCAGCGGGTCGGCGTCGATGCGCTGCGCATGTACGTGATGTTCGTCGCGCCGCCCGAGAAGGAAGTCGAGTGGACCGACGCGGGCCTCGAGGGGAGCTACCGCTTCCTGGCGCGTGTCTGGCGGCTCGTCGCGCCGCTCACCGGCGCGCTGCGGGGAGAGACGGCCGGCTGGGCCTCCCTCGACCTCGACGGCGACGACCGGGCGCTGCGCCGGAAGACGCACGACACGATCCGGCGCGTCAGCGCCGACCTCTATCCGCGCGTGCACCTCAACACGGCGATCTCCGCGCTGATGGAGCTGGTCAACGATCTCTACGCCTACGGCGAGAAGACCGGGTGGCTTCGCGTCGGGCGGCGGGACGACGAGGCCGAGGTCCCGTCGATCGAGCGCGCGGCCACGAAGGCCGTGGTGAAGGAGGCTTTCGAGGCGCTCGTGCGCCTGCTCGCACCGTTTGCCCCGCACATGGCCGAGGAGCTGTGGGAGCGGCTCGGCCACGAGGGCGGCATTGTCGCGGCGGGATGGCCGGCGCACGACGCCGAGGTCGCGCGCGCGGAGGCCCTGGTGATTCCCGTGCAGGTCAACGGCAAGGTGCGTGCGCGGCTCACCGTGCCAGCCGACATCGACGACGCGGCGCTCGAGGCCGCGGCGCTGGCCGACCCGCACGTCAGGCAGCACACGGAAGGGAAGACCGTGCAGAAGGTGGTCGTCGTGAAGGGGCGCCTGGTCGGCGTGGTGGCGAAATGACGCGGCGGCGCCTGCTCGCCGCGCTGGCCCTGGCGTGGGTGACCGCGGCATCGGCGGCATCGTCCGGCTGCGGGTATGCCCTGGCCGGCCGCGGCTCGTTCCTGCCGGACTACATCCAGACCATCGGCATTCCCACGCTCGGCAACCGGACGCCCGTCTTCGAGGTCGAGCAGCAACTCACCCAGCGCATCCGCACCGAGTTCATCGGACGCGGGCGCTACAAGGTCATCCCCGAGACGACGGGCGCCGACGCCGTGCTGACGGGCGAGATCACGACCATCGCGCTCAACCCCTCGGCGTTCAACGATCAGCAGATCGCCACGCGCTACCAGATCATCGTCGTGCTCAGCGTGAAGTTCGAGGACGTGCGCGCCAACAAGGTGTTGTGGGAGAACCCGACGCTCGTCTTCCGCGACGAGTTCGACGTGTCGACCGGCGCGACGGCGCTCGACGCGCAGGCCTTCTTCGGCACGGGATCGAACGCCACCGAGCGCGTCTCGACCGAGTTCGCGAAGACCGTCGTGAGCTCCATCCTCGAGGCGTTCTAGGGCCGCGCGGCCGCGTCAGCCATGGCCTTTGTCGATGCGGACGATCTTGCCGCGACGCTCACGCGCGGGTTCGATGCGCCCGTGGTGCTCGTGGCCGGCGACGACACCGAGAAGCGGCGCCAGGCCGTGGCCGCTCTCGAGGCGCTCGTGCCCGACGAGGACCGCGCCTTCAACGTCGAGCGCTTTCACCTGACCGACCCGTCGGCGCTCCACGCCGACCAGCCCGACCTGCTGCAGGCGGCGCTGCTCGCGGTGCGCCAGTTGTCGTTCATGGGCGGCCGGCGCTTCGTGACGGTGCTGCACTTCGACGAGATCTTCAAGCAGATCAGGAAGAAGCGCGGTGCCGGCGCGGGGAGCGACGAGGACGACGGCGACGAGGCGGTGGACGCGCCGGAGGCGCCCCCCGAGAGCGCGTCAACCGGCACCATCGGCGCGCTCGAAGCCTACCTGAAGGCCCCGGTCGCGGAGAACACGCTGATACTCGAGGCGCGCACCGTCGACCGCGGCACCCGCCTGGGCAAGCTCGTCGTCGAGCACGCGCTGGTGGTCGACTGCTCGGGCGTGCCGGCGGCCGGCTTCGGCGCCCGCGGTCAGCAGGATGCGCGGCGCGGCGCCGAGCGGTATGTCCTCGACATCCTGCGCGAGCAGGGCCTGCGGGTGGCGCGCGGCGCGCTCGATCCCCTGCTCGACCACGCCGGGTCGGATACCGACGCGCTCCGGCAGGCGGCCGAGCGGATCGCCCTCTTCTGCGAGGGCCGGGGCGAAGTGGCCCGCCGCGACGTGGAGGCGGTGGTGGGCGGCGCCACCTCGATCGACCCCTGGGCCATCACGACGGCGCTCTCGAACGGCGACCTGGCGACGGCCCTGCGGGAACTGCAGCTGGCCGTGGAGTCGGGCACGTCGCCCTACCAGATTCTCGGTCAGCTGGGATGGTGGGCGCGCGAGCGCATGCCGCGCGGGCGCGCGGCGGCCGCCGAGGCGGTCTTCCGCGCGGACACGGCGCTCAAGTCGTCGGGCGGGGACCCGCTGGTGCTGCTGGAGCGGCTGGTGGTGGAGCTCGCCGCCGCGATGGCGGCGAGACGCGGGCCCCGGCGGTAGCTAGGCCGACGGCTGGGTCGCCTTGGCCAGGCGCCGGGCCAGCCGCGACTTGTAGCGGTCGCCCGCGTTGTCGTGGATGATCCCCTTGCCGACCATCTTGTCGATGAGCGACACGGTCGCCGACAGCGACTGCTTCGCCTCGTCGACCTCACCCTTCGTGATTGCCGCGCGGAGGCTCTTCAAGGCCGACCGAAGCCGCGTCCGATACTGACGATTGCGATCGCGCCGGAGCAGGCTCTGCTTGTGGGCCTTGAGCGCGGATGCGTGAGAAGCCACAGGTTCTAACCTCACCGAAAGAGTGTCAGGGCCCTTCAAGGGGGCGAAACACTAAAGTATAGCACACAGTAAGCCTACAGAGCCTACAGAGCCCACAAAGCCTACAAAGCCTACAAAGCCTACAAAGGCTACAAAGGCTACAAAGGCTACAAGGGCTACAAGGGCTACAAGGGCTACAAAGGCTACCAAGGCGACAAAGGCTACAAAGGCTACGGAGCCTACAAAGCCCACAAAGGCTATGACGGGCGACAGGTCACCGATGGGCCAACGGAAGGGACGGCGCGGAGCTTGCGTGCGCCTGGGGAATGAGGAATCCGGAGAGGCTCGAAGTCTATGCCCTGGCGCGGACGCTTGCCGTGGAGGTCTACCGGGTCGCCGCTGACCTGCCGGACACCGAGCGTTACAACCTCCGGGAGCAGCTCCGCCGTTCCGCGGTCTCTGTGGTCGCGAACATAGCCGAAGGCTGCGGGCGCTCAGGACGCGGCGAGTACGAACACTTCCTCAACATCGCCCTCGGATCGGCGGTCGAAGTCGGCAGCCTCCTCGACCTCAGCTGCGACCTGGGGTTCGCCTCCTTCGATCGGACCAGACGCTGCAGAACCTGCCAGCAACACCTCGTCAGGGCATTGCACAAACTGCACAGCTCGATCCGATATCTCGAACCGTAACACGGTCAACCAAGCCCCCACGGGCTAACCAAGCCTGCAGGGGCTCGGTGGGCTCCGTAGGCTTTGCAGGCTATGTAGGCTATGTAGGCTCTGTAGGCTCTGTAGGCTCTGTAGGCTCCGTAGGCTCTGTAGGCTCCGTAGGCTTTGTAGGCTCTGTTAGCCTCCGTAGGCTCCGTAGGCTCCGTAGGCTCCGTGCGCTCCGTAGGCTCTGTAGGCTCTGTGGGCTCTA
>JAHDVQ010000014.1:30758-46537 GCA_023384595.1 Vicinamibacteraceae bacterium | reverse complement strand
CCGAGCAGCGTCACGAGCGCGACGATCACGATGAAGCCCACGAGGTCGAGCGCCACGCCGTACTTCATCATCTGCGTGATTGGCACGTAGCCGCTCGAGTAGACGATCGCGTTGGGCGCGGTCGAAATGGGCATCATGAAGCCGAGCGAGGCGCCCAGCGTGGCCCCGAGCGCCGGCATGAGCGGGTTGACGCCGGCCGACTGCGCCACGGCAATCGCCACCGGCACGATCATGTTCGCCGACGCCGTGTTCGAGGTCATCTCCGACAGGACGATGGAGAGGCCCGTGAACACGACGACGAGGGCGAACGCGCTCGTCGAGGGCAGCAGCGAGGTCATCCCTTCGCCCACGGCCCGGGCCAGGCCCGTCTGGAACGCCAGGTCCCCCAGGGCCAGCCCGCCGCCGTACAGCAGGATGATGCCCCAGTCGATGCGCACCGCCTCGTCCCAGGTGAGCGTGAAGCGCCGGGCCTTCCAGCTCACCGGCAGGACGAAGAGCAGCAGCGCGCCGACCATCGCGGCCACCGCCTCGGGAACGGAGCGGATGAAGGCCGCCGCCGCGGGCCGATCCTCGAGCCCGAGGATAGCCAGGATGCCGGGGAGCACCCACAGCAGGATGGTGAAGCCGAAGGCCGCGAGGACGTTGCGCTCGGCGCGCTTCATGGGCCCGAGCTTGCGCAACTCGGCCCGCACGAGGTCGCTGCTTCCCCGCTCGGTGCGCACACCGCGCGCCGCCCCCCACCAGAAATAGCCGGCGAGAAACGTAAACAGCAGGAGGACCGCCGGCACGCCCACGGCCATCCAGCGGAAGAACCCGATGTGGCGGCCCTCGATGCGTTCGATGAACCCGATGCCAATGAGGTTGGGCGGGGTGCCCACGGGGGTCGCCAGGCCGCCAATGGACGCGCCGAAGGCGGTCATCAGCATCATGGCCATCGCGAAGCGCCGCAGCGCGGGCGTCTGGCCGCGGCCGCGCGCGAGCTGCGCCACGATCGACAGCCCGATCGGGAACATCATCGCCGTCGTCGCGGTGTTGCTGATCCACATGGAGAGGCCGGTGGCGACCGCGCCGTAGACCAGCAGGATGCGGGCGCCGCTGTGCCCGATGGCCGGCCACGACAGCGCGGTATACGCGATCCGCCGGTCGAGGCCGTGCACGAACATGGCCTCGGCGAGCATGAAGCTCCCGATGAACAGGAAGATGATCGGATCGGCGAACGAGGCCAGGGCCGTCCGCGCGGGCGCCACCTGGAGCAGGATGGCCACCAGGGGGCCGACGAGCGCGGTGACCGCCATGGGCAGCGCCTCGGTGACCCAGAGAATCATCACGAGCGCCATGACCGCGGCCATCTTGTGGGCGGCGGGGGCGAGCGAGGGAAACGGCAGCAGCAGAATGGCGAGGAACGCGACGGGGCCGAGCAGCAGGCCCGCCGTGCGCCGGCGGCGGTTGAACTGCTCTTCGGCCGGCGAGTAGGCTTCGACGGCCTGATAGGCGCCCTGCATGGTCCGCATCAGGCGGTCCACACTCCTTCCATCACGATCTCGGCCCACCCGGTCAGCCAGACGCCGTCGTCGGTCCACTCGACGCGCTGGCTGCCTCCGGGGGCGACGACCGTGACGTCGCGGTTCGCGCCGGCGTGGACGGCGGCCGCGACGGCCGCGGCCGACGATCCCGTGCCGGACGATTGCGTCGGTCCGGCGCCTCGTTCGCAGATGAGAATGTGGACTTCGCCGGGCGAGCGCACCTCGGCGAACTCGACGTTCACGCCCTCGGGAAACTCGGGGTGCTGCTGGAGGCGACGGCCGACGTCGGCCACGCGCGAGGCGTCGAGCGGGGCGAACGCCACGAACTGCGGGTTGCCCATCCAGAGACGCACGCCATCCAGCTCCTCGCCCTCACCGAGCGAGAGGTGCACGCGGCGGATGTCAGTCGGCTGGCCCAGGTTCGTGCGGAAGCGGAAGCGCGCCCCGCGCTGGCGCTCGACCAGCAGGTGCCGTTTCGGCCCGGCGTCGGTCGCAATCGTCAGGTCGCCGGGGGCGCCGTGCGCCACGAGCAGCGCCGCGAGGCCGCGCACGCCGTTGCCAGAAACCTCCGCGGGACTTCCGTCCGAGTTGATGAGGCGCATCGAGACGCCCTCGGGGCCGGTCCGGTAGCAGATCAGCCCGTCGGCGCCGATGCCATGATGCCGGTCGCACATGACGACCGCGAGGTCTCGCGCCGTGCGCCCGTCGCGATCGAGATCGTCGAAGGGCACGTAGAGGAAGTCGTTGCCGTAGGCGTGCGCCTTGGCCACGCGGAGCCCGGGAAGCGTCGGCACGGGGTCGGGGTTCACAACGAGAAGGCCTTGAAGACGTGGGTATAGCCGAACGTGACGCCAATGCCCGGGTCGCGTTCCGTCAGGCCGATGATGATACCCGCATCCACTCGTCCCGCGCTGCCGATCGAGTATCGGCCTCCGATCCGGATGCTGCCCCGGGTATCGGTGCCTGGCGCGGCCTCGCCGCTCGACGTGTGCACGTGACCGTTCAGGTCGGCCACCAACTCGGCCCGATCGGTGAACGCGCGCGCCACCGACACGCCGTAGAGCAGCACGTCGTTCTGCGCGCTGCCCTCGATGGGGTTGCCCAGGATGCCCAGGCCCACGTTGCCGACGACCCGGATCGACTGCACCGTCTTCCCCACGAGCAGGGTCGCGAGAAAGTCGGTCGTGTCGAGCCCGAGCCCGCTCTCGTTCCCCGCGTTGGGCAGCCGTGTCGCGAAGCGGACGCCGAGCGCCGGCCGCCCCTCGGTTTCACGCAGGACGTTGATCTTGGTGGCGACGACGATGTCCTCGACGTCGCTGGTCGTGTCGCCCGTGGCGTCGACCAGTCCGGAGAGCGGCGCCGCGCGGCGCTCGTCAATCGACAGCCGGTTGTAGAACCCGCCGTCGATCTGCAGTTCGGCGATGGAGCTGATGCCGATGCTGACGCCGACGAGCGGGCCGCGCCACAGATCGCCCTTCAGGCCGGAGGCCGGGAACTCGACGCCCGTGCCGTAGTCGGCGCCGATCTCGACGAGGACCTCGCCCGCCCCGATCGTCAGGGGCTCCTCGGTGACCAGCGGACGTTGCTGCGCGGCCGCGGGAGCGACACAGGCGAGGACCAAGAGAAGGATGACGGCGAATCGCGGCATTCGTACTCCTGTGATGCGGGCCCCTACCGCGGGGCGCCGAAATACCCGCGCCGCGCGGTCACCTGACCGCGGCGGCCTTTCAGTTTCACCTCGAGGGTGTGCCATCCGGTCCGCTCCACCCCCTGGGCTTCGTAGCTGAGGACGTAGCGTTGCCGGAACTCGGTGACGATGTCGCGAAAGGCCTGCTCGAGCTCGGCCCACTCCGCGTCGAGGACGCGTCCACCCGTCTCCGCCGCGATCTCCTCGAGGAACGTCCGGCGCCCCTGCGGGCGCAAAAAGGCGCGCTCTTCGTCGCGCCCCCGCGTCTGGACGCCATAGACGACGACGTCGGACCGCCGCGCCGCCTCGAAGACCGAGCCCGCCCGCAGCCAGCTTCCCGTGTCGCGGCCATCGGTGAAGACGACGGCGAACGCCCGCTGGTCGGCCGGGTCGCGCAGCGTGAGGGTGGCGTAGGTGGCGTCGCGCAGCGACGTGCCGCCGCCGGTCTCCAGCAGGCCGA
This sequence comes from Vicinamibacteraceae bacterium, assembly GCA_023384595.1. Taxonomy (GTDB): domain Bacteria; phylum Acidobacteriota; class Vicinamibacteria; order Vicinamibacterales; family JAFNAJ01; genus JAHDVQ01. The sequence continues at coordinate 42,867 of JAHDVQ010000014.1, read as the reverse complement.
TGATGCTGGACACCCGGCGGTGGTCCCTGGTGCGTTCGACCACGAGGTGCGCGCGCCGCTCGAAGGCGACGAGCGCCAGGGCGTCCTCGGCCCTCAGTCCCGCGATGAGGCGCCGGGCGGCGGCGGTCAGCTGCTCGACCTGAACGCCCTGGACGCTGCCCGAGACATCGAGCGCGAGCGTGACGCCAATCGGCACGTCCTCGAGCGACACGTCGAGCACCCGCTGCGGAACACCGTTGTCGCGCACCTCGAAGTCCGCGGCGGCCAGTCCCGACACCGGCCGCCCCCGGTGGGTGGCGAGCACGTCGACGCGCACGAGGTCAACGCTGGCGCGAAACACGGTGGGCTGGGCGGCGAGCGCCGCGCCGGACAGGACGATGCCGGCGAGTCCCAGGCCGGCGCGCCTCCTCATCGATCGCCCCCGCCGGGCCCTGCAGCCTCCTGCACCTCGCGATACCGCAGCTCACGCAAGGCCGCGGCTTCGAAGGCGAACTGCATGTCGTAGTTGAACCACGGATCGACCTGCTCGTCGGGCGGACGAGCGACGGCCTCACGCACCAGGCGTGCGGCCTCCGCCCGGTCGCTGTCGAAGCGCAGCCGGCTCAGCCCGAGGTGGGCCACCTGATTCTTCGGCATGATGCGGATGGCGTGCTGATAGTGGCGCTCGGCGCGCTCCAGCGACGCGGGACCCTCTTCCTCAGCCTTACGTGCCGAGAACAGGTGCGCGAGGTAGCGGACGTCGGGCGTGACACGGTGGGCCGCATCGAGCAGCCACGGAAACCCGAACGCCGCCTCCCGCTCTTCGTCGAGCTGCCAGCGCGCGACGGACAGCCGGAGGCGAGCCATGCTGTCGGACGGGTCGGCTTCGAGCGCCCGCGCATACCAGCCTTCGGCTTCACGCCAGGTTCGCAGCCGCCATGCACGCTCCCTCAGCGTGTGCCGCTGCTGCATCACTGCGCTGGGCGCGAGCCGATCGAGACGGAGCGTCGACGCACGCGGCCGTCCTCCGTCGTCGTAGTGCGCGCCAGGAACGTAATAGTGCGAATCGGGGTCCATCCGCTCCGAGACGGCGATCTCCTCGATCGAGCCTCGAAGGACCATCGCGTGGGGCAGCTTCTGCACGTGCGGGGGACACAACGCCCAGGCCTTGCGCGCCGCATCGAGTTGGAGCACCTCGATCAACGGCCCGACCGACACCACGCACAGGTCTTCGGCGAGGCGAAGCGGCACCATCAGCCGGCCCGTCGCATACGGCCGGAAGAAGTCCTCCATCAGCCAGTAGTGCGCAACCGAGAGCAGGGCGCCGCTCAGGTCCTCGTCTTCGCGCGCGAACGCCGCGAGGCCCGCCTCGACGAACAGCAGGCCCAGGGCCAGCCGGGCCGGTGCGGCATCGCGCCCCAGGTCGAAGATGGCCATGCCCGTGAGGGTACGGTGGAAGGTCTTCGGGGCGTCCACCACCTGCTCGCGCGAAAAGGCCGCGAGCATGTCGAGCGCGTCAGCCCGCGCCCCGTTCCGGTACTTCGAGAGCGCGTCCTCCAGGCGCAAGTCATCGGTTGACGGCTGAAGGCGTTGTGCGAGGGCGGGACCGGCCGCGATGAGCAGCGCCGCCACAATCAGGATCGCGAAAATGGGGTCGGGAGTATTTTCACTTTTTGCCAAGTGTCCTCCCCGGGTTACGCATCGCAAAAAGTGAAAATACTCCCGACCCCTTAGAAGGCCCTGCCGCTGTCGAGGAGGATCGTCACCGGTCCGTCGTTGACGAGCGCCACCTGCATGAGCGCGCCGAACACGCCGCGGGCGACGGGCAGTCCTCCCTGCTCGAGCAGGGACGCGACGTGGCTGTAGAGCGCCTCGCCCTCCGCCGGGCGCGCCGCCTTGTCGAACGAGGGCCGGCGGCCCTTCCGGGCATCGCCGTAGAGCGTGAACTGCGAGACGAGGAGCACCGCCCCGCCCACCTCGCCCAAGGCCAGGTTCATCTTCCCGCCCTCGTCCTCGAAGACCCGCAAGCCCGCGATCTTCGTCGCGATGTACTGCGCATCTTCCGCCCCATCGTCCTGCCTGACGCCGAGCAGGACCAGGAAGCCGCGGTCGATCGCGGCGGCCACGCGCCCGTTGACCGAGACCGACGCCGACGCGACGCGCTGCACGACAGCACGCATGTCACCACTCAGGCTTCGTCGCCGGCGGGTGCGCCGCTCGCGCCGCTGGCGCCGCGGCCAATCTCCGCCCGCCATTGCCGCCCGCTCACGATCGGGATGAGCGCCGCAAATGCCTCGTCCGCGTGCGCCGTCCCGGCGGCCTCGTCGGTTCGATCCAGCATCGCGCGGACTTTCGGATCGGCCCGCAGCGCTTCGGGCGGGTTCAACCGGCGATCGACGAGGTGACTGGGCACGACGTTCCCGAGCGCGGTGAGCATCGACTGCTTCACCCCGGGGTGCTCTCGCTCGAGTTCGAGCACGAGCCGCTTGATTCGCTGACGCTGAAGGCTGAGGTCGCCGCAGGCCGGACAGCAGCAGCTGATGATCGGCAGACGGTGCGCTTTCGTGTAGGCCCGCGCCTCGCTCTCGAGCACGCCCACCAGGGGACGGATGACGACGTGACGCCGGTCATCGGACACGAGCTTGGCGGGCATCGCCTTCAGGGACCCGCCGAAGAACAGGTTCAGGAGCAGCGTCTCGATGAAGTCGTCGGCGTGGTGGCCGAGGGCGATCTTGGTCGCGCCGACGCTGTCCGCGAGCCGGTAGAGCACGCCCCGCCGCAGCCGGGCGCACAGCGAACACGGCGTGGCGTTCGGTTCGAGCAGATCGTCCATCACCGATCCGATCTGCGTGTGCTCGACGTGCAGTTCCCATCCGCGCGCGCGGCAGGCGTCGCGGATCTGTTCGTGCTCGTAGTCCTTGTAGCCCGAATCGACGTTCACCGCCACGATGGAGAACTCGAAGGGCGCGCGCTGCCGCAGGACGTCGAGCAGGGCGATGAGCGCCCAGCTGTCCTTGCCGCCCGAGAGGCCGACCATGACGCGGTCGCCGGCCTCGAGCATCTGGTAGTCGGCCAGCGCCCTGGTGACCTTCTTGGCGAGACGGGATTCGAGGGGAGAGCTATAAGACATAGGCTCCAGGCTACGGGCTCCAGGCTACGGGCTCCAGGCTACGGGCTCCAGGCTACGGGCTCCGGGCTTTGCCCCACTATACGATCACGAGCCGCGCGAGCACGGCCGGCCAGGTGAGCTCGCGGGCCGCCTCGCGGGCGTGGCGCCCCATCGCCTGCGCCTCGCCGGGCGCGTCGTGCAGGCGCCGCATGGCCCAGGCCACGGTCGTGGGGGTGGGCTCCACGAGAAGGCCGGTGATACCGTCGCGCACCAGTTCGGCGGGGCCGCCGCTGTCGTGACACGTGATGACCGCTTTCGACGAGGCGAACGCCTCGGCGGTGACAAACCCGTAGTCCTCGGCCTCCGGCGCGAACACGACGGCGCGGCAGGCGGCGTACAGGTCCACCAGTTCGCGATCGCCGACCTGACCCACGAACCGCACGCGGTCGGCCACGCCGAGCGAGGCCGCGAGCGCCGCGAGCGCGCCGCGCTCGGGACCGTCGCCCGCCACGACGAGGTGCACCGGGGCCGCCGCCTCTTCGGCGAGGGCCCGCACGAGCAGGTCCACGCGCTTCAACGGAACCAGCCGCGACACGGCCAGCAGATGCCTGGCGTACCCGTCCACGCGATACGGGCGCGGGGGGGGCGGCGGGTAGACCACCTCGGCCTCCAGTCCCAGCTCGTCCCGCAGCCGCGTCTGGACCGTCTTCGACTGCGCGCAGAGACGGGAGAGGTGGCGCGGCCCGAGCAGCCGCCGGTCGGCGATGTGCATCATGTGGCGACGGGTGGCCTCCTTGATTCGCCCCTTCCACGACAGGCGCCGCGAGAACTGCGGCCACTGGTCGTAGTACTCGCGCATCGTGTGATTCAGCCAGCACACGTGCCGGGGATGACGCACGGCATACGAAGGAAAGCGCAGGGAGATGACCTGATCCACGGCCTGCCCGTCGCTCTCGCCGACGTCGGTGAGCCAGGTGGCGGCATACGCCGCGGCCTGCCGTCCGAAGCGGTTCTGGGGCGTCAGGATCATCTCGGCCCGGTGCCCCGCCTCCTCGAGCGCGGCGACGAGGGCCCGCGCGATGACCAGATGGCCGCCCTCCGTGAAGGGCGGGTGCGACGTGACGACGGCAATGCGACTCATGCCCACCGCCTGGCGCCTGGCGCCCAACGCCCAGCGCCCAACGCCCAACGCCCAGCGCCCAACGCCCAACGCCTATTCATAAACGGGCCTCACCCGGACCATCGCGCCGAGATACCGGTTGTCGGGGAGGCCCGACGTGAAGAGCGGGACGAAACCCTCGGCGCTCGCGAGCGAGAGCCGGTAGACGTAGTTGGTGGGGAGCCCCGGCACGGGGTGATACGGCACGCCGCGACCCATCTGCAGCGGGATGCTCCCCTGCGCGCCCGGCTCCAGTGCCAGGCGGCTGCGCTGGCCCGAGCTCGAGGCGGTGACCTCGTTGGCGACATCGCCGTTGCGGACGTCGACGACCACGCGCGTCAGGACGAGCGGGCGCTGGCGTCCCATCGCGTCGGTGGTGGCCGGGGCGCGCACGATCAGGTCGGCCCGTGACGCGCCGCGCACCCAGAACCACTCGCCCTCCAGCGCGTAGGCGTTGTCATCGAGGAAGTACGCGAGCAGCGGCGGGTCGCCTCCCAGCGGAATCTTGATCCGCGAGGGCACCACGTTGATGGGCAGGTCGTTGGTGAGCGACAGCTCGATGGGCAGCAGCCGGTACGGACCGCGCTTGGCGTGCTCCGCCGGATGAAACGACACGTAGAACGGGTTGGCCACGAGCTGCGCGGTGAAGAGCGCCCCCACCGCCGTCATGACGATGGCGCTGCCCCAGCCCAGCCCCGCCGGGATGAGCAGCATGAACAGGGCATAGAATCCGAGGAAGTACCGGTTGCCGATGGGACCGCCGCCCCCGGAATAGGTGTACGGCATGTAGAGCAGCAGGCCCGCGGCGGCCACCACCAGGCCGGCGAGCGCGCACCACTGGAAGGCCCGCCGATCGCGACCGCCGGCGAGGAACCGGACGAGCAGCCACACCCCGGGGAAGAAATACGGCACCAGCCCCGTGTGCCGCCCGAACACGAAGTAGACGACGTTGGCCGGGAACACGCGCAGGAGCGCGTCGCGATTGGTCAGCACGTCGACCGGCACCTCGTTGGTCGTGCGCGGCGCCCCGGTCGTCTCGAAGACGTTGGCCTCGGTCTGGAACGGGAATCCCGTGCCGCCGTAGAAGGTCTTCCGATCGCCTCCCTGATAGTTCATCTCGCCCGTGATGGCGGCATTGAGGGCGAAGAGCAGGGCCACCACCGCCACGAAGATCGCGCCGATGCCGAGCAGCCGCAGCCACTGCCGCCGCCACAGCAGGAGCAGCAGCACCGGGCCGATCGCCACGATGTTCAGCGGCTTCGAGAAGGTCGCCATGCCGAGCAGGACCGCCGCCGCCACATCCGAGGCGTTGGAGCGGAGCCACTTCCCCCAGCGTCCGGGCGCGCGTCCGTCCACCAGCGCCGGCGCCGTCTCCTTGAAGGCCCACGCGAAGAGTCCCAGCGTGCAGAGCGAGAGGTTGAGGACCTCCGGCGTCAGCCAGACGAAGTACACGGGCACCGCCGAGGCAAAGACGAACGCCAACGCCAGGGCGCTCGCCGTGAGCGGTGTCGTCCGGGTCCGGAAGAGCGCGTACGCCGCCCCGAGCGACGCGGTCAGGAGCAGGGCGTGAAGCACCAGGAAGCCGTTGGTGCCGAACAGCCACACGAACGGCGCCGCCACGAGCGGGTAGATGTAGGCCTTGCCGTAGTAGAGGCGATCGTCGATGGGGTCCGGTCCTCGAAGGACGCGCACAAACGGCGCCTCGCTCGCGAACGCGATCCGGATCGACTTGCCCTTCTTGAGGAAGATCCCTTCGGGACCGCTCGGGAACTCGCGCCACACTCGGGCCAGGTCGCCGCGGTCGAACGCGAAGTCGCCATCCTCGGCCAGGCTCCACGCCAGGCTGTAGTAGGTCGACTCGTCGCTCTGGAACCCGAACGCCCGCCGCGGGAAGTCGACGCTCAGCGCAAAGCCGAGCAGCGCCAGACCGGCCAGGAGAACGAGCAGCGTGCCCGGGTCGCGCGCCGGCCGGGTCGGCTGGACCGCGTCCACGTCACGCCTCCTCGAGGAACCCCACGTCGTGGGTGAGGACCGAGCGGCGGCGGGTCGCCCGTGAGGTCTCGTGCAACAGGTCGTAGAGCCGTTCCATCTTGCCCACGAAGCGCCGGATGTCGTACTTCGCGCCGGTCAGGCGCGCGTTCGCGCCGAGCCGCGCCCGCTCGTCGGGCCGCGCGGCGAGGTCGCAGATCGCCTGGCCGAGCGCGGCGCCGTCGCGCCGCGGCACGATCACGGCGTCGCTCCCGGCCGTGAGGATGTCGGTCAGGCCATCGGCGTCGGTCGAGACGATGGGCTTCCCCATCGCGAGCGCCTCGAACGCGGTGAGCGGCGTCCCCTCCCACAACGACGGGAATACCGCGAGGTCGAAGGCCGAGAGCGCGGCCGCGACGTCGCGCTCGAAGCCGGTGAAGCGCACGCGGTCGGCGATGCCCAGTTCGCGCGCCTGCGCTTCGAGTTGAGGCTGCAGTTCCCCCTCGCCGACGATGAAGAAGCGCGCGTGAGGGAGTCGCGGCGCGGCGTGAGCGATGGCCTCGACGAAGTGCTGGTTCCCCTTCGACGGCATGAGGCGCGTAATGGTGCCCACGGCGAACTCGCCGTCGCCGATGCCGAGGCGCGCCCGCACCGCGCGAACCTCCTCGGGCGTGCGTTCCCGGGCGAACTCCTCGAGGGGCACGCCCAGATAGACCACCTTCGTCCGTTCGCGGGGGACGAGCCGCGCCCGCACGACGAAATCGGCCGTCGACTGCGACACCGCGATCGCGACGTCGGTGTACGGCGCGAGGAACTTGTCGGGCACCTTCTGGAACCAGGGCGTGTCGGTGAGGTTCGCGTGCTCGTGCAGCACGACCGGCCAGCCACGGCGGGCCGCGACGAGCCTCCCGAAGGTCGTCGCGCCGTAGCCGTGCAGGTGCACGAGATCGGCCTTCTTGCGATCGAGGAGCTTCAGCAGGTCGGGATAGGTCGCCGGGTCGAACTTCGAGCGATGCAGGTAGTCGACGCGGACCCCGAGGTCCTCGAGCGTGTCCTCGGAGGTGTCCTTCTTGCGAAGGCTCACGAGCGAGACGTCGTAGCGGGCCGGGTCGAACCGCGGAATCATCCACGCGAAGAGCCGCTTCACGCCGTGCATGCGCGACCCGGTCCACCCGAGGTGATCGCAGATCTGAACGATGGTCAACCGACGCGTGGCCACAGCCTCACCTTTCCGGACGTCACAGCCAGCCCTGCGCCCGGTACCACTCCGCCGTGCGCGCCAGCCCTTCGTCGAGGCCGACCCGCGGCAGAAATCCCAGTTCGGTGCGCGCGCGTGTGGTGTCGAACGCCCGGCTCTTGGTATAGAAGTCGACCCGCCGCCGGTAGAGCGGCGGCTCGATCCGGAGCGGCACGCACACTGCCTCGCAAAGAGCCCCCGCGACCCAGAACGGCCAGACGGGCAGGTGCAGCCTGGGCGGGGCCACACCCAGCACGCGGGCCATGCGCGCGGCGAGCTCGTTGAGCGTCGTGTACTCGGGCCCGGCCAATACGTAGGTGCGGCCGCGGGCGGCCTCGATCGTCCCGCACAGCACGAACCCTTCGACGAGATCCTCGATGAAGGTCAGGTGGTAGAACACATCGCCGCCGCCCAGGATGGGAAACGTGCCCTTCTTGACGCCCCGGAACATCTTCAGGAAGCGCCGATCGCCCGGTCCGTAGATGCCGATCGGCCGGGCGACGACCACGTCGAGTCCGCGTTCGTCGCCGAAGCGCCGGGCGAGCTGCTCGGCGGCGAGCTTGGTCTCCTGGTAGATGTCGCCGGGCGCAAAGGGCGCCTCCTCGGTCGCTGGCGGGCTGGCGATGTGTCCGTGCACGCCGCCCGTGCTGCAGTGCACCACCCGCCGCGCGCCCGCCGCGAGCGCGGCCTCGAGCACGTGCCGCGTTCCGTCGACGTTCACCGCCGTGTAGGCGCGATCCGGCTGACCCGCCTCGCGGTAGGTCGCGGCAATGTGATAGACCACCTCGGCGCCTTCGGCCGCGCGCGCGACCGCATCGGCGTCCGTGAGGTCGCCCACCGCGATCGCGACGCCGTCTTCAGCGAGGGCCCGCGCCGAGGCTCCTTCCGCACTCCGCGGCCGGACGAGGGCGCGGACGGTCTCGCCGCGTGCCGCGAGCGTGCGTGCGAGGTGGCCGCCCGTGAAACCGGTGGCGCCGGTGACCAGCACCCGCATCAGCGCCCGGCCTCGCGCGGGCCGGCCGGAGGCGGCCCGGCCGCCGCGGGCACCGCGCCCCGGCCGCGGGACATGGGCGTGCCGCCAGCCGGGGGCGCCGAGGGCGCGACGGAGGCGGCCCTGGCCGGGCCGGCCATGAGCATCTCGTACGCGCGGGCGGTCCGTGCGAGGTACGCGGCGCGGCTGTAGCGCTCGGCCGACAAACGGGCCGCCGCCGAGGCCAGACGCTGCGCCTCCTCGCGGCGCTGGAGCACGTCCACCAACGCCTCGGCAAACGCGTCGGGCGTTGGCTCAGCCAGGCGCGCGCACGCGTCGTCGAGCACCTGCGTGTGCGTCAACAGGCGCGTGGCGACGATGGGCCTGCCCGACCGCAGGTACGAGTAGATCTTCAGCGGGGTGTTGGTGCCCGAGATGCGCGGCGAGGCGAGGACGTCGCAGGCGTCCACGAAGTGCGGGATCTCGTGCGGAGGACGCTGCCCGGTGAAGACCACCGGGGCGCCGAGCGCCGTCACCTGCGACCGCGCCGCCGCCACCTGCGTCTCGGAGCCCCCGACGACGAGCACGTGGGTGCCGGCCACGCGGCGGGCCACGCGCACGCTCGCCTCGAAGAGCAGGTCGAGCCCCTGGTAGGGCTCGAAGGTCCCGGTGTAGAGCACGAGCGGCGCCGACTCCGGGACGCCCCACGCCGCGCGCACGGCGGCCCGTCCAGGCCCGGGGACCGCTTCGACGTCGCCGCCCATGACGTTCTCGATGAGCAGCGCGCGGTCGCCTGCCCCCATCGCCTCGACGGTGTCCTGCAGTTCCTGGCAGATCGTGATGACCGCGTCCGAGCCGAAGACCATGCGCCGCTCCATCCGTTCGAAGGCGGCGACGAGCCACCGCGCTCGCGAGTAGCGGAAGTTCGACAGCTGCTGCGGCAGGCTCGAGTGCATGTCGTAGAGGTGCGGGATCCCGAGCCGGCGGGCCAGCCACACGCCGAGCACGCCCGCTTCCTCGTGCGAGTGGATGGCGTCGTAGCGCTCGCGGCGCGCCAGACGAAGGGCCGTCACGGCCAGCAGCAGATCGAGCACGATCTTCAGCGGCGAGGGCCCGATCCGGACCCGGCGCGCAAAGGGCGGCCTCGCACTCCGGAGGATCCGCAACCCGGGAAGTTCCACGTCGGCGCCGAACGGGTAGGTCACGAGGTCGATGCGGTGCCCCAGCTCGGTGAGCGCCTTGATGCGGTGGTACTCGCTGAACGGGGTCCCGCGGGGCTCGAAGAAGGGCTCGGGCGCGAGCATCAGGATGCGGAGGTTCGGGGTGGCGGCAGTCACGCGAAACTATGCTAGCCTAACCGACTTTGCTCGTGCGTCCGATGTCCGCCAGGCCCCTGCGCCGCCTCGCCCCGCTCATCCTCAAGGTCGTCGTCAGTGTGGGCCTCCTCGCGCTGCTGTTCACGCAGACCGACGTGGCGACGCTCTGGGCGCGCATCCGCACGGCCGACCCGCGTTGGCTCCTCGGCGCCCTGGCTCTCTACGGGCTCATGATCCTGTTGAGCACCTGGCGGTGGCAGATGCTGCTCGACACGCAGGAGGTCCGCGCGCCGTTCCGCTTCCTGACCGCGTCGTTTCTCGTGGCGACCTACTTCAACAACTTCCTACCGAGCAACATCGGCGGCGACGTCGTCCGCATCGCCGACAGCGCCCGCCTGACGGGGTCGAAGACGGTGGCGGGCGCCGTCGTGCTCATCGATCGCGCCCTGGGGCTGGTCGCGCTCCTGACGGTGGCGGCCGCCGGGGCGGCCCTTGGCTCGCGGGTGGGTGTGAACCTCCCCGGCCTCGAGTACTTGTGGCTGGTCGCCGGCGGCGCCATCCTCCTGGGCGTGCCGCTGCTCTTCATGCCCCGGCTGATCCCGGGTCTCATCACCCCGTTCGTGCGGTTGCGGCCGGGGCTGCTCGAACCCCGGGTCGCCCGGCTCGAGGGAACCCTGCAGCGAATGAGCCGACACCCCATCGAGGCCGGGTTCGTCTTCCTCGGAGGCCTGGGCGTCCAGTTCCTGCTCGTCGCCTTCTACATGGCCGTCGCCCGCGCACTCGGAGCTCCCCTTCCCTGGCTGGCGGCCTTCGTCGTCGTTCCCGTGAGCTTCCTCGTGCAGATGGCGCCGGTCTCGATGAACGGCTTCGGCGTGCGCGAGGCGGTGTTCGGCTTCTTCTTCGCCCAGCTCGGGCTGGGCGTGGACGCCGGGCTGGCGCTGTCGCTCATCGGCCAGGGCTTGATCATCCTCTTCTCGCTCTCCGGCGGCCTCGTGTTCCTCTTCCGGCGGCATCACCAGCACTGACGGGCGGGACCCGCTGAGCTGGCACGTGCGGGCCGGAGCTAATGTCGGCGACGTCCGCCTCCGATATTCCCGGTAGCCGGAACCTCCCGCGCGAGCACCCGGCGTGCACGTCCCCGACGATTCGAGGCCGATCATGACCTGTCTTTCCCGCCCGGCGCTGATGCTCCCGGTGCTCTGTGCCGCGCTGGCCGTGGCCGGCTGCGAGACCCAGAAGAGCCGCAATCCCCTGAGTCCCGCGGTGGCTGGGCCGATTCCCGGCGTGGAGATCACCTCGCCGAAGCCGGTCGAACCCGCCAACGGCGCGAAGATCGAGACCACGCAGCAGCCCGTCCGGCTGAAGTTCGAGAACGCCGCCACCAACGGCGAGCGCCCGCTCTGGATGGAACTCGAGGTGGCCACCGACGCGAACTTCACGAGCCGGATCCACTCGGTGCCACGGGTCGATCCCGGCTCGAACGGTCAGACGTCGTACCAGTTGCCGATGCAGCTCGAGGGCGGACGGACCTACTACTGGCGAGTGCGCGGCCTCGATGGCGCCAACACCGGCCCGTTCTCGTCGGCGAACTTCTTCGAGATGGTGGTTCCCGTCGTCATCGACACGCCAGTGCCACTCTCGCCGATACGGCGGGAGGTGACGACCTCGCTCACCCCGACGCTCACCGTCCAGAACGGCAACGTCGCCGGTCAGGCCGGCACGGTGAGCTACCAGTTCGAGGTCGCCACCGACGTGGCGTTTGCCGGCATGGTAGCCGGCGTGGCGGCCACGCGGGCGGGCGGAGGCACCACGTCGGCCGTCGTCCCCGTCACGCTGACGGCCAACAAGGAGTACTACTGGCGCGTGCGGGGGACCAACGGCCAGGTCACGAGCGCGTGGTCGCCGGCGCAGGCGTTCAAGACACCCTCCGCGCCGACCTCGCCCGGGCCGGGCCCCACGCCCACGCCGCCTCCGCAGACGCCCGGCACCGTGGGTCCGCCGCGCACGATCTCGATCCAGGAAGCGCACGACATCATCAAGAACTACCACGACAGGACGGGTGCGTACCTCGGCTCGGGCTCGACGCGCGACCAGCGCTGGCAGTGGTTCTTCGGCGCGGTGGCGATCATCCACTACGGCCATCCGGTGTGGAACCCGAAGGGCCCCGACTCGGGCTGGTGCGTGAAGGACGCCGGCGGGGGCCGCCCGCCGTCAGACGACGTGATCGTGCGCTGCTCGACGCGGGACGCCTTCGACCTGATCCTCTCGGCGGGCGCCGACGGGTACCAGTTCCACATTGACGGGATTGGCATCCTGCCCGGCGATCAGAACGTCTACCCGCCGCCGCGCAGCTACCTGCCGAACTGAGGAC
>JAHDVQ010000014.1:24125-30658 GCA_023384595.1 Vicinamibacteraceae bacterium | reverse complement strand
CTTGACGCCTGTGTGCGGTGACAGCACAATGGCGGGCGGCCCTTCCGAGCGCGGTGCTCTCCGAGTGCCTGTTCTGACGAGGTCGCATCACAACATAGCAAGGAGCAGTCACTCACAATGCACATGCGTGCCGCCCTGGTCGCGGTTGCCCTCGTGGCGACCGTCGCGCCAGTTGCTCAAGCCCAGAGCCAGGTCACGTGGGACCACACCGGGTTCATCGCCGTCTACGGCGGCGCCCAGTCCGGTTCGTTCGACCTCACCGACAACCGCACCTTCACGATCTACGACGAGGAGGCCTCGCTCACCGGCACGCAGGACTACGGCGGCGGCGGGCTCTTCTGGGTGGGTGGCGGCGTCAGAGTGTGGGACGCCTTTCTCGTCGGCGCGGCGGTGAGCTACACGAGCGACAAGTACAACTCGCCGGTCACCGCGTCGATTCCCAACCCCCTCATCTTCAACCAGCCGCGCACGGCGGCGGTCGACGTCGGCGGCCTCGAGCACAAGGAGCTCGCCATCCACCTGCAGGGCATCTGGATGGTGCCGCTCGGCGATCGCTTCGATGTGGGGTTCTCGGCCGGGCCGAGCATCTTCAACGTGGACCACGACTTCGTGGGCGACGTGAACGTCCAGGAGCAGGGCTTCCCCTTCAACACCGTGACGCTCGCGCCTGGCGCGGTGCGATCGGAGAGCAAGACGGCCGTCGGGTTCAACCTCGGCGCCGAAGCCACCTACGGCCTCACGGACGCGCTCGGCATCAGCGGGTTCCTGCGCTACACCCGCGCCACGGCGAAGATGCCCGGCGTGGCCGGTGACGTGGACGTCAAGGCGGGCGGCACGATGTTCGGCGTGGGCGCGCGGCTCACCTTCTAGGCTGGCGCGCGGTTCGACGGTATGACTGTGATTCGGAACGTTCCACTGGAGAGTGGCATGCAGCGAGTGAAGATCCTCGGCCTCGTGCTCGCGCTGGCGGGCGCGGCGGCCTGCAGCAGCGACACGCGAAACCCGGCCTCGCCCTCGGCCACGACGACGGCCGCGACGGGCGCTTCGAACCCGGACGGCAGTACCCTGAAGGTCACCGCGCCCACGGTGAGCGCGCCGGCCAACGGCGGCACGCTCGGAAGCACTTCCGTGCAACTGGTCGTCAACAACGCGCAGCCGAAGTTCGTGAGCGACAACATCGTGCTCACGTATCGCTTTCAGCTTTTCAAGTCCGACGACCCCGGCACGGCGATCTTCGAGGCGGGCGGGGTGCAGCAGGGTGCCGGCACGACCGGCGTGGCGCCGACGGTGACCTTCGAGAACAACGTGAACTACCGGTGGCGGGCGCGCGCTGAATTCGGCAACGCGCCCGGCCCCTGGTCGGACTTCTTCACGTTCAAGGGGCCCGAATGGGTGCCCGGGCAGCCGTTCGGCCCGATCCGCAACATCGGCATCGGCGAAGCGCTCAGCATCATCGAGCAGTACCACAACGACATCGGCGCCAACCTCGGCGGCGGCTCGACCCGCGAGTCGCGCGTCGACTTCTGGTGGCGGGCCATGGCGCTCGTGCACTACGGTCATCCGCGCTGGAATCCAGCCGGCGGCGATCGGCTCTGGTGCGTGAAGGACGGCGGCAGCGGCCGGCCGCCCTCGGACGACGTGGCCGTGCGGTGCGATACGCGCGACTTCTGGGACTGCATCGGTGGCGCGGGCGCGCCGGGCTACACGTTCCGCGCGGTGTACGACCACATCCTCCCGAGCGATCAGAACGTCTATCCCCCGCCCCTGAGCTATCTGCCGCGGTAGAGGGCGATCGGCATTGCCTGTCCGGGGGCCGGCCTTCAACGCGGGGCCGGCCCTCGGCGTGTACAATCCCCTGCGATGATCGACTCGGCCGCCTCTCCACCGCCCGCCCCGCCCACGGCCGGCTCAGACGACTACACCTATCGCGGCTTCAGCGAGAAGCAGCTCACCGGGTTCGGCACGGCCCGCCGGAGCCGGATCGAGCGCGCGCGGCTGGGTCTGCTGGCCCGGTTTCAACCTCCCCCAGGACATCTGCTCGAGGTGGGGCCAGGTCACGGGTCGCTCGCGTTGGCGGCGGTCGCCGACGGGTGGGACTACACGGCCGTCGAGCCGTCGCCGCTGCTGGCCGAGACCCTGCGCTCGAAGGGCCTGAAGGTCGTTGAAGCCTTCGTCCCGCCGTTCCCGGCCGAGACGGCCAGCATGGACGTCGTGTATGCGGACCAGGTGCTCGAGCACATGCCGGGCATCGACGCGGCCCGGGCCTTCACCGCCGAGGCCATGCGCGTGCTGAAGCCGGGTGGTGTGTTCTTCGTCGTGGTCCCCGACTACCGCAAGGAGCGGATGTACTTCTGGGACGTGGACTACACGCACAACTTCGTGACTACGCCACGCCGCATGCGGCAGATGTTCTACGATGCCGGTTTCACGCTGCTGCACGAGGAGTTGAGCATCGGCGTCGCCACCGGGGCGGCGCGGGTCGCGCTCGCCGCGCTCGGGTGGGTCGCGCAGTGGCCCGGCACCGACGAGGCCGCGCACCTACTGGGCGCCGACGAGTTCCTCTTCAAAGTCCGCAAGAACCTGTTCCAGACCATCACCGTCGTGGCCCGGAAGCCGGCGGCGGCCTGAGGTCGCGACGGCCCCGAGGTGACTCGCCTGCTCCACCCGCCGGCCTGGGTCCGCGTGCTCATCACGGCGGTCGTGGCCGTCTACCTGGCGCGGCGCATCGACCTGGCCGAGGCCTCGCGCGGCGTCGGCCAGCTCGGCGCGCTCGTCTGGGCGCAGATTGCCGTCGTCCTCCTCGTCGATCGCCTGGTGATGTGGTATCGCTGGGCGCTCCTCCTGCGGGCCGTCGGCGCCGCCCTCGCCCCGTGGCGCTCGCTCCATATCTTTCTGACCACGTCGTTTGTCGGGAGTTTCCTGCCGGCCGGCATTGGCGCGGACGCGGCCCGCGCCGCCGTCGCGCGGGCGCACGGCGAGGACGGCGGGAAGGCGGTGGTGTCGGTCGTGGCCGACCGGTGGCTCGGCGTGGTGGGGCTTGCCCTGGTGTCACTCGTGAGCGTCCGGCTCGGGGGCTCGGTCCCCGACGGCCTCGCGGCCTGGAACCTCGGCTTCGCGGCCGTCGTCGGTCTCGCGTCGCTCGCGGCCCTGTTCAGCGACGCGGCACTCGACCGCCTCGCGCCGTTCTTCGTGCGCCATCCCTACGTCGGGCGGGCGCTGACGCGTCTCGCGCGGGCGGTCGGCGACAGCCGGCGGGCGCCGGGGCTGCTGTTGGCCGTGCTCGTCCTGTCGGTGGTCGTCCAACTCGTTCGCGTGTGGCTGGCGCTGACGCTGGGCCGCGGACTTGGCCTGCCGCTCGGCTGGCCGGAATACCTGGGGGTGATGCCCCTGGCCATCCTCATCACGCTCGTGCCCGTGAGCCTCGGCGGGTTCGGCGTGCCGCAGGCGGCGATGGTATGGTTGCTCGCGCCGTTTGGCGTCTCGGCCACCGACGCCGTCGTGCTGTCGGCTCTCTTCGTGGCCGCTGGTGTCGTGGCCAACCTTCCGGGCGGCCTGCTGTTCGCCCTCGACGGAGCCTCGCGGCCCGCGCCGCGCGCCCGGTCCTGAACCATGAGCTTTCTCGCCACTCTCCGCCGCAACCTCGTCGCCGAGTTCAAGACCCTCCGTCGCCTCGCCTACCAGCGGCGCTACCTAGCGCCGAAGGATCGCGAGGACCTCGTCACCAGGTTTCACCTGCTCTACTTCGACTCGGGCCGCTTCGGCGTGACGTGGCGCGACACGCACTGGCTGGGCGTGCCGGTGCTCAAGTGTCCGACGGACCTGTGGCTCTACCAGGAGGTGCTGCACCGGCTGCGGCCGGCGCTCATCGTGGAGACGGGGACGGGTTACGGTGGAAGCGCGCTCTATCTGGCAACCATCTGCGATGCGCTCGGCCACGGCCGCATCATCTCGATCGACGTCGACCCGCGCGAACCCCTGCCCTCGCACCCGCGGGTGGAGTTCTGGCGGGGATCATCGGTTGACCCCGCCATGCTGGCGCGCGTCGAGGCGGCGGCCGCCGCGGCCGGGGGGCCGGTCTACGTCATCCTCGATTCGAACCACGCCCGCGACCACGTGCTGGCGGAACTGCAGGCCTACGGCCGGTTCGTCACCCCCGGCAGCTACATGGTGGTGGAGGACACGAACCTGAACGGGCACCCGGTGGAGCCCGACCACGGACCCGGCCCATACGAGGCCGTCGAGGCCTTCCTCGCCGAGACGCAGGCGTTCGAGGTCGAGGGCGTCGCCGACAAGTTCTTCCTGACCTTCAACCCGCGCGGCCACCTGCGAAAGCGGGGGTGACGCCAACGCTTGGTTGGGCGCTCGAGGCGCGGGCGGCCGCGTACACGACACGGCGGTGCCATCCGCGAGGACGGCACCGCCGGAGCTCCCTTCCGCGGCGATTCGTGGCGCGGCGTAGAAGCCCGAAACGCGAGGACCGGCTAGGACCGCCGCCGTCGCGCGCACGCGCCGGCGAGTCCGAATCCGAGCAGCGCCAGGAGCGCCGGCTCGGGCACCTGTTCGAGACGGACGTTGTCGAGCAGGATGCCGATATTGTCGCCGCCCGCGTGGTCGAAGACGAGGTTGACCACCTGGGGCGCCTGCAACGAGAAGAACCGGATGTACTCGGTCCAGGGTGCGTTGCCGCCGAGCACGAAGCTCTCGCCCGGGGTGACGCCGGTCTCGACGATCATCCGTACCGTGTCGGTCGACGAGTTACGGGCGTTTCCCCGAAGCCAGAAGCTGAACTGATAGGAGCCAGGCCCGAGCGCGATGCCGGTGGACTCGATCCGCGCCGCCGAGGAGGTGCTGCCGTCGAGATCGACGCAGTGGCTGGGGCTGGGACCACCGGTGCACAGCCCGGCGAAGAAGTCGGGGTCGCCGACCACGTCCACGGTCCCCCGCGCGATGGTCCAGTTGTCGAGCTGGGTGTTCGTGGCCTTCTGTTCCTGCGAGAAGTCGTCGAAGAAGAGCGGTGCGGCCGTCGCCGGCACGCCCAGAAGGCTGACGAAGGCGACCAGAACGAGCGCAATGGAGCGTTTACGCATGCATGCCTCCCCCCGAGGGCACCCTTCGGAGGCGCACAAACTGTGCCATTCCGCATCCACGTAGAACGCTCGAATTGTCGAGACTCAAGCCCGACCAGAGGAAACGAAGTCGGATTTCTGGCCGAACGGAGTCCTCGAATCGGGTGACTTCGCTCTGCCAGCCGAATGAGGCCCGTAGCCCGTCGCCTGAAGCCTGTGGCCCTTTTTGCCCTATACTGAATAACTTATGGCACAGACCTACGCGGCGAAGTATCTCGCGAAGGCCGCGCTCAGCGCCCCCAAGGACCTGGTCAACAGCTACGTGGCGAGGATGAAGCCCATCCCCCCCACGGTCCTCATCTTCCACTGCACGTTCGTCTGCGATGCGCGCTGCGAGATGTGCAGCAACTGGAAGCGCGGCGACCGCAAGGCCGACATCTCGATCGAGGAGATCGACCGCTGCTTTGCCTCGCCCCTGTGGCGGAACATCGAGATTGCCAGCCTGTCGGGCGGCGAGCCGACCACCCGCAACGACATGGTCGACATCTGCCGCGTGATGGTGAACCGCTTCCCGAAGCTGCGGAAGCTCACCATCAACACGACGGGGCTCACGCCCCACCGGGCCATCCCGATGCTCACCGAGGTCGTGAAGCTGTGTCACGAGAAGGGCGTCATCTTCTCGACCCGCGTCTCGATTGATGGCGTCGGCGAGATGCACGGCGATGTGCGCCACGTGAAGCGCGCCTTCGAGAAGGCCGGCGAGACCATCCGCGCGATGCGGGAGCTGCAGCAGTCCTACCGCTTCAACTTCGGCATCTCCACCACAATCTTCTCGAAGAACCTCGACGATGCGGACAACATCCTGCGGTGGGCGCAGGAGGAGAATCTCGACATCGTGTTCAACATGGTGCGGTTCACCGAGGCCATGCTGGGCAACGACGACCTGTCGAACGGCCTCGCGCCCATGGCCCGCGAGGAGCAGCAGATGCGGGAGTTCTTCCTCGCGCGCGTGCGGGAGGATCCGCTCCTGAACGGCCAGAGCTTCATCTACCAGCACTATGCGGACATGATTGGCAACGGCTACCACCGGTTGGCCCCGTGCCCGTTCCAGTCGCAGGGCGTGATGCTCAATCCCGACGGCGGGTTCTACTTCTGCGAGAACAGCAAGGCCGTGGGGAACGTCCGCACCGAGGACCCCGAGGAGATCTACTTCCGGGCGTCGAGCCAGGAGCACAGGAACTGGGTCCGCGACGAGAAGTGCCCGACCTGCCTCAGCCCGTGCCAGATGAACGTGGCGGCCGTCAAGCAGGTGGTCCCTTACGTCAAGTTCCTCGTGCGCGCCTCGAACGAGAAGCGGAAACACCGGGCTGAGGTCGCGGCGAGAACCGCTGTGCGCGCCACCCGGGTCACGGAGGCGACAGCGGCGACCGAGGCCGTGAGGGAGTCAGACGCCTCATAAGCTGCGAC
>JAHDVQ010000014.1:17713-24025 GCA_023384595.1 Vicinamibacteraceae bacterium | reverse complement strand
GTAGCCCGTAGCCTATTTGCCCGGCTTCCATTCCGGGACCCGATCGTTCCCGGCTCCTTCGGTCAGTTTCACGAAGACGTCCGGCTGCGCCGGATCGACGAGGGCGAGGTCCCAGTCCTCGCCTTCGTGATGCTCCGGGCTCACGGAGATCACCATCGGTCCGCCCTGCGGGTGGTAATCCGGGTAGTAACTCCACAGCGACCGGTCGTTCACCAGAATCCGAGGCGGACCGCCAGAGGCGGGCACGATCTCGATGCGGGACGGGTCGGTATCGAGCCGCACGAACGCGACCTCGCGCCCGTCGGTCGACCACGCGGGCCGGCACGCGCCACCCGGGGTGCCGGTGATGCGGCGCGTCGCCCCCGTCTCGAAATCCAGCACGTGAATCTGGAAGTTCATGATGGTCTGGGCCGCGTAGGCCACCGAGCGTCCGTCGGGCGAGACGGCCGGCATGATGACGCGATCGACGCTGTTGGTGACGCGCTCGACGCGGCGGTCCTCGATCCACACGCGATACAGCTCACCGCGGCCGTCGCGCGCGGCCGTGAAGACGATGCTGCGGCCGTCGGCCGCCCACGTCGGGTCCTCCTCGTTGGCGTCGTGGTCGGTGAGGCGGACCGGGTTCGACCCGTCGGCGTTCATCATCCAGATGTCGAAGTCGCCGCCGGCACGCGTCGAGCCGAAGGCGATGCGGGTGCCGTCGGGCGACCACGCCGGCTCCTCGTCGCGGTGATCGACGCCGTGCGTGAGCTGCGTCAGGCGGCCGCTCGGCAGATCGAGCGTGAAGATCTTGGGACGGCCGACGCGGTCCGATTGAAAGAGGATGGTGCCCGACAGTCCCGGAAAGCGGTCGAGCGCGGCCGTCACGAGCGGCGGCGGACTGCCGGCCGCAGGCTCCGGCGCGGCCGCTGCGTCGGCGGGCGGCGCACCGGCGGCTGCGGGGCCGTCAAGCCCCCGTCCAGACGGCGCGCGCTCGTCGCGGCGGGGAGCATTCCCGCAGGTGGTGAGCGCCGCGGCCACGAGGACGGCCGCGGCGACCTGCATCAGCGTGGAGGGGGTCATCGATCCAGCCTACAGCACTACTTCTTCGCAAACGCCATCAGGTGCCAGCCGAGCGGGCGGACGAGCCCGGCCGGCAGCGCATTGAAGGCGCCGACGAAGAAGGTGTTGTAGGCGAGGCCCTTCCACCCCTTGTGCAGGCGCGACTGCACGGGGAAACGCTCGGGCACGATGCGGACGTCGCGATACGGCGCGAGCAGCGCGCGGAACTCGCCCATCGAGTACTTCCGCAGCACGGGCGCGTCCTCGTGCTCGAGGTCGACGCGCATTACCTTCGACAGCGCGTTCAGCCACGAGACCCGGTTGTAGACCATGAAGATGGCCTCGCCGTCCGGCTTGAGCACGCGGTGGCACTCCGCGAGCAGGCGCGCCGGGTCCGCCGTGTACTGAATCACGCCGTGCCCGTAGACGACGTCGAAGCTGCCCTCGTCGAACGGCAGGGCCTCGGCGTTCCCGACCTGCAGCGTTTCGGCCTCGACGCCGTGCAGGGCGAAGTTCTGTCGCGCCAGATCGATGGCCGTCTCGGCCAGGTCGATGCCCGTGACCCTGGCGCCGCCCCGTGCAAACCGCACGAGGTCTGTGCCAATGCCGCATCCGACTTCGAGCAGCCGGCGGCCGGCATAGCCGTTGAAGTCCACCAGCCGCGGCAGGTAATGCAGCTTGTCGAAGCGGTAGTCGTCGAGGTCGTCGAAGAACTCGCGGGTGCCGACCGGGTGCGTGGTCATCGCGAGGTCGTGGATCCGGGTGTTCCAGTAGCGGGTGATGGCGTCGATCATGGTCGTCTGTGCAGCAGTACGCAGAAAGTGAAAATACTCCCGACCCCGTGTCGTAAAATCGACAGGCTGTGGTGCGCGACCCCGGGCGGCTGGCCGGCAACGTCTTCGACGTCCTCGTCGTCGGCGCCGGGATCTACGGGGCCACCATCGCCTGGGAGGCCGCCAGCCGTGGGCTCTCGGTGGCCATCGTCGACGCGGGCGATTTCGGCGGGGCCACCTCGGCCAACAGCCTGAAGACCGTCCACGGCGGCCTGCGCTCGCTGCAGCGTGGGGCGCTCGGCGAGATGCGGCAGTTCATCCGCGAGCGACGCACGCTGCTCCGCATCGCACCGCACCTGGTCGAGCCGCTCCCGTTCCTCATCCCCACCTCGCGCTCGGTCACGCGCAACCGCGTCTCGATGCGGTTGGCGCTCGTCGCCAACGATCTCATCGCCGCCGACCGGAATCGGGGGCTCCATCGCGATCGCCGGCTCCCGCCGGGCCGCCTGCTCACGCGGGCCGAGCTCGACCTCAGGTTTCCCGGCCTCCCCGCGACGGCCGCGACGGGCGCCGCGCTCTGGCACGACGCGCAGATGTTCTCCTCCGAGCGCCTCGTCCTCGGCTTCATCCACTCGGCGATCCGCGCGGGCGCAGTCGCGGTCAATCACTGTGCGGTCACGGCCTTTACCAGCGAAGGCGGCCGCGTCACCGGAGCGACCGTCGAGGACCGGATGTCGGGCACCCGCACCGACGTCGCGGCCCGCGTCGTGGTGAACGCCGCGGGCGCCTGGGCGCGCGCCCTCGCGGGGCTCGCCGGCAACGGAGCCGCCGATCCGCTGCTCCCACGCTACTCGAAGGCGCTCAACCTCGTCACTCGCCGTCCGGCGCCGCCATGCGGGCTGGGCGGACTCTCCGACGGCCGCTTCTTCTTCCAGGTGCCCTGGCGCGGCCGGGCCATCGTCGGCACGAGCCACACGGTCTTCGAGGCGCCGGCCGATGCGCTCCGGGTCACCCGGCGCGACGTCGAGGCGTTGCTCGCTGATGTCAACCGGGCCTTCCCTGCCGTCGGACTCACCCCGGAGGATGTGACGCTCGTGCATCGCGGGGTGCTGCCGATGCGCGGCATCTCCGGAAGCGGCGAGATCCAACTGGCCAAGGAGAGCCAGGTGCGCGACCACGCCGCCGACGGGCTCCCCGGGCTGGTGAGCGTCATCGGCGTGCGATACACGACGGCGCGGCACACCGCCGAGCAGTGCGTCGATCGGCTGTTCTCGCGGCTCGACCGGCCGTCCGTGGCCTCGCGCACCGCCTCGACCATCCTCGCCGGCGGCGAGACCGGCCCCGTCGACGCCTTCCTCGCCCGGATGCGCGCTCTTGCGCCCCGTGACCTCACAGACGAGCAGGTGACGCGCATCGCCCGCGCGTATGGCTCGGCGGCCGAGCAGGTGCTCGCCGATCTCACCGCCGTCGACACGCTGCGTCAGCCGCTCTCGCCCGATTGCTCGGTGACGGCTGGCGAGGTCCGCTACGCCGTGCGCAAGGAAATGGCGGTGACGCTCGCCGACGCGCTGCTCCGCCGGACCGAGGCCGGAGCCCTCGGTCATCCTGGACGCGCCGCCCTCGACGCGGCCGCCTCGATCATGGCGCGCGAACTCGGGTGGGACGCGGCGCGCGTGGCGCACGAAATCGAGAGCGTCGAGGACGTGTACCGCATCGACGACTGAGGCCGGCAATCTCTGTCCGCCCGTAGCGAGGTCCGCGGCGACGTCTGCGGCGGCGTCCGTGGCGGCGGCGTTCGTGGCGGCGGCGTCGGCACCGGGCTCACGCGTGCTCTGCCGCCCACGTCTCGAACACCATCAGGCTGAAGAGCACGTGCGCGTGGTTGGCCCGGCCGTCCACGTGCTCGCGCACGAGGCGGTCGATCTCGGCCTGCGAGAACAGACCGTGACGCCCGATGCGGCCGGCCGCGAGCAGATCGGTCATCACCGGCCGAAGCTCGCGGCGCAGCCACTGCTTCATCGGGATGCTGAATCCTTCCTTCTGCCGGGTCAGGATGCGCGGAGGCACCAGCCCCTCGAGCGCCCGCTTCAGCACCCACTTGCGCTCGCCATCGCGCAGCTTCAGGTGGCCCGGCATCGAGAAGGCCAGCTCCATGACGCCCACGTCCAGGAACGGCGCGCGCGTCTCGAGCGA
The DNA here is from genome assembly GCA_023384595.1 of Vicinamibacteraceae bacterium. Classification (GTDB taxonomy): domain Bacteria; phylum Acidobacteriota; class Vicinamibacteria; order Vicinamibacterales; family JAFNAJ01; genus JAHDVQ01. The sequence goes on along the minus strand of JAHDVQ010000014.1, from coordinate 20,018 downwards.
GGTGGCCATGCTCATGCGATCGACCTTCACCAGGATGTCGTCGGCGAGGTAGATGGCGAAGTCGGTATAGAGCTGCCGGTTCAGCACGTCGTCGTCGCGGGCGCCGAGCGCCTCGCGCACGGGACGGTAGACGTCCGACTCCCGCAGCCGGGCCTCGAGGGCCGGCGCGTACAGCCGCCGCTTGTCGTCGGGCCCGAGAAACACGCGCCAGCGGTAGTGTGCGAGGTCGGCGGGCGCCGAGGCCAAGCCCGACAGGAACCGCTTGGCCTTGTTGACGAGCCCCTTCTTCTGCTCGGCCGGCGGCACGAGCGTGGCCAGCCGATCCAGCGCCGCGACGGCGCCCGACGGCACGAGCCTGGTGACGCGGGCGGCCAGCGCCTCGGCCTCGTAGTTGTCGTAGCCCGCGAACAGTTCGTCGCCGCCGTCGCCAGAGAGCGCCACGGTGACGTGCTCGCGCGCGATTTGCGAGACGAGGAACGTGGGAAACAGCGAGACGTCGGCAAACGGCTCGTCGAAGTGCGGGACGAGGCGGTCGAACAGCGCGGTCACCGCCGGAGTGACGGAGCCCTCTCGATGCACGGTGTCGAAGTGCCGGGCCACCTCGCGGGCATACGGCAGCTCGTTGTAGCTGCCGTCCTCGAAGCCCATGCTGAACGTGTTGACGCGCGTGCCCCGGCGCGCGGCCGCCTGCGTCATGAAGGCGACGATGGCGCTCGAGTCGATGCCGCCCGAGAGAAACGCGCCCAGCGGCACGTCCGACATCATCTGCGCGTCGACGGCGCGAGCGAGCGCCGACCGCAGCGCCTCGACGGCCTCGTCGTCGCCCCACTCGCGCACCGGCACCGCGGCCGCATCCCAGTACCGCGTCAGGCTGACCGCGCCCGCCCGGTACTCGAGCAGGTGCGCGGCCGGCAGGCGCGCGATGCCGCGGTAGATGGTGCGGGGGGCGATGACGTGTTCGTAGGTGAGGAACTCGTCGAGTGCCTCCGGGCTCATCGCGCGATCGACAGCGGGATGCGCGAGGACCGCCTTCATCTCGGACCCGAACACGAGACCCTCGGCCGTTTCCGCGTAGTAGAGAGGCTTCTCGCCGGCCCGGTCGCGAGCGAGCACCAGGCGCCCGTCCATGGCGTCCCAGACCGCGCACGCGAACATGCCGTGCAGACGCTCCACGAAACGGAGGCCCCACTCCTCGTAGGCGTGAGGAATGACCTCGATGTCGGACCGCGTGCGGAATCGATGTCCGCGCGCCACGAGCTCGCGCTTCACGTCCTCGAAGTTGTACAGCTCGCCGTTGGCGACGACCGTGACGCGCTGATCCTCGTTGGTGAAGGGCTGGTGTCCGCCGGCGACATCCACGATCGAGAGGCGCCGCATCCCGAGCGCGGCGCCGGGGAGCGCGCACTGCCCGTCCTCGTCGGGTCCGCGGTGCACGAGCGTCGCCACCATGCGCGCGAGCAGTCCCGGGTCGGCCGGCCGTGCCGCTTCGCGCGCCGCGAAGCCGGCAATCCCGCACATCAGGACACCCCGCGCCGGTCGCGCATCACGCGGGCTGGGATGCCGGCGGCAATCGCGTACTCCGGCACCTCGCCGACGACCACGGCGCCGGCGCCGATGATGGCATCGCGCCCGACGCGAGCGCCGTCGGTGACCACGACGTGCGCGCCGAGCCACACGTAGTCGCCAATGTCGATGCCCCGTGCGGTGCGGCCCTGGTCGAGGACCGGAATGTCCGTGCGGTCGTACAGATGATCGCCCCCCACCAGGTAGGTGTAGGCCGCCACGAGCACCTTCTTCCCGACGCGCACGCGCGAGGCCGAGAAGATCTCGATGTTGAATCCGAGGTTGGCCTCGTCCTCGATGACGATGTCCCCGTTCTTGCAGCTCAGGATGGTGTTGCGGCCGATGAAGACGCCGGAGCCGAGGGTGATGCCCTCGTTGTCGGTGCCCTTCGCGTCGAGGCAGCACTGATCGTCGACGACCACGTTGTCGCCAATCCGGATCTTGTGCGGATGCCGCAGCACGACGTGCTGCCCGAAGGTCACGTTCCGCCCGCAGCGGCCGAGGAGCCGCGGGTAGAGCTTCGATCGGAGGAAGAGTCCCAGCGCGCCCGGCAGCCACGCGCAGAGGGTCACAATCGCCTCGTACTTGAGGAGCGCACCCCACCCGGGCCGGCCGACGACGAGGTCGGCGTAGCGCTGGCGCTTCGATCGCCGGTCGTCGAAGAGCTCCGACTGGATCACGGTGATGCGCGGGTCGTGCTCGCGCGGCGCGGGGCTCACTCGTGCCTCGATTCCACGATGCG
>JAHDVQ010000014.1:13047-17613 GCA_023384595.1 Vicinamibacteraceae bacterium | reverse complement strand
CGCGGGTCGTGCTCGCGCGGCGCGGGGCTCACTCGTGCCTCGATTCCACGATGCGAGGGGCGACCGCGTCCGCGACCATCCCGCTGCCGGCGGCCGTTTCCACGATCTCGCGGATGACGTACGTCGGCTTGTCCTGCGATTCGTGGTACGTACGCGCCTGCAATTCGGCGAGCAGCCCCACCGTGAGCAGCTGGACGCCCGTGAAGATGAGGAGGATGCCGAGCAGCAGCAGCGGGCGATCGCCGATGCCCTGGTGCATGAACAGCCGCACCCACGCGAGCCACGCGAGGATGACCGCGCCGAGCCCGCCCATGATGAGGCCGAAGAGCCCGAACATCTGGAGCGGGCGCGTCGAGTAGCTCAGGAGGAACTTCACGGTGAGCAGATCGAGGATGACGCGGACGGTGCGCGAGAGGCCGTACTTCGACGTGCCGCGCGTGCGGGCCCGGTGGTTGACGACCACCTCCGACACCCTCACCCCCATCTCGCTCGCGATGGCCGGGATGAACCGGTGCATCTCGCCGTACAACCGCAACGGCTTCACCACCTCGGCGCGGAAGGCCTTGAGCGAGCAGCCGTAGTCGTGCAGCTCGACGCCCGTCGCTCGCGAGATGAGCCGGTTGGCGATCATCGACGGCACCTTGCGCGTGAGGAAGGTGTCCTTCCTGTCGCGGCGCCAGCCGCACACGATGTCGAACCCGCGTTCGAGTTCCCCGACGAGCATCGGGATGTCGCGCGGGTCGTTCTGGCGGTCGCCGTCGGCCGTCACGATGACCTCGCCGCGCGCGAGCGCGAAGCCCGCCGAGAAGGCTGCCGTCTGCCCGAAGTTTCTGCGGAACCGCACGACGCGCAGCGCCGGGTCGGCGGCCGCGAGCCCCCGCAGCACCTCGAAGCTGTCATCGGTACTGCCGTCGTCGATGGCGAGAATCTCGTACGCGCGCCCCCAGGCCGTCAGCGTCTCGGTCAGCTCGCGGTGCAGATCCGTGAGATTCGGCGATTCGTTGTAGACGGGAATGACGACGGACAGGTACGGCGCCATCGGCGGAGCGCTCATTATAGCGTGCCCTCGCGCCGCGCCAGCTTCGTCCACCACCACCACAGAAGCGCGCCGGCGACGAGCAGCACGACGATGACCACGCCCACCCGCGTCGCGTGTTTCGCGAGATACAGCAACGCCGCCTCGCCGTAGTAGAGCGTGAGCAGACCGACGGCGAAATAGCGCAGGCCGCGCCCGATGGCCACGGCCGCGACGAGCTTCGCCGTCGAGACGCCGGCGACACCTGCCAGCAGGATGAAGAGCTTGAACGGGGTCGGCGGCGGCAGCATCGACGGGATGAGGATGGCCAGCAGGCCCCAGCGCCGGAAGAGGGCAAGGCCCCGCTCGACGTGACGCTCGTGGACCCGTTTGCGGACGAACGCCTCGCCGCCCTTCTTCGCCAGGGCATAGATCGTCCAGCAGCCGGCCACCGATCCGAGCGTGGCCATCGTGGCGTAGACCGGCATCATCGCCGGCTGCCTGAGGGTGAGCCAGAAGATGAGGAGATCGTTCACTTGAGGCAGCGAGAAGAACGACGCGTCGATGTACGAGATGAGCAGCAGCCCTGGGGCACCCCAGGAGAGACCGACGGCTTCGAGCCAGGAGATGAAGGGTTGCATCGGATAGACTGGTCGCGCCGGCGCCACGCCGCCAAACCGCTCATTATAGCCGACCGTTCCGACATGCTCCCTCCTCAGTCCCCGTCAGCCTCGTCTCCGAAACCGGCGACCTCATCGTCCTGGCGTCGGGCCCCGTCGTCGTCGGGGCGCGGGGCCTCGTCGTCCGGGGCGGCGGCCCCATCGTCCGCGCAGGCGAGCCCATCGTCCGCGCAGGCGAGCCCATCGTCCGGCATGTGGTTCCTGGCCGTGGCGGTCGTGGTGGCCGCGGCCGGGGTGGCCGCTGCCGTGCACTTCGCCGAGATGGGCCTGACCCTCAGTCATTACGACGCGAAGGCGCACCTCGTGGTGTCGCGGCGCATCGCCGACAGCCTGACGCCGGGGTGGCGGCAGATCGGGGCCGTGTGGCTGCCGCTGCCGCACCTGCTGCACGCGCTGCCCGTGCAGATCGACTGGTTCTACCGGACGGGCCTGTTTGCCGTCGCGACCAACGTGGCCGCCTTCGCGCTCGCGTCCGCCGCGTTGTCGTGGCTCGTCCTGGACGCGACCCGCTCGCGCGCCGCCGCACTGCTTCCCGCCATCGTGCTCGCGGGCTCGCCCGACCTCCTCTACCTGCAATCCACGTCGATGACCGAGCCGCTCCTCGTGGGGCTGCTCGTGGCGGGCGTCGTGTTGCTCTACCGGTGGGTCAGGGAGGGCGGGCGCGGCGAGGTCGCGGTGGGTTTGACCCTGGCGGGGGCCTGCTGGACCCGCTACGAGGCCTGGCCCGTGACGTTCAGCGCCCTGGGATTGGCCTGGCTGGTCCGACTCCTGGAGGGGGACCGTCCGCTGCGGGTGACTGCCGACGTGATGCGCCTGGCGCTGTGGCCGGTGGCGGCGATCCTGCTGTTTCTGGCGCTCAGCCGCGCGACGGTCGGCGAGTGGTTCGTGACCGGCGGCTTCTACGTTCACGACAACAAGGCGTATCGCGACGTCCTCGAGGCTGGGAAGCAGGTCTGGTACGGAGCCAAGACGGTCGGAGGCCGGTGGACGGCCTGGAGCGCGGTGGGCGGCCTGCTGCTGGCTCTGGCCGGGATGTGGCGTGGGCGGCTGCCCCGGGCCGCGTGGGTGCCGCTGGCGCTCGTGATGACGGCGGTGTTGCCGCTCTACGCGTTCTACGAAGGGCATCCCTTCCGCATCCGCTACATGGTGGTGCTCGTGGTCTCGGCGGCGCTCTGGCTCGGCCTCGGGGCCGGCGTGCTGCCTCGTCTGCTGCGCGTTGCGGCCGTGACGGCGATCGGCGTCCTGAGCCTCGTCGAGGCGCCGCCGCTCTGGTCGAAAGCGCCGATGGTCCAGGAGGCGCAGTGGGATCGGCCGTTTGCAGAAGGGCGTCGCGCGGTGACGGCGTGCCTGGCGCCGCAGTTCAGACGGCCGCAGCAGAAGGTGCTCGCCAGCATGGGCTCGCTCGCGCACTACATGCAGGAGCTGTCGCACGAGGGGTTCGTGCTCAGCGACTTCGTGCACGAGGGCAACGGCGAGTTGTGGCCCCTCACGCTCGAGTCTCCGGCGCGCCACGTCGACTGGATTCTGTTCGAGGAGCGCGCCGAGGGCGGCGACCTGCTCACCCAGCTTCGCCGCCGCAGTCCTGAACTCGTCGACGGCTTCGACCGCGTGTGCGAGGGCGGCGGCGTCGCTCTGTATCGTAGGCGGGGGCGGGTGGGGTCAGGTCTGCGATAGCACAGGCCAGATCTGGGGTCAGGTCTGCGATCGCACAGGCTCCGTCGAATCCTGGGAGATTCGAACTGCTGTGCGATCGCAGACCTGACCCTTTTCGCGTATGTGCTATCGCAGACCTGACCCCACCCGCGCTGACCCCATTTGAGGGCAGGTGTCCTCGTCTCGGACACGAGCGCGGGGACACGTCCCGACGGATCGCGCTGAAACGCGCCTGATTTTCGCTATTGCCGCGGTCCACGGGTGGCACAGAGCCTGCAGCGACACGACACAGAGCCCGGGCCGAGCGCCGAGGGTTCAGCGGAGGACACCATCGTGTTGCGCCATTCACACCGTCTCGTCGTGGCCGCCGTCTGCGGCCTCCTGCTTGCGCCGGCTCCCGCGCTGGCCGACAACGTCATCACGCTCTACGGCGGCCTGTTCGTGCCGAAGGGCGAGGCCAGCCGTGTCGACGGCGACGCCCTCGTCGCGAACCTCGGCCCACACCTCTTCGACATCTCCGACGATTTCCGCGGCGGGACCTTCGGCGGCGAGTGGCACGTTGGCCTGGGGGACTACCTCGAGGTCGGGGCCGGCGTCGGCTTCTACCAGCGCACCGCGCCGAGCATCTACCGCGAGCTCGTCGATGCCGACGGCAGCGAGATCGAGCAGGATTTCCAGCTGCGCATCGTGCCCGTGACCTTTACGGCGCGCGTCTTCCCCACCGGGCGCACCTCCCGCATCCAGCCGTACATCGGCGGCGGGCTGGGCATCGCGGCCTGGCGTTACTCGGAAACCGGGGAGTTCGTCGACGAGGCGGACAACATCTTCCGGGCGAGCTACAGGGACGAAGGCAACGCCCTTGGTCCCGTCGTGCTGGGCGGCGTGCGCATCCCCGCGACGACCAACGTGCTCATCGGCGGCGAGTTCCGATATTTCGGGGCCGACGCGGATCTCGATCTCGAGCAGGAGTTCCTGGGCGACCGGATCGATCTGGGCCACTACTCGTGGCTGCTCACCGTGCAGATTGGGTTCTAGGCCCGAGCCCACCTCAGTCGATGCGCGGATCCAGACTGGGCGAACAGGGGGTCGGGAGACCCCCTGTTCGCGAACCGGAGGGCCAAGGCGCGCATCACGCGCCCGGCCCGCGTGCTCTCAGAAACTCTCCGATCACCGCGAGCATCTGCTCGTGCAGGTGCCCGTTGGTGGCGACCAGCCGGT
>JAHDVQ010000014.1:8523-12947 GCA_023384595.1 Vicinamibacteraceae bacterium | reverse complement strand
CCGATCACCGCGAGCATCTGCTCGTGCAGGTGCCCGTTGGTGGCGACCAGCCGGTCGCCGCGCGACTGATAGGCGCCGCCGCTCCAGGTGGTGACCGTCCCGCCCGCTTCGGCCACGAGCAGCGCCCCCGCGCAGGTATCCCAGGGCTTCAGTCCCCGCTCCCAGAATCCGTCGAGTCGTCCGGCCGCGACGTAGCACAGGTCGAGCGCCGCCGACCCGAGGCGCCGGACCGCACGGCCGCGCCTCACGAAGCGGCCGAACAGGTCGAGGATGTCGTCCCCGGAGGCGTCCACATCGTAGGGGAACCCCGTGCAGAGCATGCCGTCGACGAGCAGCCCCGTCGCCGACACGCGTAGCGGCCGCCCGTTCAGGAAGGCCCCCTCCCCTTTCTCGGCGAAGAACAGCTCCTCGCGGCTCGGGTCGTACACCGCGCCGAGCACCACCTCGCCATCGAGTTCGAGTCCGAGCGACGCCGAGTAGATGGGCAGGCCGTGCGCGAAGTTGCTCGTGCCGTCGAGCGGATCGAACACCCAGCAGTACCCCTCCACCGGCGCCCGGAAGTCGGCGCCGGCCGCCTCCTCGGCCAGCACCGCGTGCCCGGGATGGCGCTCGGCGATCATCCTCCGGACGCGCTGCTCCACCTCGAGATCGACGATGGTGACGAGGTCGATGCGCCCTTTCTTGGCCACCTGAAGATCGTGGCCGACGTACCGGCGCTGGATGGCGCCGGCTTCGAGGACGGCGTCGATGGCGGTCGCAACGAGGCGGGCGTCGAGAGGCAACGGCTACTTCGCGGGCTGGGAAACGAGGGAGTGCGGGACGGAGGGCAGCCGCTTCGTCATGGTGACCTCCATGCCGCCCTCGGGTCGCTTCCGCAGCACGACGTCGTCCATGAAGTTGCGCATGAAGAAGATGCCGCGGCCGCTCGCCTTCAGCACGTTCTCGGGCGCGAGCGGATCGGCGACCTCGTCGCTGTCGAAGCCGTCGCCTTCGTCCACGACGGTGATGACGAGCGACGAGGGGGTCTCGAGCGGCACGAAGGCGAACTCGACGACCACCTGCTTGTCGCGATCGAGTTTGTTGCCGTGCTTGATGGCGTTGATCACCGATTCGCGCACCGACACGCCGACCCAGTGGATGGTGTCGTCGTCGAGACCGGCCAGCGCCCCGACCCGGTCGCTCACGACCTGCACGAAGTCGAGCATGTCGAACACGCTCCGGAGACGTAGGCGAAGGATGCGGCCGGTGATGGTCATGTAACTCGCGGTCGTTAGTAGCACAGCCAAAAATGGCCGGTCAAGCCTGATTGCGGCCAAACCCCTGTTTTCGGTGACCTTCCGGCATCGGGTATAGTCGCCAGCGTGTCGGTCGTGCCGTCAACTCGTCCCCTGATTCCCGCCGCGCGCCTGTGCGGCATCGTCGTGCTGCCAGGCGACAAGTCCATCTCGCACCGCTACGCGATGCTCGCCGCGCTGGCCGGGGGGCGCACCACCCTCCACCACTACGCGCCGGGCCGCGACTGCCGATCGACGCTCGACTGCCTCGCCGCCCTTGGCGCCGGGGTCGACCACGAGGCCGAGGCCGTCCGTATCGAGGGTCGTGGCATCGGCCGCCTCACCGCACCCGTCGACCCGCTCGATGCCGGCAACTCCGGCTCCACGATGCGGATGCTGGCCGGCATCCTGGCCGGCCATCCCTTTCGCAGCGTGCTCGATGGTGATCGCTCGCTGCGTCAGCGTCCCATGCGCCGCATCGCCGACCCGCTCACCCGAATGGGCGCCCGCATCGAAACCCGTGAGGGCCGCGCCCCCCTGGTCATCGACGGCGGCCCACTCCGCGCCATCACCTTCGAGCCCGAGGTGCCGAGCGCGCAGGTGAAGACCGCCGTGTTGCTGGCCGGCCTGCACGCCGAGGGCGACACCACGGTCATCGAGCCCGCGCCTACCCGGGATCATACGGAGCGCGCGCTGGCGGCGTTCGGCGCGCCGCCCAGCATCGACGGCCGCCGCGTCACGGTGCGCGGTGGCCAGGCGCTCGTCACACCGCACGACCTCGTCGTCCCGGGCGATGCCTCGTCGGCCGCCTTCTGGGCCGTCGGGGCCGCCGTGTTCCCCGGAAGCGAGGTGGAACTGCAAGGGGTCGGCTTGAACCCTGGGCGCCTCGCCTTCCTCGACGTCCTCAGGGCGGCGGGTGCCCGGGTGTCCGTGGCGCCGGTGGGCGAGCAGCGCGCCGAGCCCGTGGGCCGGATTACGGTGTCGGCCGGCCCGCTGACCGCGGTGCGGGTTTCCCCCCGCGACGTGCCCGCCCTGATCGACGAACTGCCGGTCCTCGCCCTGCTCGGGATCTTCGGCGCGGGCTTCCGCGTCGACGGTGCGGCCGAGTTGCGCACGAAGGAGGCCGACCGCATCGCCGCGCTCGCGGCCGGTCTGCGCGCCCTGGGCGCCCGCATCGAGGAATGGGCCGATGGCTTCGAGGTCACGCCCTCCCGCCTCCGGGGCGGCAGCGCCGATGCCGCTGGCGACCACCGGCTCGCCATGACCTTCGCCCTGGCCGCCCTCGGGGCCGAGGCCCCCAGTCAACTCGTCGGGGCCGAGGCCGTGGCTGTCTCCTACCCCGGGTTCTTCGATGACCTCCGCCGCCTCACCGACGCCGCCGCATAAGGTCTACCTCGTCGGCTTCATGGGCGCGGGGAAGACGACCGTGGGACGAGCCCTCGCCCGCCGTCTGGGCTGGCGCTTCGAGGACATCGACGTCGAGGTGGAACGCCGCGAGGGACAGACCATCGCCGACATCTTCCGGCTGCGCGGCGAGGGCCATTTTCGCGCGGCCGAACGCGTGGCGCTCCAGGCCTGCCTGGGCGTGCCCGACACGGTGGTGGCCACCGGCGGCGGTACCTTCGTCGACCCGGCCAACCGCGCGGCGATGCTCGCCGACGGCGTGGTCGTCTGGCTCGATGTTCCGCTCTCGCGGGTGCTCGACCGGGTGCCCACCGACGGCCGTCGCCCCCTGGCCGCGAGCCGCGCCGACCTCGAATCGCTGTATCATGCGCGGCGAGCCGCCTATCAACTCGCGCACCTCCGGCTCGACGCAGCGACGGCGTCGTCGGAGGAGCTCGTCGAGGTCCTGATCCACCGGCTCGGGTGGTAGAAGCCCGATGCGCTACCTGCTGCTGAGCGACATTCACGCCAATCTCGAGGCGCTCGACGCCGTGCTCCGCGCGGCTCCGCCCGAAGACTTCGACGCCCTCGTCGTGCTCGGCGACATCGTCGGGTACGGCGCCGACCCGAACGCCGTCGTCGACCGCGTGCGCGAGCTCGAGCCCGACATCATCATCCGCGGCAACCACGACAAGGTGTCCTCGGGGATCGAGCCGGCCGAGGGCTTCAACCAGGCGGCGCGGTTCGCGGCGCTCTGGACGCACGACACGCTCACGCCTGATCGCCGCGCCTACCTTGGACGCCTGCCCACCGGCCCGGTCGACTTCGGCGAGATCGAGATCTGCCACGGCTCACCCGACGACGAGGACGAGTACATCTTCGAGCCGGTGGACGCGGTGGAGGCCTTGAGGGGCACGAGCAAGCCCGTTTGCTTCTTCGGCCATACGCACGTGGCCATTGGCTACTGGCTGTCGCAGGAAGGCTTCGATCTGATCGTGAACGAGTCGGCGCCGACGACCGAGGTGCTGCTCGATCCGTCGCGGCGCTACCTGATCAATCCGGGTTCGGTGGGACAGCCGCGGGACGGCGACCCGCGGGCGGCCTTCGGGGTCTACGACAGCGAGCGTGCCGCCTTCGCCTGGCATCGAGTGCCCTACGACATCGAGGCGGCTCAGGAGAAGATTCGGAAAGCCGGCCTGCCAGAAGGGTTGGCCAAGCGGCTCGCGCTGGGCAAATGACAGGCTACATGGGCTAGGCTCTGTAGGCTACGTTGCCTCCGTCGCCTCTGTCGCCTTCGGTTCGTTGCGACGCGCGCGCGCCTCACGGCGTCGCAGCTCGGCCTGGTAGGCATCGGTCGCCGCGCGCGATCCGAGGATCCACCCGATGATAAGGCCGAGGAGCATCGTCGCGGGGATGTAGAGAAAATGCCCCGCTCCCATATCGGCAAACACTGACGTCCTCCCTCTCGCGCTTCACGTGCGCTTCCCGGCGCTTCCCTGCCCCTGCTTTTCCTGCGCTTCCCTGCCCTCCCCCTCGGGCGGACAGGTCTAGCGCCTAGGGCTGCCCGCGCCCCTGCTCGATGCGAGCCCGCACCGACGCCATCTCATGTTCGACGCGCCCGAGGCGCCGCCAGATCGACCACAGGTAAATGGCTAGCATCACCCAGGCGAACCCGTAGGCCGTCATGACGAGCGGCGCCGCCGGGAGCCCCTCGTCCTGCGGGAGCTGATCGACCGGCACGTAGTCCTGGTTGGCCGCCTGATCCGG
>JAHDVQ010000014.1:0-8423 GCA_023384595.1 Vicinamibacteraceae bacterium | reverse complement strand
AAGTCCCCACTCAGTCATCGAGCTGCAGATACAGCTCCTCGAGCCGCGTCCGCTCCTCTTCGAGCCGCACGCGCGCCGCCAGCACGGCCAGGAAGAGGCAGACGAAGGCCGTCACACACCACCAGAAGGCCGGCCGCATCGCCGGGTCGAGCGTCATCACGACGCTCGTCTTCGGGTGCAGCGTGCGCCACACGTTCACCGACCAGTAGACAAACGGCACGTTGGCCATGCCGAACAACGCGACGCCCGCGGCGAGGCGGTCCGAGCCGGGCCCGCCGTACTTCCTCAGCAACAGGTAGGCATTGAAGATCATCCAGAGGACGAGCGTCGAGGTGAGCCGCGCGTCCCATTGCCACCACACGCCCCACGCCTTCCGCGCCCACAGCGGCCCCGTGACCAGCACGATGATGCCGAAGAGCACGACGACCTCGGCGGCGGCCACGGCCACGCGGTCGGCGCCCGGGCGGCGGCCGAACAGGTAGACCGCGCTGGCGATGCCGCACACGAACGCGGCCAGGAACATCACCATCGCCGACGGGACATGGTAGTAGAAGATCTTCTGCACCAGCCCCATCGTCGTCTCGAGCGGCGCGCGCGCCACGAGCAGCGGCGAGACGGCCAGCATCACGGCCGCCACGAAGAGGGCGGGAACGAACAGTCGCTTCAGCATCGGGCTCACTCGGTCATCACGGCTTCGAAGGTCCAGAGCGACAGCGTGAGAAAGACGACATCGAAGAAGACGAGCATCGAGACCCAGGCGCGGGCCATCTCGCCCCCGTCTGGCGCCATCGCCGCCGCCGTGCCCCTGACTCCCGCGATGATGACGGGAATGGTAATCGGATACAAGAGGACCGGCAGCAGGACGTCGCGGCTCCTGGCACGGACGAGCATGGCCGCAAACAGGGTGCCCACGGCGGCGTACCCCAGCGTGCCGGAGCCCAACAGCGCGACCAGCAGCACCGGCTGGCGGAAGAGCGGCGCCTGGAAGAGCAGCGCGACGAGCGGCACGAGCACCGCCTCGACGGCCAGCATCAGCAGCAGGATGCCCGCGAGCTTCCCCGCATAGATCGCGGGCCGGTCGGCTGGCGCCAGCATCAGCGCCTGCAGCGTCTCGTTGTAGCGTTCGCGCTCGAACGTGCGCCCGAGCGCCAGCGTGCCGGAGAACGCGATGGCGATCCACAGGATCGCCGAGGCCACGTCGTCGATCGGACGGCCGTCCTTCACGAAGCCGAAGGCGAACACCAGGATGCACGACGCCGCGAAGAACACCGTCGTGTAGATGATCTCGCGGCTCCGCCACTCGACGGTGATGTCCTTGCGCGTGATGAGCCACGCGGTGGCGAGGAAGCGACGAAGCGTGCCAGGCGCGGCCATGGTCAGCGCGCCTCGCCCGCGAGCACACGCCGGAACCGCGCGCGCAGGCCCGTCGCCGGCTGCCGTTCGTCGGTGACGAGCCGCCCGTTCTGGAGCACGAGGACCTGGTCGAGCAGGCCATCCACCACGTCGAGGTCGTGCGTGGTGAGCAGTACGATCACGCCCTCCTGCTTGAGCGCGACGAGGCGCGCGACGAGCGCCTGCGTGGCCGCGTCGTCGAGCCCGGTGAACGGCTCGTCGAGGAGGACCAGCCGCGGACCGTGCAGCAGCGCGCGCTCGAGCGCGAGCTTCTGACGCATCCCGCGCGAGAATCCCGACACCAGATCGTCGCCCCGATCGGCGAGCCCCGCGCGCGTGAGCGCCGCCTCGACGCGACCCGCCGCGTCGTCCACCTCGTAGAGGCGCGCGAAGAACCGCAGGTTCTCGCGGGCGGTCAGTTCCGGATAGAGATACAGATCGTGCCCGAGCGCGCCGAGCCGCGCCCGGATCGCGGGCCCCGCCTCGCGCGCCGTGGTGCCGCCGTAGCGCACCACGCCCAGCGTCGGCGAGGCCAGCGTCGCCAGAATCGACAGGAGCGTCGACTTGCCTGCCCCGTTCGGGCCGAGCAGCCCGATGATGTGCCCCGCCTCGCACGTGAACGTCACGCGGTTGAGCGCCTTGCGGCGCCCGAAGTGACGCGAGACGTCGGTCACCGTCAGCGTGGTGAAGTCGAACGGGGCTCGCACAGGCACGCTGGGTTCACGTCGCGGTTAGTGGGCCGTCCTGACGCGCGCCGGCGCCACGGGTTCGGCGGCGGGGCCGCCTGCCGGATCCACGAGCACGGCCTCGCCGGCCGCGTCCAGCTCCGTATAGACCGCTTCGAGTTGTGCCACCGCGTCGCGCCGGCGCGCCTGATAGCGCGCCGCGTCGAGCCGGCCCGCCGCGTGCTGGTCGTCGAGCCGCACGATCTCGCCGAGCAGCTGCTCGCGCCGCGATTCGAGCCGCTTGATGGAGGCCGGATCCGCACCGACCGGGCCGCTCATCGCGATCCAGGCGCCAGCGCCGAAGATGAGCACGGCCAGCACGAGCGCCGTGTACCGCGGGACGCGGCTGTGGTACGGCAGGTTGACCAGCTCGAAGTTGAGCGTCTGGCCCGCCGCCACTCCGGGGCCGTTCGCCATGATGTACACGTCGTTCTCGAGCGGGACGTCGCGGTGGTTGGGCGCCTGGGCCGAGTGGAACTCCATGGCCCCCACCTTCTTCACGGCAATCGACGTCTGGGTGAGCGACGCGGGCAAGGCCAGCCCGAATGCCACGCGCGGCCCGTTGTACGGATAGCGGAACGCCATCTGCACGGTCGTCACGCCCGGCTGGAACGGCCCGCTCACGGCGACGCGTGGCCCGTCGGCCACCGCCTGCGGCGACGAGTTTTCGAGCACCGTGGTCGCCTGCGCTCCGGCGGGCATCTCGAACACGAGCGGAGCCGTCTCGACGGGCGCCGGCGTCCCGTTGACGATGTCGACGAGGTAATAGACCTCGAGCTCCTCGTCGCCCATCTCGACGATGAAGCGCGTCTGTCCACCAAGGCTGACCGTACCGGGCTGCGCCGGCGCGGCCGACACGGGCGGTGCCTGCCCGGCGGGCGTCTCGCCGGGCGCCGACAACGCTCCGCCTCCTGCGGTTCCCGCGACGAGGACGACACGAATGCCGCCCGACGGCGGCACGAGGAAGTCGCGCGACTGGATGGCCTGGCCGTCCACCATCGCGTAGGCGTGGACTTCGGTCCCCGGCGCGACCCCGGTGAAGGTGGCGCGGCCGGTCTCGTCGGTGGTGGCCCGAAGCGTCTGGCCGCCAGCGTGGCCGGCGTGCAGCTCGACGACCTGGTTCACGACGTTGTTGGCCAGCGAGCCGCGCACGACGCGCACCGACACCACGCCGTCGGGCAAATCGGTGGTCGGCAGGGGCACGCCGGACATCTGCCCGGCATCGGGCATCTGGGCCGAGGCCGCCGCGATCGAAACCGCCAGCAGGGCCAGCGTCGTCGCGCTCTGCCGGATCCAGGCGGGGCATGCGTAGCGGGGTCGTCTCATCGTCGGTTCTCGCGGCGGCTCACGCCGTCGCCAGCGGCGCGCCGCACTGCTTGCAGAAGCGCGCGTCGGCCTCGTTCCGCGTGTCGCACGCGCCGCACAGGCGCGCGGCCACGCGCTCGTCCGGACCGCCCGCCGGCCGGGGTTCCGCCCCGCGGCCACGCCGCGCGGCCACCTCGCGCTCGATGGCCGCACGGTAGTCGGCCGGCCGCTCGTCGAGCTGCTGCATCAGACCGATGGCACGCGCGCGCAGCCGCGACACCATGTCGTTGAAGTCGGCATCGGCGACCTTGCCCATGGCCCGGTCGAACTCCAACTCCTTGATCGACCGGAGGACGAGCGCCTTCTCGCGTTCGAGGGCGGCCCGGGTGCGCGCCCCGCGGCTCGTCCTCGCCTCACCCGCCTCGTCCGACACGAGTGGGCCGATGGTCCTGAGGACCATCACCCCCGCGTACCCCGCGGACACGATCGCCAGGCTCATGAACACGAGGTGGCCGGCGTCGGTGCTCGACGCCTGCTGCACGGCGACGGTGGCGGCCGCCATGCCCACCAGGAGGAAGAAATGCCAGGGTCGGAAGGTCGGGCCCTCGGTCGTCGTAGCCATGGACGTCGTTCTCGCGCCTCGGGACACGCTACTTCGCCGCCTCGGCCGCCGCCCCCTCGGGCGCCCGGGCCGACACGAACGCAAACGAGCTCTCGGGCAGCATGGCGATGAGCGTGCCGAGGGCCAGGATGCCGAAGCCCGCCCAGATCCAGTTCACCAGCGGGTTGATGACCACGTGCAGCGTCGCCGTCTGGTTCTGCACGTCGAAGGCGGGCATCACGATGTAGAGGTCTTCCCAGAACGCGCGCCGGATGGCGACCTCCGTGGTCGGCTCGTCCTCGCGCTTGCGATAGAAGTGCTTGGCGGGCGTCATCGTCCCGGCCGGTTTCCCGTCGCTGGCCACCAGCACCTCGGACGACACCATCTGCTTCTGTCCGTCGTCGCGCACCGTGACGGCCTGGTGCGTGACCGTGAAGTGGCCCACCGAGATCGACTGCCCCGGCTGCAGCAGCGCCTGGTCCTCCTGTTTGTACCCCTCGCCGGCAAACCCGAGGAACATGAGCACGATGCCAAGGTGCACGATGTAGCCGCCGTAGCGGCGGTGCGACTTCGACACGAGCCCGATCATCGCCGTGAAGACGTCCGTCCCCGTGGCCTTCTGCCGCACGCGCGCGCCCCGCCACAGCTCCTGCACGATCGTCGCGGTCACGAACGCCGAGAGCGCGAAGCAGAGGCCCGACGACCACACGCGCAGTCCGGCGAGCCACAGCCCGCCGCCGACGACGATGCCGGCGACCGCGGGCCACCGGAACTGGTAGACCAGGTTCGACACCGTGCTCTTCCGCCAGGCGAGCAGCGGCCCGACGCCGGTCAGGAAGAGGAGGATGAGCCCGATGGGCATCATCCACTTGTTGAAGAACGGCGGCCCGACCGTCAGCCGCTGCCCGGTGAGCGCCTCGCTGATTGTCGGGTACATCGTCGCGAAGAGGACGAAGAGCGCCGAGAACAGCAGCACCCAGTTGTTGGCGAGGAAGGCCGCCTCCTTCGACGCCCACGAGTCGAGCTCGTGCCGCGACTTCAGCAGGGGGAGCCGGTAGATCACCAGTCCGAAGCTGAACGTCAGGATCGCGACCATGAAGACCGTGAACATCCACGCCAGCTCGCGGTCCTCGCCGAAGGCGTGCACCGACTGCACGACGCCCGAGCGCGTCATGAACGTGCCGAAGATGGTGAGGAAGAACGTCGTGATGACGAGCGTCACGTTCCACACGCGCAGCATGCCCCGGCGCTCCTGCACGAGCACCGAGTGCAGGAAGGCCGTCGCCGTGAACCAGGGCAGCAGCCCCGCGTTCTCGACCGGATCCCAACCCCAGTAGCCGCCCCACCCGAGCTCTTCATACGCCCAGATCATCCCCAGGGCGAGGCCGAACGAGAGGAACAGCCAGCTGATGAGGGTCCAGCGCCGCACGGCCCGCAGCCACGAGTCGTCCAGATAGCCGGTAATCAGGGCCGCCAGCCCGAACGCGTACGGGATGGTCATGCCGACGAACCCGATGTAGAGCGACGGCGGGTGGATGACCATGTACGGGTTCTGGAGCAGCGGATTCAGCCCGCGCCCATCGGCCGGCGCCTGCGTCAGATAGGTCGAGAACGGGTTGTTGTGCACCACCATCAGGAACAGGAAGAACATCTCCACGACGGCGATGGTGGCCACCACGTAGGGAATCAGCTCGCGGTACTGCTCGCGGTTCTTCCAGACCGCGATCGATCCGAAGATCGACAGGAGGAACACCCAGAACATGATCGAGCCGTCGAGGCCGCCCCAGTAGCTCGTGAGCTTGTAGAAAAAGGGCATGGCCGCGTCGGAGTACCGATCGACGTAGCGGATGGCGTAGTTCCCCGTGACGAAGGCGTGCACGATGAGGGCCGTGCCGACGGTCATCAGGGCCGCGACGAGGTAGAAGGCGCCGATGCCGCTCTCGATGAGACGCGTGTTGCGGCGGCGGGCGCCGGCCACCGACATCGCCGCGGCGTAGGCGGCGACGACGAAGGCGGCAAGCAGGGTGAACGTGCCGAGACTGGACATGGCGACCTGGGGGCTTCCTGTCCTCGAGAGGACGGTCTACACGCGACCTCCGGCTGGGCCGCACCCGGAGCAGACACCGGGTGCGAGCCACGGCACCAACGCGAACGACCAATAGCGACAGACAACGAGGCGGCGGGACCCGGCCGGGCGCCGCCAGCCGACGCGATCAGTAGGAACGTGGTGCAACGGCGCTCCCCGTCGGCCCCGTCTTCGAGGCCTCGTACTTCGACGGGCACTTGGCCATCACACCGTTGGGCTCGACCTCGAAGCCCTGGGGCGTCAGCATCCCCTTCACGACCACTTCCGAGCCGTCCTTGAACGTGTCGGGCACGATGCCCTTGTAGGTCGCGTTCACCACCTGGCCGTTGGCGTGAATCTGGAAACGATAGTCGAGCGAGTCGCGCTTGCGCAGGATGGATCCGTCGACCACGTGCCCGTGCAGCTGGAGCTTCTTGCCGTACCATTCGGCCGGCTGCACCATCACTTCGTCGACGTGCTTGTAGTAGGCGGTGCCCTCACTGAGGGTGGTCATCAGCAGGCCGAGGAAGGCCGTGAGCAGCACCACGCTCGTGAGTCCGATCTTCGCAGCTTTGTGTGACATAAGGAGTTGGGGGACGGCACACTCCCTTTCAGGATATGCGCCCGGTCACAACGGGTCAATGACGCGCGGCCCCGGAGCGGTCGTTGGCTTCGGGCGGCCGGCGGGGTTCGTCCAGTCCTCGAGCAGGCGATGCACGGTGGCGACGGGCAGGCCCACGACGTTAGTGTACGACCCTTCGATCCAGTCGATGAATCGGGAAGCCCTGCCCTGGATGGCGTATCCGCCGGCCTTGCCTTCCGGTTCACCGCTCGCCACGTACCAGTCGATCTCCGCCTCGGTGAGCATCAAGAAGCGTACCCGGGTGCGGACCACCTCGACCGCCTCGCGGCGGCCGTCTCCGAGCGCGACGCCGGTGAGCACCACGTGCTCACGCCCGGCCAGCAATTTCAGCATTCTTCGGGCATCCGCTGCGCAGGCGGGCTTGCCAAGGACCTGGCCGTCGACGACGACGGCGGTATCCGCGGCGAGGATGAGCTTGCCGGGATTCCGGCAGATTCCGCTGCGGACTTTCGCCAAAGCGACACGACGGACGTAGTCCTCTGGCGACTCCCCGTCGAGCACCGACTCGTCGGCGTCCACGGGCGCGACGGAGAAGGTCCACCCCGCCGCCTCGAGCAAGTGCACACGCCGCGGCGAGGCCGATGCGAGGACGAGATCAAGCATGGGCTACAGGCTACAGGCTACAGGCTACGGGTAAGGCCAAGGCCTGGCCGGAGCCCGGACAGCGCCCGTAGCCCGTAGCCTGTAGCCCGTAGCCGGCACGCGTTAGTACTGATAAAACCCGCGTCCGCTCTTCCGGCCCAGATGTCCGGCGGCGACCATACGGCGCAGGAGGGGGCACGGACGGTACTTCGAGTCGCCGAGGCCCTCGTGCAGCACGTTCAGGATCGCCAGGCACACGTCGAGGCCGATGAAGTCGGCGAGCGTGAGCGGCCCCATCGGGTGGTTCATGCCGAGCTTCATCACCGCGTCGATGTCCTCGGGCGTGCCCACGCCCTCCATGACGCAGTAGACGGCCTCGTTGATCATGGGCATCAGGATGCGGTTCGCGATGAAGCCCGGGTAATCCTGCGCCTCGACGGGCGTCTTCCCCAGCCGCGTGCAGAGCGCCTTGGCAAGCGCCATGGCCTCGTCCGAGGTCGCCTGGCCGCGAATCAGCTCGACGAGCGGCATGAGCGGCACGGGGTTCATGAAGTGCATGCCGAGCACACGGTCGGGTCGCTTCGTGGCCGCGGCGAGCGTCGTAATCGAGATCGACGAGGTGTTGCTCGCGATGACCGCTTCGGGCCGGAGCATCGCGTCGAGCGTCGTGAAGAGCGTGAGCTTCGTCACTTCGTCCTCGACGATGGCCTCGACCACGAGGTCGGAGTCGGCCAGGACGTCCATCGCCGTCTCGAACGCCAGCCGGCCGAGCGTGGCGTCACGCTCCTCGGCGGAGAGCTTCCCTTTCTCGACGAACTTCGCGAGGCTTTTCTCGATGCTCGCCTTCGCGCGGTCCAGGGCGGGCCGCGCCACGTCGTTCACACGGACCTCGAAGCCGTGCGCCGCGAACACCTGGGCGATGCCGTTGCCCATCGTGCCCGATCCGATGATGCCGATGCGCGTCACGGCCTCGGCCGCGACCATGGGAACCGTCGATGCGCTCATGAACGGATCTCGACGCGGAGCCGCGTCACTGTGGCCTCACCCAGGAGCGGGCGGAGCCGGTTGAGAATCTCGCGCGAGGCGTGGCGCACTTCGCGCGCCCAGTGG
>JAHDVQ010000013.1:36050-46684 GCA_023384595.1 Vicinamibacteraceae bacterium | reverse complement strand
CCGAGCAGCACCGCGTTCATGAACAGCATCGACGCCGCCTCGGTGAAGGCCCGGTAGTTCGGATCCTCGGCGAAGGCGACGATGTGCCCGCGGCCGAGCGGCTGGTAGAGCAGGTACGCCTTGTTGGCGAGCTGGTCGCGCGCCTCGTTCCACACGAGTCCGCTCGCCACGAGCTTCTCGCGCGGCGCATACAGTCCCACGTTGCGGCCCTTGTCGAACGCCAGCGGGCGGAAGACGCGGTTGCCTTCGACGACCACCTGGATCTCGCCGTCGGTGCCCGACGAGAGCCAGTGCTCGCGATCGAGGATCACCCGGAGGATGGCTCCCGGGGTGTTCTCGGGCGGCTCCCGATCCGGCTGGAGCGCCTTCTCGAGGTCGATGGCCTTCTGCGGCTCGTTCTTCTTCGGCTCCTTCTCCGTGGCCTCGATGTCGAGCCGCCCGTCGCGCAGCTCGGTCCGCGTCTCCAGCAGCCCGACGTTCTCGCGCGAGGCCCAGCGCGAGGCCTCGCCGAGCGTGACGAGCGTGCCGCCCGCGCCAACCCAGTCCTTCACTCGGCGCAGCGACTCGCCCTGGATGGCCGAGTAGGTGCCCGCCGGCAGCACGATGACGTCGTAGCGCCGCAGGTCGACACGGGCGAGCGTGGCCACGCGCACCGCCGTCACCGGCTGACCGAAACGCCGTTCGAGGCTGTAGCGCGCCCACCCGGCCGACAGGCTCGACGCCGGCGCATCCCAGGCCAGCAGCACACGCGGGGCCTTGAGCGCCACCACGGAGTTGCTGCCGAACGACGTCCCGTCCTCGGTGTAGCTGCTGTCGGCCGCGACGAGCTCGACCCCGTGCCGGGCCGCGAGCGGTCCCAGCTTCGAGGCGAGCGCGTCGGCGTTCTCGGCGAGGCGGATGATGACGGTGCCGGTCTCGAAGCGCCGGCCGCCGAGCGTGAACGGCTCGATGGTGTGCCGCAGCTTCAGCCCCGAGTGCAGCGCCTCGGCGACGAACGCCGGCGCGGCGCTGCCCCAGGGCACCAGATAGGCTACCTTCGCCGCAGACACCGGCGTGGTGGGCGCCGGTTCGAGCGCCTCGGTGGCCACGTCGATCGGTGAGGACGCGGTCACGACCTCCACGTCGTACAGCAGCGGGAGGCTCCAGGCGGTGACGTCGTAGATCTGATCCGGCCGTCTCTCCCGCCGGCGGCGGTCCTGCTCCTTGACGAACTCCTCGGGCTGAGCCACGTGCTCGTCGAGGAGGTTGCGGAGCATGCGGGCACCCGGCTGCGCGGTCGGTGCGATGAAGGTGCCCGCCGGGAACTCGCGTCCCCCAACCTTGAAGGCGGCCGTGGCACGGCGGATCTCGAGCCCCTGCTGCGCGACGAGCGCCGCCAGCCGCCGCGCCGCACCCGGATCGCGTCCGGGCGCGATGAGGTAGGCCCGGATGCCCTCGCCGCCCTCTGCGACGGCACTGCGCCGGTAGTCGAGGAAGTCGCGGAGCAGCTTCTCCCGGTTGACGGCGGCGGTGTGCGCGGTCGAGAGCGCCGCCGTGAAGTGCTGCAGCACGGCCTGCCCGTAGGTGAGCACGGTGCCGTCCTCACGCCGCCAGGCGAGGCCCCGCGACGAGGCCTGCTCGTAGGTCATCCCGATGGCGCCGTGGAAGATGGGCCACGATTCACCGTACCCGGGATAGAAGCTGTCGAAGGTCTCGCGGACGAAATACGAGAAGCCGCGCTCGTCGAAGCGCTCCGCGTTGGCGCGCCCGAACGCCTCGAACCATCCGGCCTGCGCCTTCGTGATGTGCGGGTTGAAGGGCTCGGCCGGCGGCGCGAAGTAGTACGACGAGTCGCCGCCCATCTCGTGAAGGTCGACCACCACGTGCGGGTACCACTCGAGGAACACCGCGACGCGTCCCCGGGTTTCCTCCTGCGTCTGCGCGAACCAGTCGCGGTTCATGTCGAAGAGGTAGTGATTCGAGCGTCCGCCGGGCCACGCCTCGTCGTGCTCGACGGCGGCCGGCTCGGCGTCGGGCACGGCCGCGCGGCCGAACAGCGTGTGCGTGAGGAAACGCGTACGGCCATCGGGATTCTGCAGCGGGTCGATGAGCACGATCGCCTCGCGCAGGATGGTGTCGACCTTCGCGTCGCCCCGCGCCGCCAGCAGGTGATACGCCTCGGCGAGCGCGGCATCCGACGAGGAGATCTCGTTGCCGTGCACCGCGTGCAGCAGCCAGACGACCACGGGCAGGCGGGCGACGAGCCCGTCGGCATCGGCAGACGCGAGCCCGCGGGGGTCGGCCAGCCGGCGGAGATCGGCCTTCACCGCATCGAGCCGCGAGATCCGCTCCGGCGACCCGATGGCCATCACGTGCAGGGGCCGTCCTTCCCAGGTGCGCCCGTACTCGACGAGCGCGGTGCGCGAGGGCGCCGCCTCGGCGAGCGCGCGGAGGTACCGGACGATGTCGGCCGGCGAGGTGATCTCCTGGCCGAAGTCGTGGCCGACGACCTGCGCGAGCGTCGGGATCGCCGCGTCGTAGGTCGTCCCGGGAGCGAGCTCGACGACCGGGCGGGCGTGAGGCTCGCGAGCCGGTGTCTGCGCCGCAGCCTGGGGAGAGAGGGCGGCCGGTACGGTGTGCAGGGTGATGGACAGGACCAGGGCCGTGAGCATGAAGTCGCCTCCGCGACCGGGAGTATAACCGGAGGGCGGCAGGCTCGCCCTGGCGGCGTGCCGCGCGACGGCGTGCCGGCGGGCTCTGCTACCCTGTCTGCCAGCCGAGGAGCCCGCGACCCAGATGCCCGACACGAATGCCGCGCTCGCCGCGCGCGACCTCTCGAAGCACTTTCCTGGCGTCGACGCCGTCTCGCACGTCTCGCTCGACGTCGCACCGGGCGAGATCGTCGGACTGCTCGGACCGAACGGCGCGGGCAAGACCACGACGTTGCGGATGCTGGCCGGCATCCTGTCGCCCGACACGGGCACGGTGCACGTGGCCGGGCTCGACATCCGGCAGCACCCGCTCGAGGCCAAGCGCCGGCTCGGGTTCCTCTCCGGCGATACGCAGCTCTATCAGCGGCTCACGCCGCGCGAGGTGCTCGACTACTTCGGCCGGTTGTACGGCATGCCGGACGCGACGCGGCGGCCGCGCATCGAGGCGCTCGTCGCCCAGCTCGACATGACGGCGTTCGCCGACCGTCCCTGCGGGACGCTCTCGTCGGGCCAGCGGCAGCGCGCCAACATCGCGCGCGCGTTCCTGCACGATCCCCACGTCCTCGTCCTCGACGAGCCGACCACCGCCCTCGACATCATCAGCGGCCGCTTCATCGTCGAGACGATCCGTCGCGAGAAGGCGGAAGGACGCGCGGTGCTGTTCTCGACGCACATCATGGGCGAGGCCGAGTACCTGTGCGATCGGATCTACCTGCTCCACCGCGGGCGCGTGGTCGATCAGGGTCCGCTCGAAGGGTTGCTCGAGCGATCGCGCCAGACGAACCTGACCGACGCCTTCCTCGCGCTCATCGGCGAGCCCGTCCTGGCGGAGGGCGTGTGATGCGCGGCGGACACGTCACGACGATCTTCCTCAAGGAACTGCGCGAGACGCTTCGCGATCGCCGGACGCTGCTCATGATGGTGGGGCTGCCCGTCATCATCTACCCGCTGATGCTCATGGGCCTCAGCCGGCTGCAGGAATCGCGCGCCGAGGAGGGCGAGCGCAGTCCGAGCGTGGTGGCCGTGTGGGGCGGCGTCCCGCACGGAGCGGCCGACACGGAGGCCGGAGCGCTGCTCGACTTCAAGCCGTGGCTCGGGATCACGGCCGAGGTGCGCGACGGTCTCGAGCGCGGCACGCTGGCGCCGCCACCGCTCGACGTCGAGCGCGGCGACGAAAAAGACGCCACGCGGGACGGCGGGCGACAGGGCGGGCAGGAGCGCGAAGCCGAGAATCCGGTGCTCGCCGCGGCCCGCATGCTGGTGACGGCGCGACGTGCTGACGCGGTGCTCGTGGTGTGGCCCGGGGCCGACGCGCGGCTCGAGCGGGGCGAAGCGCTCGGCATCAGCGTGTACTACGACTCGGTGCGCGAGGAATCGCGCCGGGCGAGGCGCCGGCTCGTGGATCACCTCGAGTCGTGGCGCGACAAGGCGGTCGCGCAGCGCGAGTCGGCCCGCGGCCTTCCCGACGGCTTCGGCCGACTGCTCGATCTGACCGCACGCGACGTCGCCCCGGCCGCTCGCCAGGCCGGCTACGTCCTCGGCAACTTCCTGCCGTTCCTCCTCGTCTCGCTCTCGCTCTTCGGCGGCTTCTATCCGGCGGTGGACATGACGGCCGGCGAGAAGGAGCGCGGCACGATGCAGACGCTGCTGTGCGCGCCGGTGACCTCGGCCGAGATCGTCTCGGGGAAGTTCCTGGCGGTCTGGCTCATCTCGGCGGTCACCGCGACGGTCAACCTCGTGAGCCTCGCCTTCACCGTCGGCCGCGTCATGCCGGGCGGCGCCGGGCAGATGGAGCCGCTGGCGTTCGTGCTGACGGCGCTCATGCTCGTGCCCGTGACGCTCACCACGGCGGCCGTCTTCCTCGCCGTCGCGGTCCTCGCCAAGGACTTCAAGGACGGCCAGAACTTCCTGACGCCCGCCTACCTGCTGCTCGTGATGCCGGCGAGCGTCACGATGCTGCCCGGCATCGAGCTGAACGCCTGGACGGCGTTCGTGCCCATCGTGAACATCGCCCTCCTCACGAAGAGCCTGCTCGTTGGCGAGGCGCACGGCGATCTCGTGTTCCTCACGCTCGTCTCGTCGCTCGCCTACGCCTCGCTCGCCATCACCTTCGCCACGCGCGTGTTCCAGCGCGAGCAGGTGCTGCTCGGCGGCAAGGAGCCCTGGCGCGCGCTCGTCGGACTCGAGCCGAGGCCCGGCCAGACGCCGACGCCGGCCATGGCGTTCACGCTGTTCGCCGTCGCGCTGGTCAGCGCCTTCTACGGCAGCCTGTGGCTCGTGGACCGGTCCGTGCCGGTCGCGCTCGCGACGACGCAGGTGGCCTTCTTCCTGCTGCCGGCCGTGGCGCTGACGGCCGCATTGCGGTTGTCGCCGTCCGGCACCTTCCTGCTCGCCCGGCCGCGCGTGCTCGCGCTCGCCGGGGCCGCGCTCGTCGGGGCCACCGCGTGGCTCGCCATCGGCGGCATCGCCACGCGCCTCTTCCCGCCGCCCGACTCGCTCGTGCGCGCCCTCGAGCGCGTGCTCATGCTCGGTGACGAGCCGCTGCCCCTGTGGACGACGTGGCTGTTCGTGGCGCTGCTGCCTGCCGTGTGCGAGGAGCTCCTCTTCCGCGGCTTCATCATGCGCGGCCTGCGGCGGCTGGGCATGTGGCCGGCCATCGTCATCTCGGCGCTCCTCTTCGGGCTGGCCCACGCCTCCATCTACAGGCTCCTGCCGACCTTCGCGCTCGGCATCGTGCTCGGCTATGCCGCGTGGCGGACGGGCAGCATCGTGACGAGCATGGCGGTGCACGCGCTGAACAACGGCCTTGTCGCCACGCTCGCCCGCGAGCCGCAGTGGGCGGAACGCCTCGGCCTTGGCTCGACCGAAGTGTCGTGGCAGGCCACGCTGCTCGGCGTCGCCGGCCTCGCGGCCGGCGTCGCGCTCGTACGCGCCGGCGGTCGCAACGACGGAGCATCGGACCAGCGCACCGCCCCGGCGCGAATCGAGCCGGATGCGTCCGGCACACGTCAGCGCCCGGGCTAGCGTCCCCCGGTGAGCGAGGCCATCCACGCCGTGATGGCCGCCGCGGCGCGCGCGTAGACGTCCTGCTGCCCGACGCCGAGGCGGCGTGGCACCTCGAATGAGTGCCCCCCCTCGACGGGAACGACGGTGACCGCCGCGGGCACCACCGCGAAGGCGTCGCGGATGTCGTCGGGGCTGCCGAACGGGTCGCGGGTGCCTTGCACGACGAGCACGGGCACGTCGAGATGCGCCAGGTGAGAGGTCCTGTCGGTGCGCGCGCCCGATGGCGGCCTCAGTGGATAGCCGAGGCACACGATGCCGGCCAGCGCACCGGCCACCGAGGCGTGCGCCGCCACGTGCGTCGCGACCCGCCCGCCCATGGACTTGCCGCCCAGGAAGACGGGGCGCCCTGCGGTGGCCGCGAGCACGTGGGCCGCCACCGCCGAGAAGCAGGCCGTCAGCACCGGCAACCGGTCGGGCAGCCGGCGCCGCGCGTCCATGTAGGGAAAGTTGAACGTCCAGACGTCCGGGCCGAGCGCGGCGATTTCGCGCGCCATGGCCGTCATGAACGGGTGCGTGTGCGGCGCGCCGGCTCCGTGTGCGAGCACCAGCGCGGCCCGTCCGGCGAGCGGCGGTGTCCCTTCGACGCGCCGCACCGACACGGGGTGATCGAGGCCGAGGTCGAGCCTGTCGTCCATGGGATTTGGATACAATTGTCCGAGTCCCCCTGCAGAAGCGCCCTCCGCGCTTCCCTGAAAGGACCCCACCGATGCCCATTATCAAGAACAAGGCCAAGCGCGACGAAATCATCAATCTCCTGACGGAAGCCTACTGGATGGAGATCGAGACGGTGATGAACTACATCAGCGCGTCGGTCAATCTCGACGGCGTGCGAGCCGAAGAAATCAAGAAGAGCCTCGGTGCGGACGTCACGGCCGAAATCGGCCACGCGCAGCAGTTCGCCCGCCGCATCAAGACGCTCTCGGGCGTGGTGCCCGGCAGCTTCAAGTTCAAGGCGGGCCAGAAGTCGCTGCAGCCCCCCAAGGACACCCGCGACGTGGTGGCCATCATCAAGGGCGTCATCGATGCCGAGCAGGGCGCCATCGCGCACTACAACAAGCTGATCAAGGCGTGCGACGGCGTCGACTACGTCACGCAGGACATGGTCGTCACCATCCTGGGCGACGAGGAAGAGCACCTGCGCGAGTTCGAGGGGTTCCTGAAGGAGTACGAGGGGGAATAGGCAGCCTCACCAGACAGCCTACGTAGGCTACGTAGCCTACGTAGGCTACGTAGCCTGTTTTCTCCTAATCCGCTCCCAGGCTGATCATGTTGGCGAAGAGCCGGTAGGCGCCGGGCACGCCGGCCGGCAGCTGGCGAAACCACGAGTAGGCCGTGTAGACGAAGTGTCCCTCGCCCAGGCGCGTGTAGAGCATTCCTCCACGCTGCGGCGGCTCGCCCGGGTCGGCCGACTCCAGCAGTGCCTCGTACCGCGGATCGAAGCTCGCGAACGCATAGAGGTTGCGCTCCTGTACCCAATGCGCCCAATCCTCCGGCCCGATCCGGTTGGGTGTCGTGAAGAGCGGGTGGTCGGGCACGAGCACGGTGACGGGCGCCGTCTCGTCGGTGACCCTCGACGCCATCGTGCCGGGCCACGGCGCGAGTTGTCGCGCCACGTAGTCGGGCTGCTGATACTGCACGATCAGCGTGCCGCCCTCGCGCGCGAACTCGAGCAGCCGCCCGTTGGCCGACACGAAGTCGGGCCGCGCCTCCGACGCGCGGATACCGACGACGATGACGTCGAAGCGTGACAGATCGCCGGCACTGAGCGCGTCCTCGTCGACGAGCGTCACCTCGAGGCCCATGCGGCGGATGGCGTCGGGCACCTGATCGCCGCTTCCCATCACATACCCCACGCGCACCGGCGCCACGCGCAGGTCGAGCGTGCGCACGACGGCCTCGGCAGGCTGGTAGATGCGGTGCGTCTGGATGTGCGGATAGGCGATTTCCCGCATCGCACGCCGGTAGGTCACCCCCCCACTGACGGCCTCGGCCGTCAGCCTCACGCTCCCGGGTGTGAGCGGCGCCGGCACGGTCAGCTCGAAGCCGAGCGCGGTCCGCTCGCCCTTCCGCGTGAACCGGAACGGCTGCTCGGCCGGCGTCACCGTCCAGCCCTCTGGCACGCGCAGCCGCACCACGCCGTCGTGCGGCGCGACTGCGTGATGCTGCACGCGCACCACGAGCCGGCGCGTCGAGCCCGCGGCCGTGAGCGGGACGATCTCGAGATGGGAATCGAGGCCGAGCGTGATGGCGGGCACGACGTGCACGTGGCGACGCAGCTCGCCGCGCACCTGGTCGATCAGCCGGTACTCCGCGTCGCGGTGAACGACGACGGTGACGCCGCCAATCTCGGCCTCGACGGCCCCGCGAACGAGCGGGGGCTGGAACGGCCGCCCGCGATCCTCGGTCTCGGGCCACCGGAAGAGCGCGTCGTCGCGGCCCGTGGTGAGCCAGTAGGGCTCGGTCGCGGTGGCCGTACCGGGCACCGTCACCTCGAAGGCCTCTTCGCGCTCCGGTGTTTCGCGGAAGAAGCGGGCCATCGGGTTCGACGCGTCGGGCTCGGGGACGTTCCCGCGCGCGACGGACCACCCGTCGGGCGCGTGAACCGAGGCGCCGAGGATCTTCGTCAGCGCGGGGTGCGAGGGGAACGCCCGCACGCTCACCGTGAACGTCTCGCCCGGCGCAACCGTCTCACGCTCGGCGAGCACGTCGATCGTCAGTCCGCTCGCGGCCACGAGCGCCGCCTCGAACTCGCGCTCTTTGTGCGCGAGAAGGAAATCCGCCTCGGCTCGCGCGTCGTCGGATGCGCTGGAGAGCGTCCGGGCGGCAGCGCGCGCGGCGCGCACGGCGGTGAGCCCGCGAGCGAGATCGGGCACGAGGGCGTCGGGCCGCCTCGGGTCGTAGCCGTCGAGCGCACGCGCCACCGCGTCGGCCATCGACGTGAGCTCGGACTTCAGGCTGCCGGGAGGGAGCCCGGCGAGTGCGGCCAGACCGGGAATCGTCGTGTCGATGCCGTCGAAGACGCTCGTCTCCGAGGCCGGGCCCTCCACCAGGCTTTCGACGAGCCGCAGCGCCGAGGCCTGGGGCCCTTTCAGCTCCGGCACGCCCATCTCCTGCGATTTGTGCTGGCTGCGGCCCTCCATCGCGATCTCGAAGTAGGAGCGTCCCAGCACCGGATCCACCTGCCCGGTGCTCAGGGCGAGCGAGGCGGGCCTCGACGGGTCGGGCCGGAATCCCTGACGCACGTAGAGCTTGCGTGCCTGCCACGGACGCAGCCCTTCGGCGAGTTGCTCCGGAAACTGCGACGGATCGGCGGCCGCCCTGAAGGCGAGCGGCGTGAGCGCGCCCGCATACTGGTGCTGGCCGTGCCCGTCGGCGGGCGTGCCCGAGAAGCCGGAATACACGACGAGCGGACGGTAATGGCGGATCAGGCGAACGAGGTCGCCGAGCACCGTGCGCTCGTCCCACTTCGCGCGCGCCTCGGCCAGCGTCTTCGAGAAGCCGTAGTCGTAGGTGCGGGTGAAGAACTGGTCGCCGCCGTCGAGCGCGCGCGCCTGCAGCAGCTCCTCGGTGCGGATGACGCCGAGCGCCTCGAACAGCTCCGGACCGATGACGTTCTGGCCGCCCTCGCCGCGATTGAGCGACACGTACGCCACGCGCGCGTGGTCGCCTCGTGCGGCTCTGGCGATGAACGCGGTGTCCTCGTCATCGGGGTGCGCGGCGGTGTGCAGCGCGCTCGCCGTCGTGCCGAGCCGCTGCAGCAGCTGGAGCAGGCCGGCCGCGCCGCGGCTGTAGACGGGGCGCACCTGAGCCTGCGGCATCGACGCGCCGGCCACCAGCAGGAGGACGCCGAGCGCGGCGACGCGGAGATGGGACGGGCGGGGGGAATGCGGGTTCGACATGGCGCCAGTGTACTGCGGCGCCTTCGGCACCGGGGCGCGGCGAGTGTCCAGGCGGCCGCCGCGCGGCGCCGGCATCTGCTACTCTCGATCCATGTTCCGTCTTCGCTTCCGGTTCCTCGCCGTGGCCATCCTTCTGTGCGCCGCGGCCATCCTGCGGCCGGCCGCGCAGCAGCCCGTGTTCCGGACGGGCACCGAAGCCGTGCCCCTCTACGTCACGGTCACCGACGCCGACCGGCGCCTCGTGGGCGACCTCACCCGCGACGACTTCGAGGTCTTCGACAACGGCGCGCGCCAGGACATCACCGTCTTCTCGAACGAACCGCTCCCGGTGACGGTCGTCGTCATGCTCGACACGAGCCTGAGCATGACGCTCGAGTTCGACCTCCTGAAGCGGGCCGCCGAGCAGTTCCTGATTCGCCTGCTGCCCGACGACCGCGCGGTGGTCGGCGCCTTCAACGACAAGATCCAGTTCGCCTCGGAGTTCACCAACGACCGCGACGCTCTCGTCGCGTCCCTGCAGGACCTGGGGTTCGGCAACCCCACGCGCCTCTACGACGCCATCGACGCCTCGATGGAGCGGCTGAAGGACGTGGAGGGCCGCCGCGTCGTCCTCGTCTTCACCGACGGCGACGATACCTACAGCAAGCTCGGAAGCGGTGATGTCCTCGACCGGGCCCGCGTCGAGGAAGTGATGGTCTACGCCATCGGCCTCGAGAACGAGATGGTCGTCGGCGGGCGGCGCATCCGCACGCGCCCCGATCGGGGCCTGCGCAAGCTGGCGCAGGAGACCGGAGGCGGACACTTCGAACTGGATCGATCGAGCGAACTTGGCGAGACGTTCACCCGGGTGGCGCAGGAGCTCCACAGCCAGTACGTCATCGGCTTCGTGCCGCAGACGCTGGACGGCAAGGTGCACAAGCTCGAGCTGAGGGTGAAGCGGCCCGGCCTGACGGCGCGGGGCCGGCGCAGCTACGTGGCG
>JAHDVQ010000013.1:17495-35950 GCA_023384595.1 Vicinamibacteraceae bacterium | reverse complement strand
GCCGTATCAGACGAAGAGCGTCACGACCATCGCGAAGGCCAACAGGGCGCCGACGAAGTACTCCGCGGTCCCCGAGAACGTCCAATCGAAGTTGAACATGATCCAACCGTCCTTTCCGTTGTCTGCCTGTTGATCCAGACGAAAGGACGGCGGTTTTTGTTCCGTTTTTCGGCCGATTTCGGCCGCCAGGGCGCGGCCAGGCACGCGGTCCCCGGCGTGCCACCACTCGTCACGGCGCACGGCCCCCTCATCCCGTGCCCGCCTCGCCGGCCCGGTGAGCGAGGCGCCCGGTCGTGACAGTTCCGGGTGCTACAATCGACCGTTTCAAGGCTGAGGTTCCCGACCCGGGAACCCTTCTTCATTCGAGGTTCACAACATGCGTCAGTGGGTGGCAGTTGTCGTCGTCGTCGCCGTGGCCGCCGGAGCCGCGGCGTGTGGGAAGTCCGAGAGCGAGAAGCGGGCCGAGGCGGCCGCCAAGCAGGCTGAAGAAGCGGCCAAGGGGCTCGAAGGGATGGCGAAGGGGTTCGAGGCGATGGCCAAGCAGGCCGAAGAAGCCGCCAAGGCCATGCCCGACGGCGAGACGCCGCAGGTCGAGCCCGTGAGCTTCCGCGACCTGCAGGCGCTCTTCCCCACGGTCGAGGGATGGGAGATGGCGAAGCCCTCGGGCGAGAAGATGACCTCGCCGTTTGCGTTCTCGAAGGCCGAGGTCGACTACCAGAAGGGCGAGTCGAGCGTGTCGGTCGAGATCACCGACTCGGGCTTCAACCAGATGCTCTTCGCGCCGTTCATGATGTTCATGGCGCAGGGCTACGAGAAGGAGACGAGCGAGGGCTACGAGAAGTCGACGAAGGTGGGCGACTACCCCGCCTGGGAGCGCTGGAGTTCGGACACCCGCGACGGCGAACTCAACGTCGTGGTCGGCAAGCGCTTCCTGGTGAGGGTCGAGGGCGACGGCATCGACGACATGTCGGTGCTCCACGACGTCGCGAAGCGGATCGACATGGGGAAGCTCGCGCAGTTGAAGTAGGCGACGGGCGCCCAGCGCGCTACCCCTGGCGCCCAACGCCCAGCGCCCAACGCCCAACGCCTGCGAAGAGGCCGGCCGCATCGACTCGCCGCGGCCGGCCTCGCTCGCTTTCTACCGCACCATGACCGGCGCGTCGAAGCGCACGCGCAGCACGGTGCCCACGGGCAGCTCGACGTCCTTCCCCTCGGTGGCGACGATGGTGCCACCGCCGCCGATGAGGATGCCGGCCAGCGCCCCCTTGAAGCCGCCGATGAGGCCGCCGATGATCGCGCCGACACCGGCCGCGGTGCCGATCTTCCCGACCTCGCTCTTGATGCCTTCACTCTCCAGCGCGTCGACGACGGTCGCCCGGATGTTGATGGCCCGGCCGCGCACCGAGATCTGATCGAAGCTCAGGGTGAGGCGGCCCTTCCGATCGAGGCGGCCCGCCTCCTGGACGGAGCTGACCACGCCGCGCAGCTGCGAGCCGGCCGGCACGAGCAGGTTGTCGCCCTGGTACAGGTCCACCAGCGTGGTGGCCTCGAACCGGTCTTCGACCTGGGCCGTGTCGGAGCTGAGCGCCGTCTGCAGCCGCACGTCGATTTCCTGTCCCACGGGGATCTCGTTCGGGTTCGTGCTGCGCGGCTGGTCGCGCTGTGCCGGCGGGACGCTGCTCCCGGTCGCCCTCCGGGCGTCGCTGCGCACCGCCTCGAGGCGCCGCATCACGTCCTCGTAGTCGGCACGTTCGAGGCGGTCGCCGCGCCTGATCGCGACGCGCATGTAGGTAATCTCGTCGCGGAGGTCGGCCAACCGCTCCTCGAGCCGCTCGGCCTCGCGCACGTCGCGGTTGCGTACCTGCGCGACGTCGGTCGCCACCGCGTCGAGCGTGTCCTGCAGGCGCCGCACGTCGGAGTGCGTCACCGGCGAGGTCGTCTGGGCGAAGGCCGCGCCCATGGCCACCATCCATACCGCGCAGGCCAGGGCCGCGCGGCCTCCACGAATCCGCCAGTCGTTCACCATCGTGTCTCCTTCCGGGCTCCGGGCCCGTGTTGCTGCGGCACGCTGCCGGACGCGACGCCCGGCACGGCCTCTCTCGGTGTCTGCTCTTCGCCGGCCGACGGAACGGCCGGCGGCCGCGAAGTCCGGCGCGCGGGGGGCGCGCCCTGTCTGGGCTCCGCTCGAAGGGGAATGCGGTGAAGTCGAATCAGCTCCAGGGCACGAGCCGGCTGATCCACTCGATGCGCATCAGGTCGTTGTAGATGACGGTGACCATGAGCGCCATGAGCACGAGGAAGCCGGCAAGCATCACCTTTTCTTTCACGCGCATCGAGAAGTCGCGCCGGGCGAGGCCCTCGAGCGCGAGGATCAGGATGTGGCCGCCATCCAGAATCGGAATCGGGAACAGGTTCACGAGTCCCAGGTTCAGGCTGATGAGCGCCATCAGGCCGAACAGGCTCGCCCACCCCGCCTCCGCGGCGCCGCCCGACGCCTGGGCGATGCCCACGGGCCCCATCAGCTGGCGCGGCGAGGCCTCGCCGGCCAGCATGGCCTTCAGCGTGCGGAAGATCAGGAGCGACCACTCGGCGTTCCGCTCGGCGCTCATGCGCACGGCCTGCATGAAGGTCGGCTGGACGACGCGTGCCTCGAAGGGCGAGAACGACACGCCGATCTTGCCGACGCCGTCGACGAGCGCGGGCGTCACCGTCACGTCGCGCTCCCCGCCGTCGCGCCGCACGCGAAACGTGATCGGCGTGCCCGTCTTCCCGTTGATGTACTTCACGAGGTCGAAGTCGCGCGTCACCCTCGTTCCGTCGACGGCCACGACGACGTCGCGCACCGCGAGCCCGCTCGCCTCGGCCGGCTGGCCGGGCAGGATCGACCGGATCTGCGGGTAGATCTCGGGCAGCACGCCGATGTCGCCCATCTCGTACTGCGTCTGCGCGTCGGGCACGAGGTTGAGCGTCCGCCGCTCGCCGCCGCGCTCGACGACGAACTCGACCTGGCGGTTGGCGCGGGGCGTGACGGTGACGAAGAACCGCTCCCAGGTGGGAACGTCGTACCCCGCCACCGAGACGATGCGGTCGCCAGACTCGATGCCGGCGCGTTCGGCGGGCGACCCGGCGAGGACGCTGCCGACCACGACGGGCTGGCTCTCGTAGGCCGGCACCTCGGCGCCGTTGTAGAGCACGCCGATCATCACGAGAAAGGCCAGCAGCACGTTCATGGCCGGTCCGGCGATGAGAATCTGGAAGCGCTGCCACTTCGACTTGGCGAGGAACTCGTCCGACGACCCCGTGTGGGGATCCTCGGGGTTCTCGCCGGCCATCTTCACGTAGCCGCCGAGCGGAATCGCGCTGATGCAATAGTCGGTGCCGCCCCGCCGGATTGTGAGCACCTTCGGCCCGAAACCGAGCGAGAAGGTGAGCACGCGGACGCCGTGGCGTCGGGCCAGGAGGAAATGGCCCAGCTCGTGCACGAACACGATGACACCGAGCACGAAGACGAACGCGACGAGGCTCTGCAGCATGCGACGGTTAACCCTGTATTTTCGATTCTACCCCGGCCAACTCGTGCCCCGCGAACCGGTGGGCCCAGCCGTCGACGTGACGGATGTCGGCCACATCGCGCGGGGCGCAGGCCCCCTCGCGGTCGTGCGCCTCGAGCGCCCGCTCGATGAGGGCCGGGATGCCCGGAAACGACAGCCGCCCGTCCAGGAAGGCCGCGACGGCCACCTCGTTGGCGGCATTGAGCACGATCGGGAACGAACGGCCCGCCGTCATCGCGCGGTACGCCAGACCCAGGCAGGGGAACGCGGCCCGGTCCGGCTCGAAGAACTCGAGCGTCCGGCACGCCGCGAGATCGAGCGTCGGCAGCGCGCCCTCCCACCGTTCGGGGTAGGAGAAGGCGTACTGAATGGGCAGCCGCATGTCCGTCACGCCCAGCTGGGCGATGACCGACCCGTCGCGCAGCTCCACGAGCGAGTGCACGACCGACTGCGGGTGGATGACCACGTCGATGCGGTCCGGCGCCACGTCGAACAGCCAGTGCGCCTCGATCACCTCGAGCCCCTTGTTCATGAGGGTGGCCGAGTCGACGGTGATCTTCCGGCCCATCTTCCAGGTGGGATGACTGAGCGCGGCCTCGGGTGTCACGCGGCCGAGCGCCTCGGGGCTCCAGCCACGGAAAGGTCCGCCCGACGCCGTCAGGATCAGGCGGCGCACCTCGGCCGGCTCCCGCCGATGCAGGCACTGGTGAATGGCGTTGTGCTCGCTGTCGACCGGCAACAGCGTCACGCCCTTCTGACGGGCAGCCCGCGTCACGAGTTCGCCGGCCATCACCAGCACTTCCTTGTTGGCGAGCGCGATGGTCTTGCCGGCCTCGATGGCGGCCAGCACGGCCTCGAGCGCCGCCGTGCCCGACGAGGCGCAGAGCACGAGGTCGACGTCGGGACGGGTGGCGATCTCGACGAGCCCGCGTGAGCCGTGCTCCCACACCGACACGGCCTTCGAGACCTCGGGCGGGAGCAGCGCGCGGGCCTCCACGAGCGCCGCCTCGGACGCCATCGAGATGGCCGTCGGCGAGAGATGGGCAGCCTGCTCGACGAGCGCGCGCACGTTGCGGCCGGCGGCAAGGGCCGTGATCCGCAGCCGCCCGGGGTGCGTCCCGACTACCGCCACGGCGCTGCGGCCAATCGATCCCGTCGATCCCAGAATGGCGATCCGAGTCATCCGACCTGACTGACGTACTGCCTGACGAGCGCCAGCACCCCGTAGAAGACGGGCGCGGTGAACAGCAGGCTGTCGATGCGATCGAGCACGCCGCCGTGGCCCGGAATGAGCGCCGAGGTGTCCTTCACGTTCGCGCTCCGCTTCAGCAGCGACTCGAACAGGTCGCCCACGATGCCCAGCACGACCAGCGTCGGACCGAGCGCAAGGAGCGGCAGGAGCGGCACCCCGACGAGCCACAGCCGCGCGAGCAGCACGAAGACCACCGTGCCGGCCGCCAGGCCCGCCAGCGCGCCCTCGATGGTCTTCTTCGGGCTCACCTCCGGAGCCAGCGGCCGCCGTCCGAACGCGCGCCCGCCGTAGTACTGCCCCGTGTCGCTCGCCATCACCGTGAAGAGCAGCAGCAGCAGCACCTCCGGCGCGAACTGCATCCGCAGGGCCGCGAGCGCGCCGAGCGGCAGACCGATGTAGAGCACCGGGAAGACCGCGATGCCCGCCACCCGCACGGCGTCGCCCGCCGTCCGCGTCGTCGCGAGCGTGGCCGCCCCGAGCACGATGGGCGCGACGAGCACGACGACGCCCGTGAACGCCGGCCGCATGGCGAGGCTCGCCGCGACGGCCGCGGCCACCACGACCACGAGCGCCTCGAGCACGACCTCGCCGGGCTTCACCGCCAGCGCCACGTACTCGTGCACGGCGAGGCCCAGGATGACGAGCGCCAGCGCCAGCGTGGCCCAGGGCGGGGCGAAGAGGATGGTGCCGAGTACGAGCGGCAGCAGGACCAGGGCGCTCAGGACACGGGTCACGGCGCGCCCTTCAGCGGGCGAGCGCCGGCTGGCCGATGCCGCCGTAGCGCCTGTCGCGCTTCTGAAAGTCCACGATGGCCTCGAGCAGGTGCCGCCGGCGGAAATCGGGCCAGAGCGTGTCGGTGAACCAGATCTCGGCGTAGGCGATCTGCCACAGCAGGAAGTTGCTGATGCGCAGCTCGCCGCTCGTCCGGATGAGCAGGTCGGGGTCCGGCTGGCCGGCCGTGTAGAGCAGCGAGGCGAAGCGGCCTTCGTCGAGGTCGTCGGGCTTCACGCCCTCGACGAGGGCGCGCCGCGCGGCGTCGACGATCTCGGCTCGCCCCCCGTAATTGAGCGCGATGTTGAAGATGAGGCCGGTGTTGGATGCCGTGCGCGCTTCCGCGTCGGCCAGCTCCTGCTGGATGTCGGGCGCGAGCGCTTCGGGCCGTCCGATCACCCGGAACCGGATGTTGTTCCGGAGGAGGGTGTCGAGCTCGGAGCGGAGATACCGCTTGAGCAGCATCATCAGCGTGCTCACCTCGCTCGCCGGCCGCTTCCAGTTCTCGACCGAGAAGGCATAGAGGGTGAGCACCTGGATGCCCAGGCGCGCCGAGCTCTCGACGACGTCGCGCACGGCGTGAATCCCGGCCCGATGCCCCTCGACGCGCGGCAGGAAGCGGCTCGACGCCCACCGCCCGTTGCCGTCCATGATGATGGCGACGTGCGCAGGCAGGCGCTCGAAGTCGACCTGGCGCAGCAGGGCCTCGTCGGGCGAGCCCGACGGAACCCAGGCGAGCATCTCGTTCAATCCCATAGGGCGCCGGGAAAAGGCCAAATCATAAGGTTACCGGATCGTCTGGAGCAGCGGCAAGCAGACCCTCCGGGTAGTACACCTTCTCGAGGACGAGCCCCTGGGGCGGCGCGGTCGTGCCCGCCGCGGCGCGCTGCCCGCTCTCGAGAATCGCGCGGGTGTCTTCCGGCGGTCGCCGCCCGAGTCCGACCTCGACGAGCGTGCCCGTCATGGCGCGGACCATGTGGCGCAGGAACCCGTCGCCGTCGACCTCCAACCGCACGAGAGCGCCCTCGCGCGTCACGCTCGCCTTCCACAGCGTCCTGACGCTCGTCGCCACCCCGCTGCCGGTCGACTGGAACGCGCGGAAGTCGTGCCGGCCGACGAAGGCCGCGGCCGCCTCGCGCATCGCGGCCACGTCGAGCGGCGGCGCCACGTGCCACGCGTAGCGCGTCTCGAACGGATCGCCGACCTCCGCGTTCCAGATGCGATAGGCATAGGCCTTCCCGGTCGCGCTGAAACGGGCGTGGAAGTCGTCGGCCACGCGCCGGGCCTCGACCACCCGCACATCGGCCGGGAGCCGGGCGTTCAGGGCCCTCCGGACCACCGCCGCGTCGAAGGGCCGCGTCAGGCGGCAGCTCGCCACGAAGGCGCGCGCGTGAACGCCCGCGTCGGTACGCCCGCAGCCGGCCGCCCGTACCGGGGCCCCCTCGAGCGGAGCAAGGGCCTCCTCGACCAGCGCCTGGATGGTGGTGCCGCGCCGCTGGCGCTGCCACCCGGCATACGCGGTCCCGTCGAAGGCAAGGACGAGGGCGTAGGTGGGCACGTCGGTCGGCCCCGAGCCAATCGTCAGGCGCCCGGACGCGAACCGGGCTTGACGACCGGCAGACCCTGCGCGCAGAGCGGGCACGACTCGGGCGCGTAGGTCGGCACGACCAGCCGCGCCAGCGACACGTAGGGCACGCCGAGATCGGTCTCGGCCCCTCGATCGATGATCGACGCCGCCGCGACCACCTTCGCACCCGAGGCCTCGGCCACGGCCATGGTCTCGCGCGTGGACTTCCCTGTGGTGACGACGTCCTCGACGACCACCACGCGCTCGCCGGGCGCGAGCGAGAACCCGCGGCGCAGCGCGAGCCCCGAATCGACCCGCTCGGCGAAGATGGCCCGCACGCCGAGCGCGCGCCCCATCTCGTGTCCGATCACGATGCCGCCGAGCGCCGGCGACAGCACGGCGGCGGCATCGAGCGGCGCCACGACCCGGCGGAGGGCCTCGGCCAGCGCGCGCGCCAGCTGCTCGGCCCGGTCGGGTCGCTGCAGCACGAGCGCGCACTGGAGATACCCGGAGCTGTGGAGCCCCGACGACAGACGGAAATGGCCCTCGAGCAGCGCGCCCGACGACCGGAAGAGCGTGAGAACCTCGTCGTTGGTCATGATGGCCTGAGGTGAGTCTCGAAGAGCTCGAGAATGCGCCGGTACTCGTCGGCCCAGCTCGTCTCGCGCTCGAACCCGTGGTCCTCCACGGGGTAGAGCGCCAGCTCCCAGTTGTCCTTGCGCAGCTCGATGAGCCGCTGCGCGAGACGGATCGAATCCTGGGCGTGCACGTTGACGTCCACGAGGCCGTGGCAGATGAGCAGCGCGCCCTTCAGCCCGCCCGCGAAGTAGATGGGCGAGCTGCGGCGGTAGGCCTCGGGATCGATCGCCGGCACGTTCAGGATGTCGGACGTGTAGCCGTGGCTGTAGTGCGCCCAGTCGGTGACCGGCCTGAGCGCGGCGCCGGCCGCGAACACGTCGGGCGCGGTGAACATCGCCATGAGCGTGATGAACCCGCCGTAGCTCCCCCCGTAGACGCCGATGCGCCGGCGGTCGACGCCGTGCGCCTCGACCAGGTAGCGCGCGCCGTCGACGATGTCGTCGAGGTCCTTTCCGCCCATGTGCCGGTAGATCGCGGTCCGCCAGTCGCGCCCGTAGCCGGCGCTCCCGCGGTAGTCGACGTCGAGCACGACGTAGCCCTTCGACGCGAGCAGGTGATGGAACATGTACTCGCGGAAGTACGACGACCAGTAGCGGTGCGCGTTCTGCAGGTAGCCCGCGCCGTGGACGAAGACCACGGCCGGCCGCGAGCGCGCGCGGCGCGCGCCTACCATCTCTGGCGTGTAGAGCCTGGCCGGCACCCGCACGCCGTCGCGCGCGGCGAAGGTCACCAGCTCCGGCTCGACCCACCGTCCCGTCAGCCACTCGTCGCTCGGGCTCGTGGTCACGCGCTCGAGCGACGCCCCGGGACGCGCGTCGGCGAGGAAGACCTCGGGCGGGCGGCGGCTCGTCGAGTGGATGTCGGCCAGGCGCGCGCCGTCAGGGGACACCACCACCTCGTGCGCGCCCGGGGCCGTCGTCAGCCGCTGGCGCGGCCCGCCCGTGGCCGGCATGGTGAACACCTGCCGCTCCCCCGCATGCACCTCGGTCGTCGTCAGGAAGAACGTCGACGCATCGAGTGAGAGCGCCGCGCGCGTCACCTCCCACGCGCCCGAGGTGAGCGCGCTCGGCGTGGCGTCCGGGTCGGCCGCGTCCACGACGTAGAGGTGCATCCACCCGTCGCGCTCGGACAGGAACCAGAGCGTGGTCGAGTGCCCGACGAAGCCGAGCCCGCGGGCGCCCGCGGCGCCGCCGCCCCCGAAGCCGCCGAACCCGGGGAGCGGCCGCACCCAAGCCTCGTCGTGCAGGTGGTCGATGACGCGTGCCGACCCCGTCGCGGGATCGACCGCGACGATCCACCGATCCTTGTTGTCGGCCGCGGTCACCACGGTGACGGCGAGCGACGCGTCGTGCGATTCGAGCGGGACGGCCCACTGGAGGCCACGCGCCGGCTTCGCAGCGTCCTTCGCCGGCGGCGCCG
The DNA here is from genome assembly GCA_023384595.1 of Vicinamibacteraceae bacterium. Lineage (GTDB taxonomy): Bacteria > Acidobacteriota > Vicinamibacteria > Vicinamibacterales > JAFNAJ01 > JAHDVQ01. The sequence goes on along the minus strand of JAHDVQ010000013.1, from coordinate 26,751 downwards.
TGGGCCGCGCCGCCGCACCAGGGCCCGCGTAGTCGGCGCCCGCCACCGAGGGCTCGAGCGCGGCCCAGGCGGTCGTGCTCTTCTCGAGGTCGAGAATCGCGAGCCGGCGCGTGCCCTGCACATCGCCGGCCTTGGTGCGGCTCGGCAGGTCCTCCTTGTAGGCCGACTCGGTGACGTAGCTCGGAACCTCGGTCGTGCGGGCCCGCGCCGGGCGCTCCGTCACGAGCAGCCAGGCGTAGCGGCCGTCGTGCGACAGCCGGGCATCGGCGATCGACTGGCGCTCGGCCAGCGTGAACTTCGGCAGGGCCCGCTTCTTTCGCTGCTCCTCCCGGCGCGCGCGCCGCTCGGCGGCCTCGCGCACCGCATCGAGGAGCCTCTGCTCCTCGGCCTTCAGCCACGCCTGCACGTCGGTCGGGGACGGGTCGGGCCGGTGCGCGGCGACGTCGGTCAGTTGCACCAGGAGGCCCGCGCCCCCGCCGTCCACCGGCACGACGAACAGGTTGTTGTCGCGGACGAAGGTGACGTGCGTGTCCGCGCGTGCCCAGCGCGGGTTCGATTCGGCGCCGGTCGTGCGGGTGATCTCACGGCGGGTGCCCGCGACCGAGTCGATGAGGACGATGTCGCCCTGGTCGACGGCGAGCACGCGGCGCCGCGCGGCATCCCACACACCCTGCACCGGCGGCGCCGACCGCCGCGCCTCGTCGTCGAGCCGTCGCAGGCCGGAGCCGTCGCGGGCGACGACCCAGGTCGATGGCTCGTGGTCGCCCGGCTGACGCCACTCGAAGAACAGGCGGGAGCCATCGCCGGCCCATCGCAGGCCCGAAGGGGGATACCCGACGAGCGTGGGGCCGCGCATGATGCTGTCGACCGTGAGCGGGAGGGGCCCGGCCGCCCGGCGGGCGGCCTGTGCGGGGGGCTGGACGGCGGGCGTTGCGGTCTGGGCGGCCGGCACGACACCGGAGAGGGCCAGGACCGCGGCGGCCGCGAAGGCGCGACGCATGGCGCCTAATATACAATCAGCGAACTCGACCGCCCCTCGGTTCGTCTACTCCAACGGTCCGCCGCGTGGCACGCCTCTCGCTTTTCATCCCGCAGACCGGGCCCTGTGTCACCGGCCGACCTCACGACCGACCCCGCGCCGGGGGCGGCCGTTCTCGTGGAGACGTCAGCATGCACGCTCTGTTTCGCGCTCTGCGCATTCCCGTGGCGGTCGCGGCCGTCATGATCGCCGCGGCGCCCGTGTCCGGACAGGCGCTGTCCGCTTCCGGCACGCCGAGCCTGGTCCAGGCGGCCCAGGTGCCGGCCACGCAGGTGCCGGCGGCGCCGGCGGGTCCGATCCGGCGGCTCACCATCGACGAAGCCGTGGCGCTCGCCCTCGAGCAGAACCTCGCGCTGCGCGTCGAGCGCATCAACCCGCTCATCGAGGATCAGAACGTCCGGCTCGCGAGAACGGCGTGGACGCCGATCTTCGGCGGCAACCTGACGTTCACCGACAGCAGCACGCCGCCCGACAGCTTCCTCTCGGGCGCCGAGGGCGAGACGACGCTCAAGAGCGAGCGGCTCTCGTCGAACATGAACGTGCAGCAGCTGCTGCCGTGGGGGCAGGACTACACCTTCACGTGGAACGGGTCGCGACAGAAGACCAACAACGTCTTCAGCACGTTCAACCCGCGACTCGGCACCGATTTCGACTTCACCTTCAATCAGCCCCTGCTCCGCAACTTCGGGATCGACAACGCGCGGCAGCAGCTGATCGTGTCGAAGCGCAACCGCGAGATTTCGGACGTCGACCTGCGTGCGGCCGTCGTCAACACCATCCGCAACGTGCGCACGGCGTACGTCGGCCTGACGCTCGCGCGGGCGAACCTGCTCGTGCAGCAGCAGTCGCTGGAGCTCGCGCGGCAGACGCTCAAGGACAACCGCACGCGCGTCGAGATCGGGACCATGGCGCCCATCGACATCGTCGAGGCCGAGGCCGAGGTCGCGCGCAACGAAGAAGGGGTCATCGTCGCCGAGGCGCAGATCCGGCAGGCCGAGGACTCGCTGCGCGCGATTATCTTCGACCCGTCGACGCCCGAGTTCTGGAACATGACCATCGACACGGCCGAAGACATCCCCGCGCCCCAGCCGGTGGCCATCGACACGAACGCCGCCATCCAGGAGGCGCTGGGCAAGCGGACCGACCTGCAGCGCTTCCGGAAGTCGCTCGAGATCACCGAAGTGAACATGAAGTACTACCGGAACCAGGTGTTGCCGCAGGTGAACCTCCGGGTGTCGTACGGGGCCGATGGCCTCGGAGGCGAGCAGACGGTGCGCGAACCCGGATTCCCGCCCGGCGACATCATCGGCACCGCCCAGCGCGGCTTCGGCAGCGCGCTCGGCGACGCGTTCACCTTCGACTACCCGACGTGGTCGACCGGGGTCATCGTGTCGATGCCGCTCGGGACCAGCGCGGCCAAGGCCAACCTCGCCAGGACGCAGCTGCAGTACGACCAGGCGAAGCTGCAGCTGTCGAGCCTCGAGATGCAGGTGGGCGTCCAGGTCCGCGATGCCGTGCGGACGCTCGAGACCGCCTACAAGCGCGTCGAGGCGACGCGGGCCTCGCGGCAGCTGTCGGAGCGCCGCCTCGAGGCCGAGCAGAAGAAGTTCGGCGTCGGCATGTCGACCAGCTTCCTGGTCTTCCAGGCGCAGCGCGACCTCGCGCTCGCCCGGACCAACGAGCTGCAGGCCGTCTACGACTACTACCGCGCGCAGGTCAACTTCGAGGCGGTCATGGAGACGTCGATCGGCGGCGGCTCCGGCGTGACGGTGGCCGGCGGGCAGTAGGCAGGGCGGCTTCGCCCCGCCTGCCGCCTGCGGTACACTCGCGCCGTGCCCCGTGTCTCGGCCATCCTGATCACGCGCGACGAGGCCTCGAACATCGAGGCGGCGCTCACGTCGGTGGCGTGGGCCGACGAGCGCCTGGTGGTCGACTGCGGCAGCGCCGACGCGACCGTCGCGCTGGCGCGCGCGGCCGGTGCGCGCGTCGCGCATCGCGACTGGACGACCTACGCGGAGCAGAAGACGCACGCCGGCGCGCTGGCGGAGCACGACTGGCTCTTCTCGCTCGACGCCGACGAGCGGGTCACGCCGGACCTGGCCGGCTCGATTCGGCGAGCCCTCGCCTCGGAGCCCGCTGTCGGGGGCTTCCGCGTGGCTCGCGTCAACCACTATCTCGGGCGCGCCATCCGCTGCACCGACTGGTATCCGGACTGGCAGATCAGGCTCTACGACCGCCGTCGTGCCCGCTGGAAGCCCGTGGCCGTTCACGAATCGGTCGTCGTCGACGGGCCGGCCGGCACCCTCGAGGGCGAGCTGACGCACTTCGCCTATCGCGATCTGTCGCACCACCTCCGGAAGATCGATCACTACACCACGCTCGCGGCCGCCTCGCTTCGCGAGCGCGAGGCGCGGGTGGGCGCGGCACGGCTGGCCGCGGTGCCGGCCGCCACCTTTCTGCGGAACTACCTGCTCAGGCGCGGCTTCACCGCCGGCACACCGGGCTTCATCGTGTCGGCGATGAACAGCTACTACGTGTTCCTCAAGCTCGCCAAGCTGTGGGCCCTCGAGCGCCGGTGATGGAGGCCCGCACGATGCACTCCGTGCACGTCGACACCGCCGTCACGTGGCGCGGCGGGCAGAACCAGGTCCTGCTGACGGCGCTCGGCCTCGAGGCCGCGGGGCACCGCACGACGCTCGTCGCCCATCCCGACGGCGTGCTCCGGCGGCGCGCCCGCGAGGGGCTGGCGCTCGTGCCGCTCGGTCCGCGCGGCGAGGCCGATTTCACGGCGGCCTGGCGGCTCTCGGCGCTGCTCAAGCGCGAGCGTCCCGACATCGTGCACGCCCACGATCCCCACGCGGTCTCGATGGCCGCGCTCGCCATCTCGTTCGACACGCGCGGTCCGTGGCCCACGCTGGTCGCCTCGCGCCGCGTGGACTTTCACCTCAAGAAGAACGCCTTCTCGCGCTGGAAGTACCGGCAGGTGACGCGTTTCATCTGCGCGTCGGAAGCCATCAGGCAGATTCTCATTTCCGACGGCATCCCCGCCGACGGCGCCGTGACGGTGCACGAAGGCGTGGACCTGGCGCACATCGACGCGCAGCCCCCCGTCGACGTGCACGAGACCTTCTGGCTGCCGCGCAACGCCCCCGTCGTGCTCAACATCGGCGCGCTCGTGCCGCACAAGGGGCAGAAGGACTTCATCGACGCGGCCTCGCTCGTGCTGCGGCACGTGCCCGACGCGCGCTTTCTCATCCTCGGCGCCGGCGAGCTGCAGCACGCCCTCGAGCAGCAGATCAAGCGCCTCAGCCTGGAACGGCACGTGCTGCTCGCGGGCTTCAGGCCCGACGTGCTGTCGCTCCTGAAGGGCGTGGACGTCTTCGTCATGAGCTCCGTGCTCGAGGGGCTGGGCACGTCGATTCTCGACGCGATGGCGTGCGGGAAGCCCACGGTGGGTACGCGCGTCGGCGGCATTCCCGAGGTCGTCGTCGACCAGACCACGGGCCTGCTGGTGCCGACGCACACACCGGCGCGAATGGCCGACGCGATCGAGGCGCTGCTCAGCGACGCGCCACGCCGCGAGGCCATGGGCGCGGCAGCGCGGCGGCACGTCGAGCGTCACTTCACCGTGGAGCGGATGGTCGCCGGGACCGTGGAGGTCTACCTGGACGTGGCCGGCACGCGCCCGCCAGAGGACACCGATCGCTCCCCTGCTCGCGGTTGAAGCCGCAGAGGTTCTTCATCCCCAGGCGGCAGAGCGCGAAGTCGTAGCGCACGGGGTCGCCGGCATCGAGCCGCCGCAGCGCCGCGGTGATGTCGCACGCCATCGCCCAGCCCGGCGTGACGCGGCGGGTCAGCTGCAGGCACCGGCCGACGCGCACGACGTGCGTGTCGAGCGGCACGATCAGCCGCGACGGCGACACGCGCGTCCACACCCCGGGATCGAGCCGATCGCGCCGCACCATCCACCTGAGGAACAGATTGATGCGCTTGCAGGCGCTCCCGCGAGAGGGCCTCGGAAAGAAGTACCCCACTGCGCGGCGGTCGGCCGGAACGAGTCGCGGCGCGGCGGCGTCCACCTCGGCACACCCGCGCAGGCTGAAGGCCTCGAGCGCCCCCTCGATGGTGTCTCCGCCGGGATCGCCCGCGAGGAAGACGTCCTCGAGCGTCCCCTCGCGGAGCATCCGTCCGAGGGCCGCGATGAGGGCCGCCATCGCCGGCCCCCGCACCCACCGGTGCACGAAGCCGTCGAAGCGCGCGGCGTCGCGCGCGAGATCGAACCGCCGGACCGTCTCGGCCGGGTGCGGGCCGAGCGCCCGTTCGACGCGCGCGAGCGAGGCGCGGATGCTGGCCACACGGCCGAAGGCGAGGCCCGCGGCGAGAAACCCCATCACCTCGCGGTCGTCGGCCCGCGTGTAGTGGTGCACGTACTCGATGGGGTCGGCGTCGGCGTCGGCGCGATTGTAGCCGTCGTAGAGCGCGTCGAGCGCCGGCTTGGCGGCGCGGAACCGTGAGAGGGCTGCATCGCCGGATGCCGGCCGGACGCCGGACGCCGGATGCCGGATGCCGGACATTCGTCAGAACCGCGTGAGCGGGACCCCCGCCTTGCACTGCTCGCACTCGGCGGCCGGCACGTTCTCGGGCGAGCCGTGATCGACGAGCGCGTAGTTGGGCACCCCGATGTCGACGATCGACTCGAGCCGGTCGAAGATCTGGACGCTCGCCACCACGATGCCCCCCGCCTCGCGCACCAGCGCCGCGCAGCGCTCGAAGGTCGTCCCCGTGTTGCGCACGTCGTCGGCGAGCAGCACGTGGCGCCCGTCGAGGTGTCGGGCGTAGAACGGCCGGAGGGCGAGCCCTGAATCGGCGCCGACGTTGAAGGGCGCAAACAGGCAGGGCGGGTGCGAGAGGCTGCGGCGTCCGTCGAGCAGCCCCGCGAGGGTGTGCGCGAGCAGCGCGCCGCCGGTCGCGGGTCCGGCCACGACCTCCACCGTCGACGTCACGTCGAACGGCAGCAGGTCGAGCAGGTCCTGCGCGGCCCGCCAGATGAGCGACGGCTGCAGGAACAGCGCGTGCGCGTTCACGTACAGGCGGCCGTGGAAGCCGTTGCCGTAGTCGAAGTGGCCGTCGGTCATCACCACGTCCGACCGTTCCAGCGACGCGCGCGCCCGCGCGCGGATGTCCAGGTGCCTGTTCGTCACGACGGCCTCCGCTCTACCACTTGAGGGCGTCGGCGCCCACGACGTCGGGGTTCACGTACTTCACCACGCCGCCCACGATGGTCGCGGCGACGCCCCCCTTCAGCCTCCACCCGCCAAACGGCGTGTTCCTCGACTTCGAGCGGAAGCGCGCCGGGTCGACCGTCGTCTCGAGGTCGGGCGCCAGGATCGTGATGTCGGCCGGCGCGCCCGCCGAGAGCGAGCCGCCGGCCACGCCCAGGATGCGGGCCGGGTTCACCGACAGCAGTTCGACGGCCCGCGCCAGCGTGATGGTGCCGGGGTGGACCAGCCGATCGAGCACGAGTGGCACCGCCGTCTCGAGCCCGACGATGCCGAAGGGGGCGCGGTCGAACTCGACGTTCTTCTCGTCGTAGTGGTGCGGCGCGTGGTCGGTGGCGATGACGTCGACGCTGCCGTCGGCAATGCCCTCGACCATGGCCGCGCGGTCGGCCTCCTCGCGAAGCGGCGGATTCATCTTCACGTTGGTGTCGTAGCCCTCGAGCCGCTCGTCGGTCAGGGCGAAGTGGTGCGGCGTCACCTCCGCGGTCACGCGGATCCCGCGCGCCTTGCCGGCGCGCACCGCGCGCAGCGAGCCTCGCGCGCTCATGTGCGCGATGTGCACCGCCCCGCCGGTGAGGCCGGCCAGCACGATGTCGCGCTCGACCATGATCTCCTCGGCGGCCGCGGGAAGACCGCGCAGGCCGAGCCGCGACGCGTGAAAGCCCTCGTGCGCGACGCCGTCGCCCTTGAGCGTCGGGTCCTCGCAGTGATCGATGACCGGCATCCCGAAGACGCTCGCGTACTCCAGCGCGCGTCGCATCAGCAGCGCCGTCGCGACCGGCCGGCCGTCGTCCGAGACGGCCACGCAGCCGGCGGCCTTCAGCTCGCCCAGTTCGGCGAGCAGCTCTCCCTTCGATCCACGCGACACCGCACCAATCGGGTAGACGCGCGCGAGCCCCGCCTCCTGCGCGCGGGCGACGATGAGCTGCGTGATGCCCGCGTGGTCGTTCACCGGCTCGGTATTGGGCATGCAGGCGACGGCCGTGAAGCCGCCCGCGACGGCGGCGGCGACGCCGCTCGCGATCGTCTCCTTGTGCTCCTGCCCCGGCTCGCGCAGGTGCACGTGCATGTCGATGAGGCCGGGACAGACGATGGTGCCGGCCGGCACCTCGCGCACCGTCGCGCCGCGCGCGGCGAGCCCCTCGCCGACCTCGGCGACGAGGCCGTCGACGATGCGCAGGTCGCAGGGCCCGTCGATCCCGTTGGCGGGATCCACCAGCCGTCCACCCGTGAGCAGTATCTCCATGGCGTCCTTTCGCGATCCGTGTCGGGCCCGCGGCCCGCGTCAGTCCCCGTCTCCGCCGCCGGCGAGCAGGTAGAGCACCGCCATCCGCACGGCCACGCCGTTGGTCACCTGGTCGAGGATGACCGAGCGCGGCCCGTCGGCGACCTCCGAGGCGATCTCGACGCCGCGGTTCATGGGGCCCGGGTGCATGATGATGGCATCCTCGCGCGCCAGGGCGACGCGTTCCGGCGTCATCCCGAACACGTTGAAGTACTCCCGCAGCGAGGGGAAGAAGTTGCCCTCCATCCGTTCGAGCTGGATCCGGAGCATCATCACCACGTCGGCGCCCCGAACCGCCTCGTCGACCGACGTCGTCACGTGCGCGCCGAGGCGCTCGAGGCCGCGCGGGATGAGCGTCGGCGGAGCGCACGCCCAGACGTCGGCGCCCATCTTCGAGAGCAGCAGCACGTTCGACCGCAGCACGCGCGAGTGCAGCAGGTCGCCGATGATGGCCACCTTGAGCCCCGCCAGCCGGCCCTTCCGCTCGCGGATGGTGAAGGCGTCGAGCAGCGCCTGCGTCGGGTGCTCGTGCATCCCGTCGCCCGCGTTGATGATGCGTGCGCGGCACACCTTGCTCAGCAGGTGCCCGGCGCCGGACGAGGCGTGGCGCAGCACGATCATGTCGGGGTGCATCGCCTCGAGGTTGAGCACCGTGTCGATGAGCGTCTCGCCCTTGACGACGCTCGACGTCGCGACGGCGATGTTGAGCGTGTCGGCGCTCAGGCGCTTCTCGGCGACCTCGAACGAGGTGCGCGTGCGCGTGCTCGGCTCGTAGAACAGGTTGATGACGGTCTTCCCGCGCAGGGCGGGCACCTTCTTGATGGGCCGCTCGGCGACTTCCTTCATCGCTTCGGCCGTGTCGAGGATGAGGCCGATTTCGTCGGCGGTCAGGTCGGCGATGCCGAGCAGGTGCCGCCCGGCGAGCGCGGTGGCGGTGGCGGTCATGCGGCCTCGCCTCCTTCAATGGCCACTTCGTCCACGCCGTCGATCTCGGAGAGCCGTACCTGGACGCTCTCGGCGGGCGCGGTGGGCAGGTTCTTGCCGACGTAGTCGGCCTTGATGGGCAGCTCCCGGTGGCCGCGGTCGACGAGCACGACGAGCTGGATGGCGCGCGGCCGGCCGAAGTCGACCAGCGCGTCGAGCGCCGCGCGGACGGTCCGCCCCGTGTAGAGCACGTCGTCGACGAGCAGGATGCGGCGGCCGTCGATCGAGAAGGGAATGTCGGTGCGGCGCACGAGCGGCTGCGGGCCGACCGCATGGCGGCTCAAATCGTCGCGATAGAGCGTGATGTCGAGGATGCCCACGGGCGCGGCCACGCCCGCAATCTTCTCGACGTGCTCGGCCAGGCGGCGCGCGATGGGCACGCCGCGCGTGCGCACGCCCACGAAGGCGACATCCTCGAGGCTGCGGTTGCGCTCGACGATCTCGTGGGCCATGCGGGCGAGCGTGCGCGCCATGCGGTCGCCGTCCATTACGACAGGCATGGGAACCTCCGGCCGGCCGGCACCTGCGGCGGGAACGGAAAGACGAATGCTCGACTGAGGGCGGAGTTCCGGCCGGGCCGGACAGGCGGGACCACGTGCATCGACACCTCTTTGCGGCCTCACGGGACCGCGGTTAAAGAGCCTAGGGAGCGTAGCACGCGGGGGAGGA
>JAHDVQ010000013.1:9190-17395 GCA_023384595.1 Vicinamibacteraceae bacterium | reverse complement strand
ACCGAGGAAGTAGAGCGCCGTCGGCGCGATGTCGAGCACCGACCCGAGCCGGCGCCGGCCGGCCGCCACGTCGGCCCCGTAGGCGAGGAGGAACCCGTCGGGCCCGGCTTCGTGCGTGCCCGTCAGCTCCGTGTCGCCGAGCACGCGCCCGAGCACGCGCCGCGCCGGCGACACCGGATCCATGCCGAATCCCGACACGACCAGCAGCAGATCGCCGGGCACGAGCGCCTGCATCAGCCGGCCGATCTCCTCGTCGACCACCTCGTACTGCCGCGCGACCGCCTGCCCGTAGCGCGCGCGCTCCTCCGGCGAGACGTTGCCGAAGGCCCGCGGCTGCGCGTAGCGGAGGAAGTAGTGGCCGGCGACGTCCAGCGAGTCGTACCGCACGATGTCGAGCACCGGCGCGGGGGGCGCGTCGAGCAGCGCGCGGACGTGCCGGTACCAGACGTCGCGCGCCGTGGGCAGCTGCACCGGCACCGGACCGTCGGCGTCCGCGGCGGCCACGGGCGACGGCCGCGCGATCGCGCCGGCCAGCGCCGGCGGGAACACGTGGGGCGCGGTGGCCTCGTGCCGGCCTGGCGCGTGGCCGCTCGCCTGCTCGGCCACGAGCACGCCGTGCACCGGCGCGACCGGCGCGGTCAGCGGCACGCCGATGACCCGCACGCGCAAGCCTTCCGACGACACGAGCCGCCACAGCGGGTGCGCGCGCAGGTCGTCCGACGTGAGCGACTCGGCCCGCAGCCAGCCCCACCGCACGAGCGCGTGCGCGAAACACCGATCGGGCAGCAGCGCGATGCCCGCGCCGCCATCGCCCGGGAAGCGATAGCGCTCCGCCGAACGGATGCCGTTCTGCGGCGGCGTCTTTCCGGTCATCGCCGCGGTCCAGACCGCCGCGGGCTGCGTGGGCCTGATGGTCGTGAGGTGCAGCGACGCGCCGGCGTCGAGCAGCTGTCCGAAGTGCGGCAGGCGCCCTTCGGCGGTGGCCGGCACGATGTACTCGAGCGAGGCGCCGTCGAGCAGCAGCACGTGCAGCCGGGGCGAGGGCGCGTTCGAGGGCGGCGCGTCGACGAGCGGCGCCGGCCGCGGCGGCTCGGGCACCTCGCGGCCCCGGGCCGCCATCGGCATCACGAGCGCGCCGACGACGGTGAGGGCGAAGAGGGTGCCGCCCACGCGATTCCCGCGGCGGCCGAACGAGTAGTGCAGCACCGCGATGACGAGCAGCAGCACGCCGCTCACCGTGACGGCAATGGCGCCGAGCGTCATGCGGCGCGCGGCCTCGGCTTCGAGCACCGGGGCGAAGCTCTCGACGTTGGCCCACATCAGTGCCGCGCCGGCCGCGGCTTCCACCGTGCACAGCCAGGCGAGAATCCTGAGGCTCAACCACCCGGGCGACAGACGCTCGCGCGCGAAGGTGGCGCGGACGAGGATCACGACGTAGAAGGCCGCCGCGAGCACCGCGCCGTAGGAGGCCGCGAGCACGCCGGCCAGCCCGGCCACGACCCCGGGGCGCCACGGCAGCCTCGGGTTGAGCTGCATCACCAGCACCGCGATGAGCGCCACCCCGAACAGGGCGGCGAGCACGGCGTTCGAGAGCATCCGGAGGTAGCGCATGCGGAATCTGTCGATCCAGCCGAAGGTCGGCCACGACACGCGGGCGCCGTCGATCCTACTGCACGCGGGCACGGGTGGCGGCCACCGCACCCGGCCCGTATACTGGCCGCATATGCCGCTTGACGTCGGCGCGGCCGTCATCGCCACCACGCGCCTCTCCGGGGACTACAACATCCTGACGCTCGACGCACCGGCCATCGCCGCGGCGGCCGCGCCCGGGCAGTTCGTGATGATCAGAACCTCCGCCGGCTCCGATCCCCTGCTGCGCAGGCCGTTCTCGATCTTCGAGATCGTGCGCGATGCCCGGGGAACGCCGGCCGCCATCACGATTCTCAACAAACGCGTCGGGGTGGGCACGTCACGGCTCGCCTGCGCGCGCGAGGGGGATCGCTTCGACGTGCTCGGCCCCCTCGGGCGGCCCTTCACCCCCGCCGCCCCGCCCGCCGAAGCCTGGCTCGTGGCCGGCGGCGTCGGGCTCGCCCCGTTCGCCACGCTGGCCGAGGCGCTCGCCTCGCTCGGCACGTCCACGACGCTCTTCTACGGGGCGAGGCGCGCCGGCGAGCTCTTTCGCACGGAGATCTTCGAACGGCTCGGCGTGCGGCTCGCGCTCGCGACCGAGGACGGCAGCCGCGGCGACCGAGGCCTGATCACCGTGCCGCTCGACCGCGCGCTCGCCGCGCGCGGCGCGGCGCCGGTCAGGCTCTACGCGTGCGGCCCGACGCCCATGATGCGCGCGGTGGCCGAACGCGCTGCCGCGCACGGTCTGGCCTGCGAGGTCTCGCTCGAGCAGACGATGGGCTGCGGGCTCGGCGGGTGCTACAGCTGCGTGGTGCGCGTGCGCGGCGCCGACGGCGCGCCGCACTACGTGCGCTCGTGCATCAACGGCCCGGTGATGGACGCCGCGTCGCTCGTGTGGGAAGGGCTGGGTCACTGACATGGATCTCACGACCCGCATCGGCCCGCTCACGCTGAAGAACCCGTTCATCGCCGCCAGCGGCTGCTTCGGCTACGGCGTCGAGTACGCCGACGTCGTGGATCTGGCCTCGCTCGGGGCGCTCGTCGTCAAGGGCCTCTTCCTCGCGCCCCGCGAAGGCCACCCGCCGCCGCGCATCGTCGAGACGCCGTCGGGCATGCTCAACGCCATCGGCCTGCAGGGCGTCGGCGTGCACCGGTTCGTCGAAGAGCACCTCCCGGTGCTGCGCGGCCGGCACGCGGTGACGATCGTCAACATCTGCGGGAGCTCCGTCGAGGAGTACGCGGAGCTGGCGCGCATCCTGTCGGATGCCGAGGGCGTGGCGGCGCTCGAGCTGAACATCTCGTGCCCCAACATCAAGGCGGGCGGCATCCAGTTCGGCTGCAGCCTCGTCGGCACCCGCGATGTCGTCGAGGCCGTGCGCCGGGCGACGCGCCTGCCGATCATCCCGAAGCTCACGCCCAACGTCACCGACGTGGCCTCGTTCGCGCGCGCCGCCGAAGAGGCCGGCGCCGACGCCGTCTCGCTGGTGAACACGTTCCTCGCCATGGCCATCGACGTCGAGACGCGGCGGCCCAAGCTCTCGAACGTCATGGGCGGGCTGAGCGGCCCGGCCATCAGGCCCATCGCCGTGCGCATGGTCTACGAGTGCCGGCAGCTCGTGTCGATCCCGATCATCGGCATGGGCGGCATCGCGAGCGCCGCCGACGCCATCGAGTTCATGCTGGCCGGCGCCAATGCCGTGCAGGTGGGCACGGCCAACTTCGTCGATCCCTTCATCTGGACGCGCCTCGTCGACGGGCTGCGCGCCTACATGGCGCGGCACGACGTCGCGCGCGCGGCCGATCTCGTCGGCGCCGTCGATCTCGGCGCGGGAGCCCGCCGGTGAATCCCATCCTCGTCGCGCTCGACGTCGACACGCGGGCCCGCGCCCTCGACCTCGCCAAGGACCTGCACGGGGTCGTCGGCGGCTTCAAGGTGGGCAGCCAGCTCTTCACGGCCGAGGGCCCGTCGATGGTGCGGACGCTCGCCGACCGCGGCGAGCGCGTGTTCCTCGATCTGAAGTTCCACGACATCCCCAACACGGTGGCGGGCGCGGTGCGGGCGGCCACGGCCCTCGGCGTGTGGATGCTGACGGTGCACGCGGGCGGCGGGAACGCCATGCTGCGGGCGGCGCACGAGGCCGCCGCGGAGGAAGCGGCGCGGCGACGGACGGCCCCGCCGCTCATCGTCGCGGTGACGGTGCTCACGAGCCTCGATCAGCCCGCGCTCGAGCGCGTTGGCGTGACGCGGCCGCTCCCCGACCAGGTGACGGCGCTGGCCGGCCTTGCCATCGAGGCCGGCGTGGACGGCATCGTGGCCTCGCCGCAGGAGGTGAGGGCGCTGCGCTCCGGGCTCGGTCCGGGCCCGATCATCGTGACGCCGGGCATCAGGCCGCAGGGGGCCAGGCCCGCCGACGACCAGGCGCGCACGCTCTCGGCGCGCGAGGCCATCGAAGCCGGAAGCAGCTACCTCGTCATCGGGCGCCCCATCCTGGCTGCGACGGACCCGCGCGAAGCCGCGAACAGCCTGGCCCTCGAGGCGGAAGCCGGAGCTGGCCGCTCGGCCTGATTCCCCGCGCCCCGCCGTCGCCAGCGAGCGGCACGCGGCACGACCCGCGAGAAAAGGAACGGGCACGACGGAGCGCCGTGCGGCGCCGCGCCGTGCCCGTGTCGCGCGATCGAGAACCGTGTGACCGCTACTTCGCCGTGATGATGAAGTGGCCGCGGCGGTTCTGCGACCAGCAGCCCTCGTTCTCCTCGGTGCAGAACGGCGATTCCTCACCCTTGCTGACCGTGATGATGCGCTCGGCCGGCACGCCGAGGCTCACCAGGTAGTCGCGTACCGCGTTGGCCCGCCGCTCGCCGAGGGCGATGTTGTACTCCGACGTGCCGCGGCTGTCGCAGTGCCCCTCGATCGAGATGCGCGTCGACGTCCACTTCCGCAGCCAGTCCTGGTTCTTGCTGAGGGACTGCCGCGCGGGCTCCGACAGTTCCGAGCTGTCGAACGCGAAGAACACGTCCTCGAGCGGCTTCTTGGCGTTCAGCTCTTCGAGCGACATGCGCGCGAAGATCTCCTCTTCCGTCAGCGGCTTGGGCGCCTCGGGCGCGGGCTTCGGCGGCGGAGGAGGCGGAGGTGGTGGTGGTGCCGGGGTGGTGGCCGGTGGCGGTGCCGGCGGCGGTTCCGGCGCCTTCTTCGCACATCCGGAAACAGCCACGAGCCCAGCCAGCCCGACGGCGAGCAGGGTGAGACGTGGTGAGGTCATGATGGGCTCCTCGCGTAACAGCGGTGTCAGGGGGACTTTTGACTTCGTCGATCTTACATCGGCAGCTTATCGACTCGCCGCCTGAGCCGTCAATCGCAACCGGCGGCCGCGTCAGCCGCGCCAGGACGCCGCCAGCGACGCCAGGACGAGGACGAGCGTGCCCGCCTGCAGCGCACGGCGCCCGAACGCCTGGAGACCCAGGCTGGCGAAGTAGGCGACGACCGGCACGAGGGGAATCGTGAGCACGGCCTGCCGCGGATCGTGCACGAGCAGGTGCAGGACCGCGTAGGGGACCACCGCGAGCACCAGCGCGCGGCGGCCGCGCGGGGTCGGCCTTGGCCCCGCCAGGAGTCCGCCAACCGCCACCGCGACCACGACGAACCCCAGCCAGGGCAGCCGCCAGGCTCCGACGAAGGTCTCCCACAGGGCGTTGCCCAGGGCGGCCGGATGCGTCTGCGAGAGGACCGCGCCGGCGTCGGGCGCGGGCAGGAGCTCCTGCACGAGCGACGTCCCGTAACGCGCGGGGCCGACGGCCACCATGAGCGGCACGGCCCAGGCCACGAACGCCACCGCACACAGGAGCACGACGGCCCCGACGAGAGCCCGGGCGCGCCGGCGCCAGCAGATCGCCAGCGCGGCGACGAGCAGCGGCAGCGTCAGCCACAGGGTGACCGGCCGCAGTCCCAGGGCTATCGACGAGACGAGCGCCCCGCTCAGCACGAGCCGCGCGAAGACCGGATCGCCGGGCCGGTGCACGATGAGCACGTCGCTCGCAGCCTCGTCGTGGCGCGCCGCCTCGAGCAGCGCACCGACGAGCAAGGCCTGCGCCACGATGGCCAGCATGAAGCCGGGCACGTGGCTCGTGGGCATCCACGCCCCCGCCCACACGACCGGCGCCGTCATCGTGAGGAGCGTGGCGGCCCACGGGACATCGCGCCTCGCGCTCAATCGCCCGAAGAGGTACAGCAGCGGCCAGACGGCGATGCCGCCGAAGACGGCGCCCCAGCTTGCCAGCCCATAGGCGTCGGCGCTGGCGCCGACGGCGGTGCCCGCGCGCCGCGCGAGCGCCATCCCCGCCTTGCCGAGCATGAGGAAGATGGGCGAGGCCACGAGGTCGTCCGAGGCTCCGGCTGGGAAGGCCGCGATGCGGCCGGCGAGCCGGGTCACCTCCGCGGCAGGTGCGTTCGAGGCGAGCCCCCAGAGGTGGGCCGCGACGAACGCGGCGGCGACAGCGAGCGGCCCGAGACCGCGGCGGGTCTCCATCGGCGCCTACACGGGTCGAAGCGGAATCGGGGCCTCGCGTCCGCCGAGCCGGTAGCCGCGGAGGTCGAGCGTGACGTGGAGGTAGCCGACCTCGCGCAGGCGCTCGGCGATGGCGTCGCGCAGGGGCGAGACGGCGGCGCGGGCGATCTCGTCGCGGCCCAGCTCGAGCCGCGCCAGGTCGCCGTGATGGCGAACGCGGCAGATGCGGAATCCGAGGTCTCTGAGGATCGCCTCGGCGCGATCGATGCGCGCCAGGTCGTCGGGGTCGATGGGCGTGCCGTGGGGCACGCGCGACGAGAGACACGCCGAGGCGGGCTCGTCCCAGGTGGGAAGACCGGCCTCGCGCGCGAGCGCGCGGATCTCGGCCTTCGTGAGGTCGGCTTCGTCGAGCGGGCTGACGACGCCGAACTCGCGGGCGGCGCGGCGGCCCGGGCGGACGTCGGCGCGATCGTCGGCGTTGGTGCCGTCGGCGACGCCGGCGAACCCGCGCGCCCTGGCGAGCGCCGTGAGCCGGCCATACAGCTCGTGCTTGCAGTGGTAGCAGCGGTCCACCGGGTTGGCCCGGTAGCCGGGACGCGAGAGCTCGTCGGTGGCGACGAACTCGTGCGCGAAGCCGACGCGGGCCGCCACGGTGGTGGCGAGCATCCGGTGGTGCGCCGGATACGAGGGGCTCTCGCCGGTGACGGCCAGCATACGCGCGCCGAGCACGCGGTGGGCGACCGTCGCCAGGAGGGCGCTGTCGATGCCGCCGCTGTAGGCGACGATGACGCTGCCCAGCCGGGTGAGCCGCCGCTCGAGCGTGGCGGTCTTGTGCGCCAGGGCGGCGTCGAGGGTCGCGCCGGCCGCGGGGCCCGGCGGCATCATCGCGTCAATCCTCGTCCTCCTCCTCGAAGTCCTCGTCGTCCTCGTCGACGTCTTCCTCTTCCTCCTCGTCCTCGTCCTCGTCCTCGTCGTCGTCGAAGTCTTCGTCGTCATCGTCCTCGATGACGGCGACCTTCAACGGCGCGAGCGCCGTGACCTCGAGGTTGGTGCCGCACTCGTTGCAGCTGATGATGTCGCCCTTGTCGACGTCGTACTCGTCGACATCGAGTTCGGCATCACATTCCGGGCAGGTGGCCATGCGTGTGTACTCCAGACGGCGATAGTCCCCTCGATCGGCGGGGCGAGCGCGATCGAATGACGGAACCGCGATTATATCGGGATCAAAAATGGGCCCGCAACGAATCCGATGGCGAACGCCCCGCCGCGGGCCGCGGGCGGTGTCCCGTGACAGCGGGCCGGCTTCCGGAGTACCCTCTGCGGCAATTGCCCAGCCGTCACGTGGGCCATCGCGAGGGAGGGCTGCGCCATCAAGACGGTCGTCATCGCCGACGATACCGCGTTTGTCCGCGATCGCTTCGCCTCGGCGCTGACCGATGCCGGCCACCGCGCCTTGACGGTCGGCACCGCGGGGGAACTGCTGGCATTGTTGCGCGCCCGGCACGCGGATGTCGACCTCATCGTGCTCGACCTGCACCTGCCCCAGTCGCGCGGGGTCGACTTCGTGCAGGCCATCCGGCAGTACGAGGGCGGCCGCATCCCCATTCTGGTGTTCAGCGGCACGGTGGTGAGCGCTGACGAGGTGCGGCACCTGTCGGGGCTGGGCGTCGCCGGCTACGTCAACGAGTACAGCGCGCCGCCGAGCATCGTGCCGAGCCTGGCGCCGCATCTCTTCCCCGACAACTTCAACCGGCGGGCCGCTCCGAGGGTGAACGTCGCGCTGTCGATCGCGTACCGCACGGCCACCACGATCGCCTCGGCGCTCACGCTCAACCTGAGCAAGGGCGGCGTCGCCATCCGCACCATGACGCCCCTCGAGAAGGGCACCACCGTGCACCTGCGGTTCCGGCTGCCCGGGGGCGCGCGCGACGTCGAAGCCGACGCACGCGTCTGCTGGTCGGACCGGCAGCTCGGCATGGGCCTGCAGTTCGAGCGGCTCTCGGACGAGGACCAGGCGGCGCTCGACGAGTACGTGGACTCCCACTTCTTCTCGAACCGCCGCGCGTAGCCCCGG
>JAHDVQ010000013.1:4149-9090 GCA_023384595.1 Vicinamibacteraceae bacterium | reverse complement strand
GCCGCCGACACGATGGCCCGCGCGATGGGGTGCTCGGAGTGCGATTCGACCGCCGCCGCGAGCCGCAGCACGTCTTCAGTGGCACGGCCGGGCGCGGCGACGACCCGTGACACCCGCAGCGCCCCGCGCGTGAGCGTGCCCGTCTTGTCGAAGGCGACGGCACCCACCGACCCGACGCGTTCGAGGGCCTGACCGCCCTTGAACAGGATGCCGCGCCGCGCGGCGGCCGCGAGCGCCGAGACGATGCTGACGGGCGTCGAGATGACGAGCGCGCACGGGCACGCGATGACGAGCAGCACCAGCGCGCGGTAGCCCCACTCGCTCCACGCCCCGCCAAAGACGAGCGGCGGGCCCGCGGCGACGACGATCGCGGCGGCGATGACCGCCGGCGTGTAGACACGGGCGAACCGGTCGACGAAGGCCTGCGACGGCGCGCGCTGCGACTGCGCCCGCTCGACGAGGTGGATGATGCGCGCCACCGTCGAGTCGCGCACCAGACGCGTCACCCGCACGGTGAGCGCTCCGTGGCCGTTGATGGACCCCGCAAACAGCGTGTCGCCAGGGCCCTTCGGCACGGGCAGCGACTCGCCCGTCACCGGCGCCTGGTTGACGTCGCTGTCCCCGGCCTCGATGGTGCCGTCGAGCGCGAGCCGCTCGCCGGGCTTCACGAGCATCACCTCGCCGGGCGCCACCTGCTCGACCGGCACGACGAGGGGAACGCCGCCGCGCAGCAGCGTCACCTCCGACGGTGCGATGTCCATGAGGGTGCGGATGGCGTGGCGCGCCCGCTCGAGACTCCGCGCTTCGAGGAGCTGGGCAATCGCAAAGAGACACACGACGGTGGCCGCCTCGAACCACTCGCCGATGACGACGGCGCCGGCCACCGCGATGGTCATCAGGAAGTTGATGTCGAGCGAGAGCTGCCGCACGGCCTGCCACGCGCGCGGCGCCATGTGGTAGCCGCCGGCGACGACGGCCAGCACGAGCAGCGGCAGCTCGAGCCACGACGCCGTGCCCGTGACGTGCACGACGGCGGCGGAGGCGACCGCCAGGGCCGACAGCACGACGGCCGGAAGGCGCCGGTCGGCCCCGCGGGCCTCGTGCGCCTCGCGATGGTCCTCGTCGATCCAGGCGCGCATGCCGGTGTCGGCCACCGCCGCCGCGATGGCGCTCGGCGCCACGCGGGCCGCGTCGTGGGCGACGCGCATGCGCTGCGACAGCACGTCGGCCGTGAGGCCGTGTACGCCGTCGAGGCGCGCCAGGCGCTTCTCGAGCAGCCGCACCTCCTCGTGGCAGTCCATGCCGTCGACGCGGAAGGTGGTTTCGGTGTGGAGCGTGCACGCGCTGCAGGCCATGGCGTCCCTCAGCGCCGCGCTTCCTGGACGTGCTCGCGGCCCTGCGCGAGCAGCCCCGTGATGTGGTCGTCGTCGAGCGAGTAGTAGACCATGCGTCCGTCACGACGTGCGCGCACGAGGCGCATGGTGCGCAGCAGCCGCAGGTGGTGCGACACCGACGATTCCGACTGTCCGACGAGCGCCGCCAGATCGCACACGCACAACTCGCCGTCGGCCACCGCGTCCAGAATCCGCACCCGCGTGGGATCGCCGAGCACGCGGAAGGTGTCCGCGAGCGCCTGGGCCGTGGCCTCGTCCACCGCGCGGGCGCGGGCCCGGGCGAGCGCTTCGGCATCGGGGCTGAACACCTCGCAGTGATCCGCGTCCGGCGCCTCGGCCACCGGCACGGGTGATGGGGCCTGGTTCGAGAACGGCATATCAGCATTGATATATGAACATCTGTTCATATGTCAACGCCAGGGGCTCGAATCTGAACCCACCTCCGGGTCTTCTGCTACGATTTACGGTTGCCAAACTCGAACCGAGCCTTCGACGGCCGGAGGAGCAGACCCCGGTGATTGACGTCCAGCACCTGACCAAGCGCTACGGCCGCGTCACGGCCGTCGACGATGTGAGCTTTCGTGTGGAAAAGGGCGAGATCCTCGGTTTCCTGGGACCGAACGGCGCCGGCAAGACCACGACCATGCGCGTGCTGACGGGCTACATGCCCCCCACCGAGGGACGCGCCCTGGTCGCCGGTCACGACATCCTCGAGGCCCCGCTCGAGGCGAAGCGCCGGACCGGCTACCTGCCCGAGACGCCGCCGCTCTATCCCGAGATGACCGTGCGCGACTACCTGATGTTCGTCGCCACCATCAACGGCCTCGCTTCGGCCGAGCGGCGCCGCCGCGTCGAGACGGCGATGGAGCGGACGCGCGTGGCCGACATGGCCTCGCGCCACTGCGGCAAGCTCTCGAAGGGCTACCGCCAGCGCGTCGGCCTTGCCCAGGCCATCCTGCACAACCCGGACGTGCTGATCCTCGACGAGCCGACCGCCGGGCTCGACCCGAAGCAGATTCACGAGACGCGGGATCTCATCAAGTCGCTCGGCGGCGACCACACGGTCATCCTGAGCACGCACATCCTGCCCGAGGTCGCGCAGACCTGCAGCCGCGTGGTCATCATCAACAAGGGCCGCGTCGTGGCGATCGACACGCCCGAGAACCTGACCGCGCGCCTCCGCGGCGCCGAGACCATGTTCGTCCAGGTCGACTCGGCGGGCGCGGACGCGACGCCCGTCATTGCCGCCGTGCCCGGCGTCACCGGCGTCACCATCGCCGCGCGCCGCGACGAACAGGCCTCCTACGAGGTCGCCTCCGAGCGCGGGCACGACATCCGCCGCCAGCTCGCCGCCGCCATCGTCACGCAGGGCTGGGGGCTGCTCGAGCTGAGGCCGCTGCGCATGAGCCTCGAGGAGATCTTCCTGCAGCTGACGACCGAGGAGAACGCCGGCGGCGCGGAGGTGCCCCGTGCGTAACGTCCTCGCCATCGCGCGCCGCGAGCTGCGGTCGTCGTTCGCCTCGCCCGTCGCCTACGTGGCCGTCGGCCTCTTCGCGCTCGTCTTCGGCTACTTCTTCTACGCGACGCTCGTCTTCTTCGCCGAGCGCAGCCTCCAGGCGACGCAGTTCGGCATGGGCGGGCCGATGAACGTCAACCAGATGATGATCAGGCCGCTCATGCTGAACGTGAGCGTCATCGTGCTGTTCTTCCTGCCGATGCTCACGATGCGCGCGTTTGCCGAGGAGAAGCGCTCGGGCACCTTCGAGCTGCTCCTGACGCGGCCGCTCACCGACTGGCAGATCGTCACCGGCAAGTTCCTCGGCGCGATGGCGATGTACTCGCTCATGCTCCTCGTGTCGCTCGTGAGCATCCTGCTGCTGTTCCTGCTCGGCAACCCCGAGTGGCGGCAGGTCGCGACGTCCTATCTCGGGCTGCTGCTCATGGGCGGCTGCTTCGTGGCGCTCGGTCTCTTCTTCTCGAGCCTCACGCGCAGCCAGCTCGTCGCGGGCGTGCTCACCTTCAGCGCGCTCCTGCTGCTCTGGGTGATCAACTGGACGGCCGATTCAGCGGGCCCCGTCATGCGCGCCGTCGTCCAGGCCCTGTCCATCACCGATCACTTCGACGACTTCTCGCGGGGCGTGGTCGACACGCGCCATCTGGTGTACTACCTGTCGTTCATCGGCTTCGGCCTCTTCCTCACGGCGCGCGCCATCGACAGCGAGCGCTGGAAGGGCTGAGGCGTTCCTCGACGTCGGGACGATCATGCTGCGACGACTGCTGAACACGCTCGGATGGCTGGGCACCGCGCTCGTGGTGGCCGCGGTGGCCGTCCGCGTCCTCCAACCCGCCAACACCGAGGTCTGGCGCGGGCTCGCCATCGCGGGCCTCGTGTGCGTGCTGCTCTATCTCGCGAGCCAGTGGCGCGAGATCGGACGGACCTTCTCGCGGCGCCAGGCGCGCTACGGCGCGCTCACCGGCCTGAGCGTGCTGCTCGTGCTGGCCATCCTCGCCGGCATCAACTACCTCTCGGCGCGCCACAACACGCGGTGGGACCTCACGGCCAATCAGGTCTACTCCCTCTCGGAGCAGACCCGGAAGGTGGTGGGCGCGCTCGACCGGCCGCTGAAGGTGCTCGTCTTCGACCGCAACGACAGCTTCTCGCGGTTCCGCGACCGGCTCACCGAGTACGAGGAGGCCTCCCCCCAGGTGTCGGTCGAGTACGTGGACGTCGACCGCCAGCCCGCGCGGGCGCGCGAGTACGAGATCCAGTCGTACGGCACCATCGTCTTGGAGTACGACGGGCGGCGCGAGCGCGTGACGAGCGACAGCGAGCAGGACCTGACGAACGCCATCGTCAAGGTCGTGCAGGGACGCGAGCAGAAGGCCTACTTCACGACGGGACACGGCGAGCGCGATCCGGTGAGCGCCGACGAGCGGAGCGGCTACAACGCCATTGCCGACGCGCTCCGGCGCGACAACTTCCAGGTCGAGACGCTCGTGCTCGCGCAGCGGGGCGCCGTGCCCGCCGATGCGTCGGTCGTGATCGTGGCGGGCCCGACCATGGACTTCCTGCCGGTCGAGATCGAGGTGCTGCGGAAGTATCTCGACGCCGGAGGCAAAGCGCTCTTCCTGCTCGATCCGCCGGAAGGGGCCGGCAGCCGGCCGCTCGCCGGACTCACCAGCCTCGTGCGCGAGTGGGGCTTCGACCTGGGCGACAACGTCGTCCTCGACCCGGTGAGCCAGGCCCTCGGCACTGGCGCGTCGGCCCCGGTCGCCGCGAGCTTCCCGCCCCACCCCATCACGGATCGATTCAGGGCGCTCACCGCCTTCCCGCTCGTGCGCGCGGTGGGACCGGTGGCGGGCGGCGTCGACGGCCGTATCCCGCAGGTCTTCGTCGAGACGAGCCCCGAGAGCTTCGCCAAGACGGATCTGTCGGTGTTGAGCGCGGGCGGCGAGGTCGCCTTCGACGAGGCGCGCGACAGGAAGGGGCCGATTTCCATCGCGGCGGCCATCTCGATGCCCGCGCCGTCGCCGCCGCCGGACGCCG
>JAHDVQ010000013.1:1467-4049 GCA_023384595.1 Vicinamibacteraceae bacterium | reverse complement strand
GGCGTGCTCGGCATTCCGGGCAACGCCGACCTGTTCATGAACACCGTCAACTGGCTGGCGCAGCAGGAGACGCTCATCGCCATTCGCGCGCGCGAGCCGGAGGACCGGCGCGTGGCGCTCACGCCCCTGTCGTCGCGCCTGACGCTGCTCACCACGCTCCTGCTCGTGCCGGGGCTCATCTTCCTGGCCGGCGCGTACACGTGGTGGAGGAGGCGGTAATGGGCCGCCGCGGCTGGACCACGCTGGCGCTCCTCGTCGTCGCCCTGGTCCTCGGCGCCTACATCCTGTTCGTCGAACGTCACCGCGAGCTGCCTGTCGAAGGCGCCGACGACTACACGCGCCTCTTCGACGACGTCACGCCCGACGCCATCACGTCGCTCGTGGTCAAGGCCTCGAACGGCGACACCACCTCGCTCGTGCGCGAGGACGGGCGGTGGCGGATCACGGCGCCGCTCGAGACGACGGCCGACCAGGCCGCCGCGTCGTCGCTGGCGGCGACGGTGGCGTCGATCGAGCGCGTACGGCCCGTGGACGAACAGCCGGCCGACCTGGCGGCGTTCGGCCTGGCCGACCCGCGCGTCATCGTCGGGTTCTCGACGAGCGGGAACCGATCGGCGCGGCTGCTCGTCGGCGACAAGACGCCGACCGGAGGCGACCTCTACGCGCGGCTCGACAACGCGCCGGCCGTGTTCCTGATCCAGGCGACGCTCGAGACCTCGCTCGACCGGCGCACGTTCGACCTGCGCGACAAGGCGCTCGTCGTCTTCGATCAGGGTGCGGCGACGGGGATCGAGATGACGAGCGGCGGGTCCGTCACGCGGCTCGAACAGCAGGGCGCCGCGTGGCGGATGACGCAGCCGCTCGCGGTGCGCGCCGACGCGGGCGTGGTCGAGAGCACGCTCGGGCGGCTCGCCAGTGGGCAGATGCTGTCGGTGGCGTCCGAGAATGCGGCCAATCTGACGGCCTACAACCTGGCGCAACCGGCGTACCGGATTGCCGTCGAAGCCGGTCAGGCACGCGCGACGCTCCTCATCGGCGCGCCCACGGCCGATGGAGCGGTGCACGCCCACGACCCGTCGCGGCCGATGGTCTTCACGATCGATCCGTCGCTCGTCGCCGACCTCGTCCGCGACCCGGCCGCGATCCGCAGCCGCGACGTCTTCGAGTTCCGCAGCTACGAGGGCGACCGCTTCACGATCGAGCGGGACGGCGTCGCGCGCCGGTTCGAACGGCGGAAGAGCGGCGAGACCGAGCGGTGGCAGCAGGTCGAGCCCGCGGCCGAGGTCGCCGAGTCGACCATCATCGACTTGCTCACGCGGACGACGATGCTTCGCGCCGAGGGCTTCGTCGACGCGGTGCCCACGTCGGCGGCACCGGTGGCCACCATCACGGCCGTCTCGAAGCGCGGCGAGGAACGCGTGGTCTTCCATCGCGACGCCGACGCCGTGTACGCTGTGCGGGCCGACGAGCCCGGCGCCGCGCGCATCGGGCTCTCCGCGTTCGACGAGGCGCTGAAGGCGCTCGACGCGGTGAAGTAGCGGCGGCCCGGCACGGTCGCCGCCTGCCGGCAGTTCAGGCGAGCCGACCATGACCATCTACCGCTTCATCCTTCCCCTGCTGCTCGTCGCGGCCGCGGCGTGCGGCGCGAAGACGGCTCCCGCCGTCGCGCCGGCACCGCCGGCGGCGGCCAAGCCCGGTCCGGCTGCGCCCGGGCCAGTCCCGGCGGCTCCTGCGACGGCGCTCACCGACGCCGAGGCGATCCGAGCCTCCGCACCGCACCTGACCTCGCGCGTGGCGGCCGCGTGCGAGGCGGCGGGGTGCACTCCGGCCGATCGACTGCGCGGCGAGCTCGAAGCGCTCTTCGCCGTCCCCGTCCTCCAGCACGCGGTGTGGAGCGTGCTCGTGCAGTCGCTCGACACTGGCGAGACCCTGTACGCGCTCAACCCGGACACGATGGTCGTGCCGGCCTCGAACATGAAGATCGTGTCGACGGCGCTCGCCGCGTCGCGCCTCGGCTGGGACTACCGCTACGAGACACGGCTCGAGACCGCCGGCCGCGTCGGGGGCGGCGTGCTGCGTGGCGACCTGATCGTCGCCGGCGGCGGCGATCCCACGATCAACGCGCACTTCACCGCGCCCGACGCGGTGTTCGACGCCTGGGCCGCCGCGCTCCGGGCCGAAGGCATCACGCGCGTCGCAGGCCGCATCATCGGCGACGACGACCGGTTCGAGGTGGATCGTCTGGGCGACGGATGGGCCTGGGACGACACGGCCTACGGCTATTCGGCGCCGACAGGCGCGCTCCAGATCAACGAGAACGTGGTGGAGATGACCGTGGCGCCCGGCGCCGCCGAAGGCGCGCCCGCATCGGTCGCGATTGCCGCCCCGTGGTCGGACCTCGTCGTCGTCAACCGCCTCACCACCGGACCGACGGGGTCGCGGCCGGCGTGGGGTTACACCCGCTTTCCCGCGAGCCGCGAGCTGGTGATCACGGGCGTCGTGCCGGCAGGCGCGGAACCGTTCACGCGGCAGGTGGCCGTCGACAACCCGACCCTCGTGTTCGCCCGCGCGCTGAAGCACGG
>JAHDVQ010000013.1:0-1367 GCA_023384595.1 Vicinamibacteraceae bacterium | reverse complement strand
GGCATCAGTCGCCGCCGCTCGCCGAGTTGAGCAAGCGGCTGATGAAGGTGAGCCAGAACCTCTATGCCGAGACGGTCTTCCACACGCTGAGCGCCAGCCCCGGTCCGGCCTCGGTCGAGGCGTCGCGAGAGGCGGCCGAAGAGGGCCTGGCCCGATGGGGATTGACGCCGCGCGAACTGCGGATGGCCGACGGCTCGGGCCTTTCGCGGCAGAACCTGGTGAGCGCGCGCGCCATCGTGGCCATCCTGCGCGCGATGGCGCGCGATGCCCGGCTGGCCGACGCGTTCGAGGCCTCGATGCCCGTCGGCGGCCGCGACGGCACGCTCGCGAGCCGCTTCAAGGGCACGCGCGCCGAGGACAATCTCAAGGCGAAGACGGGCTCGCTGCGGAACGTGCGGGCCCTCTCGGGCTACCTGCGCACCGCTTCGGGGGAGCGCATCGTCTTCTCGGCCATCGCCAACCACTTCACGACGCCGACCTCGGCCGTCGATGCGGTCGTGGACCTGGCGATGGAGCGGTTGGCGGCGTTCGCGCGATGAGGGCGGGCGCCGGTGCGCCTCAGTCGCGCCCTCCCCTGAGGTAAGCGACCCAGTACACGCCGGCGACGAGCAGCGTCCCGCCGACGATGTTGCCGGCGGTGACGGCGACGAGGTTGTTGACGGTGCCGGCGACGGGCACGATGCTGGTTCCGCCCAGGGCCATGCCGAACGGCAGGAAGAACCAGTTCGCGATGGAGTGCTCGAAGCCGACGGCCACGAAGGCGGTAATCGGAAAAAGCAACGCCACGATCTTGTCGGTGACGCTGCGCGCGCCGGCGGCGAGCCACACCGCGAGGCACACGAGCGCATTGCAGAGGATGCCGCGCGCGAACGCCTCGGCCATCGGCAGGCCCGCCTTCACGGCCGCCATCCGCACCGCCGTCTCCCCGACGGCGCCGTCACCAAGGCTGGCCACGTCGCTCCAGACGACGAGCAGGACCGTGCCAAGGCAGCCGGCCACGTTGCCGGTGTAGGAGAGCAGCCAGTTGCGCAGGACCGCGGGCGTGTCGATGAGGCGGCTGGCCCAGGCCATGGCGATGAGGTTGTTGCCGGTGAACAGCTCCGCGCCGGCCGTCACGACCAGGATGAGGCCGAGGCAGAAGCCGAGCCCGCCCAGCAGGCGCGTCACGCCGAAGCCGAGCCCCGTCTCGGTCATGGTGACGGTCGAGAAGATCGCCCCGAGCGAGATGAACGCGCCGGCGAGCACCGCGAGAACCAGGAGCGTCACGGCGTCGGTGCGCGCTTTGGCCACGCCGAGCTGCTCGACTCGTCTGGCCACCTCCTGCGGCGGGTAGGCGTCGATGAGGAACTGAGTGTGGTCCATGGGTT
>JAHDVQ010000230.1:1225-4890 GCA_023384595.1 Vicinamibacteraceae bacterium | reverse complement strand
CCGGCCTGTAGCCCACTGACTCCCAGAGGGGCAGGGAACCAGTGCCTGGTCCGGTTGCACGCGGCACAGACACTGAGCATGACCGGCACCTCGATCAGCACGCCCACGACGGTGGCCAGGGCCGCTCCCGACTCCGGACCGAACAGGGCGATCGCCGTCGCGACGGCCAATTCAAAGAAATTGCTGGCGCCAATCAGCGCTCCCGGTGCCGCGACGGCGTACTCGACCTTCAGCAGTCGCATCAGTCCGTAGGTCAGCGAGGCATTGAAGTAGACCTGCACCAGGATCGGCACGGCAATGAGCGCAACGTGGAGGGTCCTGCTCGTGATGTTGTCGGCCTGGAACGCGAAGATCAGGACCAAAGTCGCCAGTAACGCGGTGACGCTCACCGGAGCAAACCTCGGGAGCAGCACGTGCTCGAACCAGTCCCGGCTGCGTGACGCGATCAGGACATGGCGCAGGAACACGCCGGCCACGAGCGGGATGACGATGAACACGATCACGGAGTAGAGCAGTACCTGGAATGGGACCTCGAGCGACGACGCGCCGCTCACGAGGTAGCGCACGATCGGCGCGAACGCCACGAGCATGATGATGTCGTTCACCGACACCTGCACGAGGGTGTAGGCCGGATCGCCGTCGCTCAGGTAGCTCCAGACGAACACCATCGCCGTGCACGGCGCCGCCGCGAGGATGATGCAGCCGGCGATGTACTGATCGGCGTCCGCCGGGGGGATCCACGCGCTGAACAGGTATCGAAAGAACACGTACGCGATGGCCGCCATCGAGAACGGCTTGATCAGCCAGTTGACGAACAGCGTGACGAGAAGGCCGCGAGGACGGCGCCCGACGTTGCGGACGGCGCCGAAATCGACCTTCATCATCATGGGCGTGATCATCAGCCAGATGAGGATGGCAATCGGGACGTTGATCTGGCTGCCGTGGCCGAACTCCAGCTCTCGGAGCGTGCCGGTGAGGAAGGGCACGGCCTTGCCGAGCACGACGCCGGCCACCATGCAGAGGCCGACCCAGAGACTCAGATAGCGCTCGAAGACACCGAGTCGTTTCGGCGACGCATTCCCTTGCGCCGTCGCGGTCGCCGTCTGCTCCGTCATGTCCAGTAGAACCTCTACAGGGCCTCGAGGAGTTGTTTGAGGCGCCGCAAGGCCGGCGTCACGATGCAGTACCCCACGCGCGGGCCGCGCTCGCTGGCCCGGACGAGACCGGATGCCCTCAGGATGCGGAGGTGCTCCGAGACCGTGGACTGGGCGAGGGGCAGTTCGTCAACGATGTGACTGCACATCCGGGCCTGCTTCGCCGCGAGCAGCCTCAGGATGCGGACTCTGGTCGGATGGGCCAGGGCCTTCCCGAATCGCGCCAGCTCCTCATCGGCGCCATGCCCGGTGACGGGGCCGTCCGACGCCTCGAACGCGTCGCGCGGCGCGAGCGACCGTGCCACGGTGCTACCGGCCTCCGCCGGCTGGCGCCGTGGTCCTGGGCACATTCCGGTGGATGATGTCGGATCGTGGACCCACGAGGTTGGGGCTCGCGGTCGGGAATTGGTAGTCGGTCAGCGTCTCGATCTGCACGATGCGGTCTGGCGGCGTCGTCAGCAACTGCCTGCTGAACGAGTCGGCGAGCGCGCCGACGCGATCGATGTCTGCGGGACTCGCGGCCTTGCCGGCCGCCGTCTGTGCGCGAATGGCGTCCTCGAGCGCGACGAAGCCCTTCGGCGCGACGCCGGGCTTCAACGACACCTTCACGGTGTGCCCGGTTGACACTCGCTGGACGATGAAACCGCTGCCGACGGCGTTGTCGAGCACCAGCGTGGCGTGATTCACACGTGCGCCCGTCGTCCAGCCCGCGGTGTCGGCCCAGCACGGACCGTTCTTCGACACGACGCGCAGGTCGGTCCGGTCCACGACGCCGTCCGGGAAGAGGGCGCGGAGCGCGACCCCGAGTTGCACCCACGCCGACACCATGCCGTCGCACAGGTGTCCGTGCACGAGCGCGATGTCGCGAAGCGTCAGCGTCTTGGGCTTGAGGCTGAGGCGACCAAAGGCGCCGTCGGTGTCGAGCACCAGCAACGGACGGTTGTAGGGGGCGGTGGCGGCCCACGCCGGGTAGTAGTGTTCGTCGGGCGATTCGGAGCCGACGGCCAGAGGCGGGCCGGCAAGCGAAGCGACGAGGAGAGCGAGCAGGACACATCCCTGCGTGCGGCGTGCAGTCATGATGACGTTACCCTCGAGAACAGGAAGGGAGTGGCGCCGCTCCCTGTACGGCCCTGGCGGCGCATCGCCTATCGACGATTGACGATACACGGACGGCCGTGTTGACCGCAAGGATGGTCCTTGCCGCCGCGCTCGCCCCCTCCCCCGCGAGTACCGCGATCAGTCGCCCTGGCTCGTCTCCACCGGCATTGCGAAGCGTTCCTGGATCCACGCCTGCCACCGCGGTCGCTCCCGGGCGGCGGTCTCGTCCGCCCGATCGCCGTAATGGTAGAAGCTGAACGCCACCATGCTGTGGCCGTCGCAGCCGAAGGCGCCAAAGGCGGCGACGCCAGGCCCCGGCGTGTCGAGGCGCACCAGGACGTCGTACGGACGCTCGCTGACGTATTCCGCCACGCCGCCGACCGGCGGGACCCCCTCGGATGCCGACCAATGCTGCCCGACGGTCAGCCCCTTCAGCCCGAATGCCGTCGTGAGCGCTTCCCAGGCCTCCGCGTCGGTTCCCGCGACGGGCGTCACGAACTGCACGATCGCGGAGCGCTGCCCGCGGAAGTGCGTGAGGTAGATCCGCAGGGTGCGGAAGAAGCCGGGCCAGCCGGATTCGGTGGCTTCGAGCTGGTTGTCCCAATCGTCGGTGCTGGCGAAGAGGCTGTGCACCACACGGACGAGGCACACACCTCCCGCGCGCGCTTCGACGCTCCACTCGGTGGCGATGGGCGGCGAGCCACCCCAGCCCTCGCCCTGCGCGGCGAACATCCGCGGCGGATCCCAGGCCGTCACCACTGCACGTGACTCCATGCCCGGGCCGAAGTTCGACGTTACCGCGACCGGCGTGCCGTCGCGCTCCTCGAACATAGTCGGCACGAACCAGGACGAAACGCCGGGCCCGGTGGCAATGGCCTGCCAGACCTCTTCCGGCGTGCCGGGGACCTCGACTTCGACCTGGACGGAACGGCGTCCGGAGGCTTCTTGCTTCACGCTCATGAGGGCTCCTTGGGTTGTGAAGTGTTGGGGAGAGGGTGCGCCACGACTACCAGGCGATGCACGCGGCCGCCGGGCGCGGATTCGTCGTGATACTTCGACGCGAGCTTCGTGATGGCCTCGGTGAGTTCGGTGCTGAACGCCGCCCGGTCCTCTGCCGACCGGAAGCGAATCTCGGTGTCGACCGCCAGGGTCGCCAGGCGCTTGCCCGCCTCCGTCGCACGACGCACGAGATCGCCCACCTCGCGGACGACGCGGGCGCCGAGGGCGACGAGATAGCTCGCCGACAGTCTGTCGACCTCCCGGCCGGGGTCCGCGGCGACCGGGCCCAGGACGGCCGGCGAGACGACGTAAGAAGCCGCGGTCGCGACGAGGAGCCGCTCCGTCAGCCCGCCCCACTTGCGTTCCTGGGCCAGCCGCACCAGCCCGTGCGCCTCGAGCGCGTTCAAGTGGTAG
>JAHDVQ010000230.1:0-1125 GCA_023384595.1 Vicinamibacteraceae bacterium | reverse complement strand
ATCAGGCCAGGCTCACCGCTCCGGGCACGAACCCTGCAAGGCGGACTGCACACCGTTCGTCGAAGTGAAGCCGTGGAACATTGCCAGGAGGTTGCGGGGATGGTTCGTCACGCGTGGGTTCGTCGTTCTCTGGTTACCGCAGCAGCGTCGGCTCTCCTGACGCTTCTCCACCCCTCATGGGCAGTGGCCGACCTCCTCAGCTACGACCCGTTTCTCGTCGGACCCGGCGCCTATGAGGCTGGCGACGAGAACACGGGAGTCGACGTGCTCGGTGGACAGAGCCCTGTCATCGGCCCAACGCCCTTCTACGCAGGCGGCTGGATCCAGGCTGGAGGCGATGCCCAGGTCGTCAGGGACATCGGCAGCCTGTCCTACTTGACCCTCCCCACGGCGGGAGGACAGGTCGGCGACGCGGTGCAGTTCAACTGCTGCTCCTTCGGACGTTCGGGGCGGGAGATCGCGAACGGTCTCGGAGGCGGGGCCGCGCAGACCATCTATCAGAGCTTCCTCATCGACTTTGGCTCACAGGGTACCGACGAGCCGACGCAGTTCGGGAAGCGTGCCTACGAGATGTGGAACGGCGACGTCGGTGACGCCTTCCTGGCCCTCGACCTCTTCGTGAGCCACTTCGCGGGAGTCAACGAGCTGACGCTGCAGATGACGACGGCCAGCGGAACGGTGGAGCAGCTGGTCAACGGCGGAGGGTTGACGCTGGACGCGCTGAGCGGCGTGCACCTGGTCGTGCTGCGGTTCGATTTCGACCCACTCTCGCCCGACGTCGTCCGTCTCTATCTCGATCCGACCAGTTCGATCGAGGGAGACCACCTGCCGGCGGCCATGCTCACGGCTGTCAACTCGGACCTCTTCATCACGCACCACGGTGCCATCAGCAACTTCACGTTCAGCGGAGGCGGACACGTCCCCGGGCGGTTCGACGAAGTCCGTTGGGGCGACACCTTTGCCGACGTCACGCCCTTTCAGTCGGTGCCCGAACCAGCCTCCTTCGGGTTGATGGCTCTGGGATTCATCGGGGCCGCGGTCTCCCGGCGGCGGCGCAGGGTGCCGCCGGCGGGCTCGAGGTAGCCGCCGGCGTCGCGGCCCGACAGCGTAGTCACGGGAGCTCGG
>JAHDVQ010000229.1 GCA_023384595.1 Vicinamibacteraceae bacterium | reverse complement strand
GCCATGAAGCCCTCGCCGATCAGGTACCCGCCGACGGCGCCGATGACCGAGCCGATCGTGCACAGCAGCGGTGCCGTCAGCCAGCGCTTCGGGTTCGAGGCGACGATGGCGATGAGCAGCACGTCGGGCGGAATCGGAAAGACCGATGACTCGGCGACCGCGATGAGGAAGAGGGCCCACATCGCGTGCGGCGAGTCGGCCCAGTGCATGGTCCAGTCGTAGGTCGCCCGCAGCCACCGCCGCGGCGCGTTCAGCGCGTGCACGAGTCCCATTGTGTGATCTTGTCCGCCCGGAGCCTGGAGCCCGACAGGGCCCGGAGCCCGGCGCCTGGAGCCCGGAGCCTATTCCCCAATCGCCTGAACGAGGTCCGCCTTCAAATCCTCGATGTCTTCGATGCCGACCGAGAGCCGAATCAGGCTGTCGCTCAGGCCAATCGCCCGCCGCCGCTCCTCCGGCACCGACGCATGCGTCATCGTCACAGGATGACACACCAGGCTCTCGACTCCGCCGAGGCTCTCGGCGAGCGCGAAGAGCCGCAGGCGGTTGAGCACAGTGCGGGCGCCCTCGAGCGAGCCGACGTCGAACGACACCATGCCGCCGAAGCCGCGCATCTGGCGCGCCGCCAGCGCGTGCTGCGGGTGAGAGGGAAGTCCGGGATAGAAGACCTGCTGCACCCGAGGATGCGAGGCCAGGAACTCGGCCACCGCCATGCCGTTGGCGTTGTGCTGCGCCATCCGCACGGCGAGCGTCTTCGTGCCCCGCAGCACCAGCCACGCGTCGAAGGGCCCGAGGATGGCGCCGGCCGCGTTCTGCACGAACTTCAGCCACTCGATGTGCTCGTCGCGCACCGCGATGACGATGCCGCCGACGCTGTCGCTGTGGCCGTTCAGGTACTTCGTCGTGCTGTGCACGACGAGGTCGGCCCCGTGCTCGAGGGGACGCTGCACGTAGGGGCTCGCGAAGGTGTTGTCGACGACCACGGCGACCCCGTGCGCGTGCGCGAGCGCTGTCACGGCCGTGAGGTCCGTGAGCCGCAGGATCGGGTTGGTCGGCGTCTCGATGAAGAGCATCTTCGTCGCCGGCGTGAGCGCGGCTTCGACCAGCGCGAGGTCCGACGTGTCCACGTACGAGAAGGTGAGCCCCGAGCGCGTGAGCACGCGCTCGAAGAGCCGGAAGGTCCCCCCATACGTGTTGTCGGTGACGACGACGTGGTCGCCTTGCTCGAGGAGGCTGGCAATGGCGTTGATGGCGGCCATGCCCGAGGCGAACGCGAAGCCCGCCCGCCCGCCCTCGATGGCGGCGAGGTTGGCCTCGAGCGCGGCCCGCGTCGGGTTGCTCGTGCGCGCGTACTCGTGCCCCTTGTGCTTCCCCAGTTCCTCCTGCACGTAGGTGGACGTCTGGTAGATGGGCGTGATGATGGCGCCGGTGGACGGATCGGGCTCCTGCCCGCCGTGGATGCAGAGAGTGTTGAAGCTGGGCATGGGAACAGGCTACAGGCTACGGGCTACAGGCTACGGGCCGGATTGGGGCTCCAGGCTCCGGGCTCCAGGCTCCAGGCTCCAGGCTCCGGGCTCCATGGGTGGGTCCAACGCCGCGAGGTGCGATGACGCGAGCGCCAGCGAGCGTCATCGCAACTCGCCGTACATGCCCTTCGACATGTAGCGCTCGGCGGCGTCGGGGATGAGCGTGAGCACGCGCTGGCCCGGGGCGTAGCGGGCCGCGACCTGGAGCGCGGCGTTCACCGCCGCGCCGCCGGAGCCGCCGGCGAGCACGCCGCACTCGCGCGCCAGGCGCAGCGCCGTGTCGAAGGCCGGCTCGTCGCGCACCATGATGACCTCGTCGATGAGGTCACGGTGGAGCGCGCCCGGCCAGAAGCTGTTGCCGATGCCCTCGACCCGGTGCGACCCGGGCTCGCCCCCGCCCCAGATCGATCCCTGAGGCTCGACGAGCACGCCGCGCACCGCGCAGCCGTGGTCGCGAAAGTAGCGGACGATGCCGCTGAAGGTGCCGCCGGTGCCGGCGCCCATCACGACGGCATCCGCGCGCCCCTCGCACTGTTCGAACAACTCGACGGCCGTCGTGTCGTAGTGGATCTGCGGGTTGGCCTGGTTCTCGAACTGTTGCGGCACCCAGCCGCCGTCGATTTCGGCCGCCAGCGCGTGCGCGCGCTCGATGGCGCCTCGCATGCCCAGCTCCTCGGGCGTGATCACGAGTTCGCCGCCGAGCGCCTGCATCAGCACCATCTTCTCGCGGCTGAAGTTGGCCGGGACCACCAGGATGACCCGGTAGCCGAGACGCTTGCCGATGAGCGCCAGCCCGATGCCCGTATTGCCCGCCGTGGGCTCGATGATGGTGCCGCCGGGGCGCAGCCGGCCCTCGCGCTCGCCGGCCCGGATGAGGCCGAAGGCGGCCCGGTCCTTCACGCTCCCGCCCGGGTTCAAATACTCCAGCTTCGCCCAGACCTCGCCCCCGCCAGGCGGTTCGAGTTCCTTCAGGCGCAGGAGGGGCGTTCGACCGACGAGGTCGAGGATGGAGGTGCCGACCTGGAGCGTCACGGGGCGACACGATACTCTGTTATCATGCCAAGTTCAAATCGCCCCAACCCCTGAGGGCTCATGCTGTTTCGACGTCGCAGCGAGCGGCGCCTCCCACCCCCCGACGCGCCACCGCTCGTGCTGCCAGCACATCCGGCCGCGGTGGGCGCGAAGCCCGAGACCCTGCGTTCCCTGCTCGTGCACTCGTGGATGGGCCGTGTCGTGCTCGTCGCGGCCGCCGTGCGGCTTGCCGTCTGGGCCCTCGAGCAGGCGGCGGGCGCCTCCAGCATACTGCAGCTCATCGGCGGCGCCGCCAGCCTCGCGCTGCTCGTGGGCGTCTTCTACTACCTCTGGCGCCTCCTCGTGCTGGCCAAGCGCCGCCTCCTCTGGCGCGTCCGGCGCAAGCTCACGCTCTCCTACATCTTCATCGGCGTCGTCCCCATCTTCCTCATCGTCGGCTTCTTCTTCCTCGCCGGGCTGCTGATGTTCTTCCACGTCAGCGGCTACCTGTTCAAGCGGGGGATGGACGATGCGGTGTCGTTCACGGCGCTGGTGGCGCAGACCACCGCGGGCGAGCTGGCGCGCGAGCGAACGACCGCCAGCGTCGCGGCTACGCTCGAGCGCAAGATCGCCAACTACGGCGAGCGCTATCCCGGGCTTTCGCTCGCGGTGGTCCCGCGCGAGGAGGCGGCGGCACGGGGCGAGCGGCGCCGCCTCGAACGCGGCCCGTGGCGCCACCTGGACGCGCCGGCGTCGGTGCCGGCGTGGGTGCCGCCCGATGGCTTCAGCGGGCTCATCGCCGTCCGCTACACTGACGATCCCGTGCATCCCTCGGTCGTCGTGCGATCCATCGCATTCCCCGAGGTGCCGAATCCCCAGTTTGCCGTCGTCGTGGACCTTCCGGTCGACGAACGCGTCGCGCGGGAGCTGCGAGAGGCGACCGGCGTCGAGCTGCTTTCGATTGGACTGGTCGAAGACGTGCCGGTGACGCCGCGGCCGAAGGCCGGTCAGGAGGCCGCGTCGCCCGAAGGCACGCAGCCGACCTTCGCCAACGGCGCCCAGGCGGGCGCGCAGGCGCCGGAGCCGGCGGGCGCCGCGACCGGTGGCAGGGGAGCCCAGGCCGTGAGCGGCGCGTCGGAACGCCGCAGCGTGTCCGCCGACGCGGGCCCGCTCGTCGTCGGCGCGAGCGTCGACGGCGATTCGCGCTGGGTGTTCAACTGGGTCTCGGTCTTCGATCGCGTGCGGTGGGACACCGGCGAGCGCGGCACGGGGACGGCGTCGATCCGCGTGAACTTCCGCGAGATCTACGACCGGATGTCCGGCGCCCAGAGCCAGGTGCGCGACATCAACCTGGGCGACCTGTTCATGTACGTCCTCGGCACGATCGCCGTGCTGTTCCTGATGATCGAGATCGTGGCGCTCATCATGGGCCTGTCGCTCGCGCGGTCGATCACCGGGTCGGTGCATGCGCTCTTCGAGGGCACCGAGCGGGTCCGCCTGGGTGACTTCAGCCACCGGATCCGCATCGGCACGAAGGATCAGCTCGGCGAGCTGGCCGAGTCGTTCAACCGAATGGCGGTGTCCATCACGGAGCTGCTCGAGAAGGAGCAGGAGAAGAAGCGTCTCGAGCAGGAGCTGCGCATCGCGCGCGAGATCCAGATGTCGCTGCTGCCGAGCGGCCCCGTGCGGCTCCCCGGCGTGAGCCTGGCCGCCATGTGCGTGCCGGCGCGCGAGGTGGGCGGCGACTACTACGACTTCTTCGCGCTCTCGGAGCACCGCCTCGGCATCCTCATCGCCGACGTGGCGGGGAAGGGGACGTCGGCGGCGCTCTATATGGCGGAGCTGAAGGGGCTGCTGCTCTCGCTGAGCGAGATCCACCACTCGCCGCGGCGGCTGCTGACCGAGGTGAACCGCATCATCTCGAACAACCTCGACTCGCGCAGCTTCATCACGATGACCTACGCGGTGCTCGACATCGAATCGCACACGCTGACGTGGGCGCGCGCCGGGCACACGCCGCTCATCTACCTGCCGGCGGGCTCGGGCGAGGCGGGGGCGCAGGCGCTCGCGCCGGACGGGCTCGTGCTCGGGCTGCGCATCGAAGGCGTCGGGGCGAAGTTCGACGCGCTGCTCACCGAGACCACGCTCGCCATGCAACCGGGCGACGTCTTCGTGTTGTATACCGACGGGGTCAGCGAAGCGATGAACGCCGAGGCCGACCTCTTCGGCGAGGAGCGGCTGCTCGCCATCGTCGAACAGCACGCGCACCGGTCGTCGGACCAGCTCCGCGAGCGCATCCTGCGCGAGGTCGAGTCGTTCGTCGGACCCGCGGACCAGCACGACGACATGACGATGATCCTCATCAAGGTGGACGG
>JAHDVQ010000228.1:3615-4911 GCA_023384595.1 Vicinamibacteraceae bacterium | reverse complement strand
GGGCGGTGGGCCTTCACGACGGCTGGCAGCAAGAGGAGACGAGACCATGACACCCCATCCAGACATAGTCGACCTCGAGGCCATGTGGAAGACCGATCCCAGATGGGCCGGCATCACGCGGCCCTACACCGCCGCCGACGTGCTGCGCCTGCGCGGGTCGGTGCGCATCGAGTACACGCTGGCGCGCCTCGGGGCCGAGCGTCTGTGGCACCAGTTCCAGACCGTGCCCCTCGTCCGCGCGTTGGGCGCCCTCACCGGCAACCAGGCGGTGCAGATGGTCCAGGCCGGCCTGACCTCGATCTACATGAGCGGCTGGCAGGTCGCCGGCGACATGAACACCGCCAACCACACCTATCCCGATCAGAGTCTGTACCCGGTCGACAGCGTGCCCACTCTCGTCAGGCGCCTCAACAACGCGCTGCAGCGGATGGACCAGATCACCCACGAGATGGGCAAGGACGAGCGATTCCCCTTCTGGTTCGTGCCGATCGTGGCCGACGCCGAGGCGGGGTTCGGCGGGGTGCTGAACGCCTACGAGTTGATGCGCGCCATGATCGAGGCCGGCGCCGCGGGCGTGCAC
This sequence comes from Vicinamibacteraceae bacterium, assembly GCA_023384595.1. Taxonomy (GTDB): domain Bacteria; phylum Acidobacteriota; class Vicinamibacteria; order Vicinamibacterales; family JAFNAJ01; genus JAHDVQ01. The sequence goes on along the minus strand of JAHDVQ010000228.1, from coordinate 4,331 downwards.
TTCGAGGACCAGCTCTCGTCGGCGAAGAAATGCGGGCACATGGGCGGCAAGGTGCTCGTGCCCACCCAGGAGGCCATTCAGAAGCTCGTCGCCGCGCGCCTCGCGGCCGACGTGTGCGGCGTGCCCACGGTGCTCATTGCGCGGACCGACGCCAACGCGGCCAACCTCCTCACGAGCGACGTCGACGAGCGGGACCGGCCGTTCTGCACGGGCAAGCGCACCGTGGAGGGCTTCTATGAAGTGCGTCCGGGCCTCGATCAGGCCATCGCGCGCGGCCTCGCCTACGCCCCGTACGCCGACCTCGTGTGGTGCGAGACGGCGCACCCCGATCTTGGCGAGGCGAAGCGGTTCGCCGAGGCCATGCACGAGAAGTTCCCCGGCAAGCTGCTGGCGTACAACTGCTCGCCGTCGTTCAACTGGAAGGCGCACCTCTCACTCGAGGACATCGCGCGGTTCCAGCGCGAGCTCGGCGCCATGGGCTACAAGTACCAGTTCGTCACGCTGGCCGGCTGGCACGCCGTCAACCTGACGATGTTCGAGCTGGCGCACGCCTATCGCGAGGAGGGCATGCTCGCCTACTCGCGCCTGCAGGACCGCGAGTTCGAGTTGGAGCGCGACCACGGCTACCGCGCCGTCAAGCACCAGTCGTTCGTCGGCGCGGGCTACTTCGACGACGTCACGCAGGTCATCATGGGCGCCAACACGTCCATCACCGC
>JAHDVQ010000228.1:0-3515 GCA_023384595.1 Vicinamibacteraceae bacterium | reverse complement strand
TACCACGCAATCCCATAGTCCTCGCCGTGGTGGCTCGAGCCGCCCCACAGCGAGCCGTGCGCCCGGTCGAAGTAGATCGCGTTGATCGGCCCCGAGGTGCGCGCAGCGTACTCGAGGCGGTAGCCCATCCTCGCCAGCTCGGCCCGCACCCAGGGCGGCGTCGCCTCGTGGAGCAGCAGACGGCCCGGCTGCGAGTCGTGCGCGTCGAACGACGAGCGCATCTGCCAGCTGTTGAAGTTCGCGGCCTCGGCGGCCTCCTGCACGCTCATCCCGAACTCCACGACGTTCAGGAAGAACTGGAGGAGATTCTGGTCCTGCGTGTCGCCGCCCTGCACGGCGAACGACAGGAACGGCCGGCCATCCTTGAGCGCCAGGCTCGGCGTCAGCGTGACCCGCGGACGCTTCCCGGGTTCGAGCACGTTGTACGGGTTCTCGGCGGGATCGAGCACGAAGCTCTGCATGCGCTGGCTGAGACCGATGCCCGTCGCGCCCGCGATGAAGGCCGGCACCCAGGCCCCGCTCGGCGTGATCGACACCACCCAGCCCTCCTCGTCGGCCGCCTGCACCGAGGTCGTGCCCGCCAGGAACCCCTCGTCGTGCGCGCGCCCGGCAATGACCGACACCGTGGAGTTCGGCGAGTCGGGCCCCTTCGGCGGCACCGGCTTCCACTGCTCCAGGAGGTCCGTGAACGGGTTGACGCCACCCTGGAACGGATAGGGATCGCCGGGCTTCGCGTCGGGATCGTTCTGCTCCCAATCGATGGTGCCGTAGCGCGCCTTCGCGTAGGCCTTCGACAGCAGACCCTCGACCGGCTCCTCGGGCGGGAAGGCCGGATCGCCGTAATAGAAGTCGCGGTCGGCAAACGCCAGGTTCATCGCCTGGTAGACGGCGTGCGTGTAGCGGGCGCTGTTGTAGCCCATCGCCTTCAGGTCGGCCTGCTCCAGGATGTTCAGCGCCTGCAGCAGCGCCGGGCCCTGCGTCCACGTCGTCAGCTTGTAGACGTCGATGCCCTTGTAGGTGACCTGCACGGGCTCCTCGAGCTTCACCTGCCAGGCGGCCAGGTCCTCGCGGGTGATGAGGCCGCCGTGCGCCTGCGTGCCGCGCACCAGTGCCTCGGCGATGTCCCCCTTGTAGAAGCGGTCGTACGCCGCCATGATCGCGGCCTTCCGATCCTGGCCGGACGCGAGCGCCTGCTGTTCGGCCTCCACGAGCTTGCGAAGCGTGGCCGCCAGGTTCGGCTGCGTGAAGATCTCACCCGGCTCGGGCGCCTCGCGCGCCTCGCCCGCGTGCGGGAGGAAGACCGCCTTCGAGTCGGGCCACTCGGCCAGCCGCTTCTTGTTGCGCTCGATCAGGTCCGCGAGCTGGCGCTCGATCGGGTAGCCGTCGGCCAACTGGATCGACGGCTCGAGCACGTCTTTCAGGCTGAGGCGTCCGAACTCGGCGAGCATCACCATCAGCGCGCCGGGGGTACCCGGCGTGACGGCGGCGAGCGGGCCGAACTCGGGCGGGTAGCGCAGCTGTTTCTCCTTGAAGAAAGCGGGCGTGGCCCCGGTCGGCGCGACCCCCAGCCCGTTAACGCCGATCACCTTGCCGGTCTTCGGATTGAAGATGAGCGCCTGGGTCTCGCCGCCCCACCCCAGCGTGTCCCACATCGTCGACGTCGCGCCGAGCATGGCGCAGGCGGCGTCGACGGCGTTCCCGCCTTTGAGGAACATCATCGCGCCTGCCGTGGCGCCGAGCGGCTTGCCGGTGATCGCCATCCAGTGACGTCCGTGGAGCGGCGGCTTGGCCGTGCGTTGCGCCCAGGCGGGCGGCGTGGACACGAGCATGGCCAGCGAGACGAGGGCGGTGAGACAGAGGACGGCTCGACACGACATCGGAGGTCTCCTGCCGACGCGCGCGGTCCCGCTCCGGGATCGCGGCGAACGGGAACGGCCGTTACAGTATCTCAATCTCCCAGTTCGACACGAACACGTGCGGCTGCGTCCGCTCGATGTGCCCCACGAGCTTCTCGAACAGGCCGTGCAGGTACGCCGGATCGGTAGACACCGCCGCGACGCCGAGGACGGCCGCCTGCCAGCGATCCTGCTCGCCCACCTCGGCCACCGATACGTTGAACTCGCGCCGGAGCGACGCCACCACCGGGGCGAGCGAGCCGCGCTTCTCCTTCAGGGAGCGGCAGCCCGGGATCGAGAGGTCAAGGGTGCAGAGGCCGACGACCATTGGGGGATCTTAGCCCGGCATCCGGCCTCCGGCGTCCGACGTCCGGGCGCGCTCAGGCGCCGGGGGATGCGAGCGTCAACCCCTAAGTGTTGACAGAACTAGGCTTAGCCGAAATGGGCTCCAATAAAGATGAGGTGGATGGCCTGGAACACAGCGCGGCGGTGTTGGCAAGTCTGGCCCCGCGGGCGGGACCACAACATAATGAGGAGGCCGCCGTCGCGGGCGGCTCCCTCATGGCCCCAGCCATCGCCACCCATCTCGTTGCCGGCCGCGAGGCCAACGATTGCGCCGTGTGTGCCCTGGCGATGTACCTCGGCGTGAGCTACGAGGACGTGCTCCGCGAGGTGGCCGTGCGCGATCGGCCCCATCAGGGGCGGCAGGGCCTGCGGCTGCACGAGATCGAGCGCATCGCCCGCGCCTTGGGCACGCCTCTCCGGCGTGTACGCAAGTACGACCTCTCGACGGCGTACGGCATCCTGTCGCTGCCCGACCACGTCGTCCTCGTGCGCAACGGCGTCATCATCGATCCCGAGCCCAACGGCGCGACGATGTGGGAGGTGGAGGACTACCTGCACACCTACGGCATGCGGCCGGGGCTGCTGCTCGTGGCGCGCGACGAGCTGTGAGGCCTGGAGGGGGCGGGCCTAGCTCGCCTTCTTCAATTCGGCGATGAGCGCCGACAGCATCTTCGAGTACTGCCGCTCGGCCGCCGCGAAGCGATCGCGGTACTCCTGTTCCGAGAGCTTCGCCTTCTTCCAGTCGCCGTCGAACATCGTCCGCTGGTCGGCGGTCTCGATGCTGTCGGGCGGCGAACCGCCCTTTGGCTCGAACGCGAGCCCGTCGGCCTTGAGATCCTCGACGAAGACCTTCGTTCCCGCCACCGACGCCGAGTTCAGGTCGATGTAGATGTCGCGGTACTCCTTGCTGGCGATGCGATCGTTGGCCAGCTGGGGCGCCGCGTACCGCGCCGAGACGACGAGGAACTCGAGGTCCTTGAAGTAGAGCACGGCGACGAACTCGTCGTCGGTGTCCGGCATTCTGGCCGCGACCGCGTCGAGCTGGCGGCTGTCGAGCAGCTGTGCGAGTTCCTTGGCAAGGGGCGCCGTCGAACCTTGAGCCGCCACGTCTGCGGGTGCGAGCCCCGCCAGAAGCAAGATCAGCAGCGCCGGCGCCAGCCCGGCTCGCATCGTGGCACTCATGACATCACTCCTGGAAGAAGGCCGAACACGACCGAGAGAAGCTCGCGCACGTTCTACCATCCCGACCGCGGAGAGGTCAAACCGGCGTCCGGC
>JAHDVQ010000227.1 GCA_023384595.1 Vicinamibacteraceae bacterium | reverse complement strand
GCCGTTTCGGCCGGCCGCGCCAGCGGGAAATCGACGAGGGCGACCACGCCGAGCGTCACCGCCGCGCAGGCGATGGCGCGCGTGAGCGCTGCCTCCTCGTCCCGGTGCCGGCCAGACCCCTGGTACACCGGAGTGGCGAGCAGGAGAAGGATCGTGACAAGGCCCAGGGCGCCGCGATCGACGAGCGCCTCGAGATAGTCGTTGTGCGCGTGCTGTTGCGGTCCGCGATACCGAGCCTCGGCCGGGCCGACGCGGCCGTTGCGCCAGGCCTCGTCCTCCCACGCGGGCCAGTGGAGCTCGAAGGCGCCGGGGCCGCGGCCGGCCAGCGGCGCGTCCAGGACGTGCGGGGCGACGATGCGCCAGATGTACCACCGGCCGCGCAGCGTGTCGCCCAGCGTGCGGTCGGGCGAGCCGGCAACGGCCAGGACGAGGGCAGCGGTCGCGGCCACACCGGTCGCGGCCACCGCGATCGCGGCCGCCAGCCGCCCGACGCCTCGCCTCGGCGGCTCACCGGCCCGGCGCAAGCGGCGGCGCTCGAACACCGCCCACAGCAGCGCACACATGAGGCCCGCGCCGAGCGCGCACGCTCCGCCTCGCGATCCGGTGGCGGCGACGGCGGCGCCCTGGACGACCGCGGCGGCGACGAGCCACCGGGCGCGGCGGGATCCTCGCGCGAGGCCCAGCGTCAGGAGCACGGCTGGCGCGAGGAGCGCCGCAACGAAGTTCGGGTTGCCCATCGTCGAGTACACCGCCAGGCGCCGCGAGGCGCCGGCCTCGATGACCGGGGCCCAGCCGAGCAGCCGGAGCGGATCCACGCCCGCGCGCTGAGAGAGCGCGATCGCCGCGACCAGCGTTACGCCCACGGCGTGGGCGGCCACGACCGTGCGGCGTCGGCCGGCCACCAACCCGAGCGCCAGGAACCAGAGCGCGCCGGCGGCCGCGAGCCACAGCGAATCGGCCGAGGCCGGGCCGGTCAGCGCCGACACGCCGAACGAGCCGAGCCAGGCGAGTGCCAGCGGCAGCGCGCGGCGGTCCGGCCGGTGCCCGGCGGCGATGCGCGTACCGAGCAGGAGTACGGCGCCGGCGCCGAGCACGACGAGCTTGGGTGTCGAGAACGGGCGTTCGAGCCCCGGCCAGACGGCCAGGGGCACGAGGCACGCCACGGTTGTCGCGGCCGCCAGGCTCAGGCGGTCCAGGTATGCGTGGTCGGCTGGGGAGTCGGTCGTGCCGGGGCGGGAAACGGCTGGACGAGGCACCGGCCCGGATTCTGTGCCCGGGCCGGTGTCGAACACAAGCGGAGCGGCCTGCGGGCCGGCCGCCGATCAGGTCGCCTGCGGCTGCTCGGCGGCGCTGCCGATGGCACGCGTGCGCAGGAACACCAGCTCGTCGGCTGCGCGGCCGTAGACACGCTGGGCTTCGCGCCACAGGTCGGCGACCTCGGTGTGCGGGCAGTCGGCCGGGCACGACCGGCTGTTCAGCCGCCGCTGCGCGCGCTCGTGCGACACCATGGCGTCGTGCCAGGTCTCGAGGCGCTCGGCAAGTTCCAGGGCGTCGGCCGAACCGACGCGATAGGCGAGTGACTTGTAGAAGTGCACGGGGCAACTCCTGTGGTGAAGTCCGCCGGCTCGGGCCGGCGGTGTGGCTCTCGCGGGGCCGGGCGCCCGAAGGCGGCGCCGGCGGCCCGGGGCGGCCGCGTCAATTGAACGAGTAAACCTGTGTATCCGAAAAGAAGGGGCTGGAGCACTCGGCGCTGAGAGGCGCGCCGCGCGCCTGGCTCAGGACCGAGTTACGCCCGGGAAGATGCGCAACTCGTCGCCCGACAAGGGACCGGCGGTGATCCGCCTCACGTGTGTGAACGACAAGAAATCCAGCATGGCGCTATCAGTAGCTTCCAGTTAAGCAGACCCGGCGGAAATGGTCAATGGCAGCGTCCCGGACCTGCCCGGACCTGTCCAGACCTGTCCAGGACCTGTCCCGGACCGCACGGCCGTGCTGTATCCTGACCTCCTGCACCGATGTCGGCTCCCTTCGTAACCGGCGCGCTGCCCGGCCTCACCCCGGGCCTGTTCTCGATTCTCGGCGCGGGGACGGCTCGCGGACGCGAGACGTTGACGAGCGAGGCGCTCGCCCGCGAATTCGGCGTGACGACCGAGTGGGTGACGCAGCGCACCGGGATTGGATTGCGCCGCGTCGCCGCCGGCGACGAGACGAGCCTGACGCTGGCCGTCGAGGCGTCGCACATGGCGCTCGCGGCGGCCGGCGGCGGGCCCATCGATCTCGTCATCTGCGCGACCTACACGCCCGAGCGGCAGCTCTGTCCCATGGCGCCCTCGGTGGCGGCGGGCCTCGGCCTCGAGCGGCCGGGCGCCTTCGATCTGAACGCCGCCTGCTCGGGCGGGGTCACCGGGCTCCTGATTGCGTGCGCGTGTCTCTCGGCCGGCATGGCACGACGGGTCCTTCTGGTGGCGAGCGACACGACCACGAAGTACCTCGCGGTCACCGACCTGAACACGCGCAGCCTGTTCGGCGACGGCGCCGCCGCGCTGGTGCTCGCTCGCACGGTGGCGCCGCGCTTCACGGTGCTCTCGCACAGTCTGGGCTCGGACGGCACGGCGGCCGGCTGGTTCAGCGTGCCGCCCGCGGTGGGCGATGCCGCCGCCCTCGCCGAAGGCGACCCTGCCCCGGGTACGGTGGTGATGGACGGTCCCGCGCTCTTCCGGTTCGCGGTGGAGCACGGCGCCGAACTCATCGCGACGCTCTGCGAGCGGGCGCAGTGCCCACCGGGGGCGGTCTCGCGCGTCATCGCGCACCAGGCCAACGTGCGCATCCTGGCCGCCCTCGAGCGGCAGGTCGGCATCCCGGGCGATCGATGGCCCTCGAACCTCGCCGACACCGGCAACACGGCGAGCGGCTCGGCGCTGCTGCTCTTTGCCGAGGAGTTCGCCTCGAACCCGCCATCCCCAGGCGAACGCTGGCTGCTCGTCGGCTTTGGCGCCGGCCTGGCGTGGTCGGGCGCGTTGATCGAATGGACACCATGACCCCGAAGCAACTGCTCGAGTCTCCCGCCTTCCGCAGGCTGGTGGTGCGCCGCTGGACGATGTCGCTCGCGCTCACGGCGGCGCTCTTCGTCACCTACTACGGCTACATCCTGCTCGTCGCCACCAACACGTCGCTCCTCGCGCGCAGGATCGACGGCGAGACGACGCTCGGCATCCCGCTCGGCGTGGCGGTCATCGCCGTGTCGTGGGTCCTCACGGCGATCTACGTCGTCTGGGCCAACCGCGTCTACGACCGCGAGGTCTCGCGGCTGAAGGCCGAATTGCGCGACTGACCTTCCCGGAGCCGCGCCATGCCCACGACCCTGGGGACGCCGACCGCGTCGGCGATTGCCTTCTTCCTGCTCGTTGTCGCGCTCACGCTGCTCATCACCTACTGGGCCGCGCGGCGCACGCGCTCGACGCGCGAGTTCTACGCGGCCGGCCGATCGGTGAGCGCGCTGCAGAACGGGCTGGCCCTCGCCGGCGACTACATGAGCGCGGCGTCGTTTCTCGGCATCGCCGGGCTCGTCGCGCTGCGCGGCTACGACGGGATGATCTACGCGACGGGGTGGCTGGTGGGCTGGCCGGCGCTGATGTTCCTCGTCGCCGAGCCGCTCCGCAACCTCGGGAAGTACACGTTCACCGACGTCGTGGCCTTCCGCCTGCGCCAGCGCCCGGTGCGGCTGGCGGCCGCCTTCGGCGGCATCCTCACCGTGCTCTTCTACACGATTGCGCAGATGGTGGGGTCGGGAAACCTGATTGCGCTCATGTTCGGCCTCTCCTACGAGATGGCGGTGGTGACGGTGGGCGCGGTGATGCTCGCCTACGTGCTCTTCGGCGGCATGATCGCCACCACGTGGGTGCAGATCGTCAAGGCGGTCCTGCTCGTGGGCGGCGTCACGCTGCTCACCGGGCTGGTGCTCGCAAGGTTCGACTTCAGCCCGGGCGCCCTGTACGCCGCGGTGTCGGATCGCTACGGCGCGGCCGCGCTCGAGCCGGGCGGCCTCGTGACGAGTCCCCTCGAAGCCGTCTCGCTCGGGCTCGCCCTGATGCTCGGCCTCCTGGGCCTGCCCCACATCCTGATGCGGTTCTACACCGTGCCCGACGCGCGCGCGGCGCGCCTCTCGGTGCTCTACGCGACGGGCATCGTCGGCTACTTCTACGTGATCATCCCGATCGTGGGGTTTGGCGCGGCGGCCCTGGTGGGCCGCGACATCATCGCCGCCATCGATCCGGGCGGCAACATGGCCGCGCCGCTCGTCGCCGAGCAGCTCGGGGGGACGGCGCTGCTCGGCTTCATCGCCGCCGTGGCGTTTGCCACCATCCTCGCCGTCGTCGCGGGCCTCACGCTGGCGGGGGCTTCGGCCCTCTCGCACGACATCTACGTGCACGTCGTGCGCGGGGGCTTCGCGACCGAGCACGAGCAGGTGCGCGTGGCGCGCGCGGCCACGGTCGTCTTCGGCGTGGCGGCCGTGCTGCTCGGTATCGTCTTCAAGGGGCAGAACGTCGCCTTCATGGTGGGCCTCGCGTTCGCCATCGCGTGCTCGGCGAACTTTCCGGCGCTGCTGCTCTCGATCGTGTGGCGGCGGTTCACGACGCGGGGCGCCGTCGTGTCCATCGTGACCGGCGCCTCGCTCGCCGTCGGCCTCATCGTGCTCAGCCCCACCATCTGGACCGACGTGTTCGGGCTCGGCCCCGCGCCGTTCCCGCTCCGCAACCCCGCCATCGTCTCGATGACGGGCGCTTTCCTCGCCGGCATCGCCGCCTCGCTCGCCGGGCGCGAACCGCCGGCGGAACACGCCTTCGACGAAGAGAAGCTCAGGACCTACCTGGGCATCGGGGCCGAATAGCATGGACGTATACTGAATGGCCAC
>JAHDVQ010000226.1 GCA_023384595.1 Vicinamibacteraceae bacterium | reverse complement strand
GACACCCCGCACACGACCCCGGCCGGGCACACCTTCACCGTGCCGTCAGGCTGGGCGGTCCGCACGGCCGGGCGCATGGTCGTCGTCGAGCCACCAGAGCCGGATTCGCGCGTCGCGATTCTGGATGTGCAGGCGAAGGACGCCGAGGCCGCGCTGGCGGCGGCCTGGAAGGAGTTCGACCCCGCTTTCGAGCGGCCCGTGCGCCTGCGACTCCCCCAGGCCGCCCGGAGCGGTTGGGAAGCGCGTCACCTGTACGTCTATGAAACCTCGCCGAACGAGCGCGCGGTGGTGCAGGCGCTGGCGCTGCGGGCGGGCACGGGCGACGCGTGGACGGTGGTGCTCATCGACGCGACCGAGCCCACCGCCGAGAAGCGCGGCGGGCCGTTCTCGTTGCTGCTCCAGAGCCTCAGGCCGAAGGGCTACGCCCGCGAGTCGTTCGCCGGAAGGAAGGCGCGCCCGCTCGACGCCGATCGGCTCGCGACGCTGAAGGACTTCGTCGCGAAAGGCATGGAACTGCTGGAGGTGCCCGGCGTGGGCCTGGCGTTCCTCGACGGCGGCAAGACGGTGTGGGCCGGCGGTCTGGGCGTGAAGGCGCTGGGGCAGGCGGAGCTGGTCGGAGCAGACACGCTCTTCATCGCCGCCTCCAACACGAAGGCCCTCACGACGCTGCTGCTCGCGCAACTGGTGGACGAGAAGCGGATGCGGTGGGACCAGCCGGTCAGCGAGGTCCATCCCTCGTTCGCGCTGGGCGACGCCGCGACGACGAAGCAGGTGCTCGTGAAGCACCTGGTCTGCGCCTGCACGGGCATGCCCCGCCAGGATCTCGAGTGGCTGTTCGAGTACGAGGACTACTCGCCCGCGGCCACGATGACGATGCTCGGCACCATGCAGCCGACCAGCAGGTTCGGCGAGGTCTTCCAGTACAGCAACCTGATGGCGGCGGCCGCGGGATTCGTCGGCGCGGCCACCGTGCTGCCGGGACGCGAGATCGGAGCGGCGTACGACGAGGCCATGCGCACCCGGATCTTCGAGCCGCTCGGCATGGCGACGACCACCTTCGATTTCGCGACGGCGCTGAGGGGCGACGTGGCGCAGCCGCACGGCAACGACGTGGACGGACACGTGAAGCTCGCGCCGATGGATCTGAACTACTCCGTCGTGCCGGTGCGCCCCGCGGGTGGTGTCTGGACGAGCGCGCGCGAGTTGAGCCGCTACGTCGAGATGGAGTTGGCGAAGGGACTGCTCCCGGACGGCAAGCGCCTGGTATCCGAAGCCAACCTGATGGCGCGACGCGCGCCGCAGGTGCTCGTGAGCGAAGACGTCACGTACGGCATGGGGCTGTTCGTCGACACGCGCTGGGGCATCCCGGTGGTGCATCACGGCGGCGACCTGGCCGGCTACCACAGCGACATGATCTGGCTGCCGGACCACGGCGTCGGCGCGGTCATCCTGACCAACGCGGACTCGGGCGTGCCGCTGCGCGGCGCGCTCCTGCGGCGGCTGCTCGAGGTGCTGTTCGACGGCAAGCCGGAGGCCGAGGAACAGTTGCGGGTCGCCGCGGAGACCCGCAGGAAGGCCATCGCAAAGGAACGGGAGCGGCTGGTCGTGCCGGCAGATCCGGCGGTCGCGGGAGCGCTCGCGGAGCGGTACACGAACGAGCAACTCGGCGAACTGACGGTGCGTCGCGAGGCCGGCGCCGTCGTGTTCGACGTCACGGGGTGGCAGAGCACCGTCGCGACGCGGAAGAACGACGATGGGACGATCTCGTTCATCACGATCGACCCCACGCTGGCCGGATTCGAGTTCGTCGTGGCCGACAAGGACGGCACGCGCCGGCTGATTACGCGCGACGCGCAGCACGAGTACGTCTTCGTGGAGACAGCGACGCCGGCGAACGAGTGACGTTGTCACCCATGTCTCCGCGGCAAACCCACACGCGAGGCGCCGCCTCAGGAGCGACACGATGCGGATCCACCTGATCAACCCCAGCCACGTGTCGTTCGGCGTCGGCGTCATCACGCCCCGATGGCTGTACGTGCTGGCGTCGGCCACCCCCGACACATACGGCCCGCCGCGCTTGACCGACGAGACGCTCGAGCCCCTGGATCCGGCATCTCTGGAGCCGGGGAGCGTCGTGGGCATCGGGATCCACACGAGCAACGCCTTGCGAGGCTACGAAATCGGCCGCCTCGCCCGCGCGGCCGGTGCGTACGTCGTCTTCGGCGGCATTCACGCGACGCTCTTCCCCGACGAGGCACGCGACCTCGGCGGGGCGCATGCCGTGGTGACTGGCGATGGCGAGCGCGCCTGGCCGGAAGTCCTGGCCGACTGCGCCGCCGGGCGTCCGCGCGAACGCTACGCGGGCGGCCACATCGAGGGCGACACGTTTCTGCCGGCACGCTGGGACCTGCTGCCGCGCGATCGCTACATGTGGGCCTCGGTGCAGACCGTGCGCGGATGTCCCAAGCACTGTTCGTTCTGTTCGGTGTGGCGCACCGACGGGCAGCGGCCCCGGCAGCGCCGCGTCGACGCCATCGTGGAGGAGATCGTCGACCTCCGACGCCGCGGATTCCGGTTCATCGCGTTGTCGGACGACAACTTCTATCCCGTGACGCTCGAAGACCTGCGGATGGCGGCGCGGCGCGAGGACAAGAGCCGTCTGCGTCAACTGGAAGCGCTGCGGGCCGAGCGGTTCGAACTGATGGCGGCCCTCGAGGGCCTGCCGTCCGACACGGTGTTCTTCACGCAGATCACGATGGAAGCGGCAGAGGATCCGGCGTTTCTCGACGCGATGGCCCGGGCCCACATCAGGGGCGCGCTGGTCGGCGTCGAGTCCGTGACACCCGAGGGGTTGCAGGACATCTACAAGGGGTTCAACCTGAGCGGCGAGGCCCTGGTCGAGCGCCTGCGGACGTTCCGCCGGCACGGCGTGCACGTCCTGGGCTCGTTCATCTTCGGCCTGCCCAGCGATCGCCCCGAGACGTTCGACGCCTGTGTGGCCGTGGCGGAACGGGCGGACCTGACCTTCGCGCAGTTCGTGATGATGACGCCGTATCCCGGCACGCTCGACTTCGCGGCGTGGGAAACGGCGATGGCCGGGCGCGCCGGGGACGTCGGCGGCGTCCCCGTCACGCGACACTGGCTGATCCCGCAGGAACAGCGGCCGAAGGTCTACATCGAACACCCGGCCATGTCGGCCGACGAGATCCGCCGCCGCACCCAGGCCGTGTGGGACCGGTTCTACTCGATTCAGAGCATCTGGCGTCGATCGAACGTGGTGAAGAGCTGGAAGGCCCGGCTCGCATTCGTCCTGATTTCGAAGATCTACCGGCAGATGTACGCCAACACCGGCATTGCGACCGACAGCGCGCGGGTGAGCCGGTCGGCGCAGTGGGCCCGCTGGATGGCGCGTCCCTGCCGGCGCCTGTTCATCGGGCGTCCGATGCCCGACCTCAGGCTCGAGCCCCGGACCTCGACCCTGATGGCGCCCGATCTCGAGGTGACGTGATGCCCGGCCCTTCCCGCCGGGAGGCGAAGCCCGCGGCCGGATTCGCCAGCCTCGGTCTCGACGCCGACATCCTCGCGGCGATCGCGGCGCTGGGCTACGAGGAGCCGACCCCGGTCCAGCGCGAGACCATTCCGCTGCTCATCGAAGGGCGCGATCTGCTGGCGCAGGCGGCGACGGGCACCGGGAAGACGGCGGCCTTCGCCCTGCCGATGCTGCAGATCTTCGGCGGGCTCGACGCCGCCGATCGCCGCCGCACCACGGGCCTCGTCCTCGTGCCCACGCGCGAGCTGGCGATGCAGGTCGCCGAGGCCGTGCACAAGTACGCGCGGGGCGGGCGGGTGTCGGTGCTTCCGCTGTATGGCGGGGCGCCAATGGGCCAGCAGGTTCGTGCCCTCGAGCGCGGCGCCAACGTCGTCGTGGCGACCCCCGGCCGCGCCCTCGACCACCTGCGGCGCGGCACCCTGAAGCTCGATCGGCTGGCGCTGCTCGTGCTCGACGAAGCCGACGAGATGCTCGACATGGGCTTTGCCGAGGACCTCGACGCGATCCTCGAAGCGGTGCCCGCGGCACGTCAGACCGCGCTCTTCTCCGCGACGATGCCGGCGCGGATCCTGTCGATCGCGCAGCGTCACTTGAGGAATCCCGTCCGCATCACCATCGCGCGCGAGCAGCCCGCCGCCGGGAAGCTGCCTCGCGTGCGCCAGGTGGCCTACATCGTCGCGCGCCCCCACAAGCCGGCGGCCCTCGAGCGGGTGCTCGAGACGGAGAACCCGGAGTCGGCGCTGGTCTTCTGCCGGACGCGCCTCGAGGTCGACACGCTGGTCGAAGTGCTGAACGCGCACGGCCATCGTGCCGAGGGCCTCCATGGGGGGATGGAGCAGCGGCAGCGCGACCGCGTCATGTCACGCTTCCGCGACGGAACCGTGGACCTGCTGGTCGCCACCGACGTGGCCGCGCGGGGGCTCGACATCGAGCGGCTCTCGCACGTGATCAACTACGACGTGCCGGCCTCGCCCGACACGTACGTGCATCGGATCGGACGCACCGGCCGGGCCGGGCGCACGGGCACGGCCATCACCCTGGTCGAGCCCCGCGAGCATCGGCTGCTGCGGGCGATGGAAGCCGCCACGAAGCAGAAGGTCGAGGTTGCGCCTGTTCCCACGGTCGCCGACCTGCGCGCCCGGCGGCTCGAGATCACCCGGGCGTCGCTCCGTGAGCGGCTGCTTGCCGGCGGCCTCGATCGCACCCGGGTCGTCGTCGAGTCACTGGCCAGCGAGTTCGACATCGTCGACATCGCGGCGGCCGCCGTGGATCTCGCGCATGCCGCCGGCGGCGGAGACATCGAGGAGCGCGAGATCCCTGAGGCGGCGATGACGCCGCGTTCTCCGGCGCGGCCCGGGCGGACGCCGTCCTCGAAGGCGGGCGGCCAGCCCCGCGCCAGGCCCGAGCGGCGCGACGATGGCGACATGGTGCGCCTGCACGTGGGAGCCGGGCGCCAGGCCGGCGTGCGTCC
>JAHDVQ010000225.1 GCA_023384595.1 Vicinamibacteraceae bacterium | reverse complement strand
GGCGACGCCCCGCCCGACCCGCGCTTCGGCCGCCTGAGCGGCCCCGGCCTCGTCGTCTACGGCATCACGGTGTCGCTCGCGTCGGTCGACTGGATGATGTCGGTCGACCCGCACTGGTTCTCCACCATCTACGGGTTCGTGATGATGGCCGGCCAGGGCCTGTCGGCGCTGGCGCTCGTGATCTTCACGCTGGCCCTGCTCGCCAACGAGCGGCCGCTCGCCGGTGTGGCCCGATCGAGCCACTTCCACGATCTCGGCAAGCTGCTCTTCGCCTTCGTGATGCTCTACGCGTACCTGATCTTCTCGCAGTTCCTGATCATCTGGTCGGCGAACCTGCCCGAGGAGATTCCCTGGTACATCAAGCGGTTCTCGGGCGGCTGGCAGTACCTGGTGGCCCTGCTCGTGATCGGGCACTTCATCCTGCCCTTCGTCATCCTGCTGAACGCCGACGTGAAGAAGAACGTCCGGCTGCTCACCTCGATTGCGCTGCTGCTGTTTCTGATGCGCATCCTCGAGGTGTTCTTCCAGGTGGTGCCGCAGTTCCGCCCCGGCCTGTCGTTCCACTGGATCGACGTGGCGGTGGTGGCCGCGATGGGCGGCATCTGGACGGCGCTCTACGCGCGGAACCTGAAGCGCCGCGCGGTGCTGCCGGTCAACGACCCGTACTACAAGGAAGCCTTCGCGCACCATGGCACACACTGAGCACGGCGCCCCTGGCGCCCACGGGACGGGGCGCCTCAACCACGAGCCCACCGATGCCCCGCTCGGCAGCGTCGAGCGGATCATCGTCGCGGGGATCATCGTCCTCGCGGTGTCGTTCGGCCTGATGTGGCTGCTGCTCGGCATGTTCCGGTCGCAGGCCGAACGGGCCGACACGCGGCCGACCCCGCCGGCGCAGGCGGCGCGTGCCGCCGACACGCGCGAGCCGCTGCAGCGGTTCCCGATGCCGCGCCTGCAGGAAGTGCCGACGATGGACATCACCTACTTCAAGCAGACGCAGGACCGCACGCTCCACACCTACGGGTGGGAGGACAAGGCGCGCGGCGTGGTGCGGATCCCCATCGAGCGGGCCATCGAGATTCTCGCCGAGCGCGGGCTGGAGGGTGCCGCGGCACCGGGCGCGACACCACCGGCGGCGCCGGGCGCAGGAACGGGGGCGACGTCGTCGCCGGCGTCCACACCCGCGCCAGGCACGGGTGGAGGACGGTAGAGGGTGAGGTACGAACGCACATGAAGAAGTGGATTGGCCGTGTCGCCGTCGCCGCGCTCGTGGGCCTCGCCCTCGGGACGGCCGAGGCGCGCGCGCAGGGCGGCCCGGGCGGGATGCGCTACACACCGGGCGACCCGTCCGCCCAGTCGCCGGACCTGCTGCGCGACGTCGGGTTCGACCAGCGCCTGAACGAGCAGGTGCCGCCCGACCTGCTGTTCCGCGACGAGACGGGCAAGGTGGTCCGCCTCGGCGACTACTTCGGCAAGCGGCCCATCGTGCTGGCGCTCGTCTACTACGAGTGCCCGATGCTGTGCTCGCAGATCCTGAACGGCGTCGTGAGCGCGCTCGACATCCTGAAGTTCGACGCGGGCAAGGAGTTCGACGTCATCGCGGTGAGCTTCAATCCGAAGGAGGGTCCCGGGCTGGCCTCGGCGAAGAAGCGGGCCTATACGGAGCGCTACAAGCGGCCCGGCACCGAGCACGGCTGGCACTTCCTGACGGGCACGCCCGAGTCGATCGCGCAGCTGACGACCGCCGTCGGCTTCCGCTACGCGTGGGACGCGAAGACGGAGCAGTACGCGCACGCCGCGGGCATCATGGTGCTCACGCCCGAGGGCCGCATCGCGAAGTACCACTACGGCGTCGAGTACTCGCCGCGCGACCTGCGCCTGGCGCTGGTCGAGGCGTCCAGCAGCCGGATCGGCAACGCCGTCGACCAGGTGCTGCTCTACTGCTACCACTACGACCCCACGACCGGGCAGTACGGCCTGGCGGCGATGACCGCCGTCCGCCTCGGCGGCGTGGCGACCATCGCGGGCATGCTGACCTTCTGGATCGTGATGTGGCGGCGCGAGCGGCGAGAGCCGGACGCCCCCGGGCGCGTGTAGACACCGAGCTATGTGGTTCAAGAATCCCTTCGTCCCTGAGCAGGCCTCGGAGTTCGCCTCGAGCGTCGACACCTTCTATTTCTTCATGGTGTCGGTCTCGGCCTTCTTCGCCATCCTGGTCGTGACCCTCGTCGCGGTGTTTGCCATCCGCTACCGCCGCCGCCACGAGCACGAGGCCGGCACGCCCGTGCACGGCGCGCTGGCGCTCGAGCTGACGTGGACGCTCATCCCGCTGGGCATCGCGATGGTGATGTTCTTCTGGGGCGCGAGCATCTTCTTCGCGATGTCGAAGCCGCCGAGCAACGCCATGGAGATCTACGTGGTCGGCAAGCGCTGGATGTGGAAGTTCCAGCACATGACCGGCCAGCGCGAGATCAACGAGCTGCACGTGCCGGTGGGCCAGCCCGTGAAGCTGCTCGTGGGATCGGAGGACGTGATCCACAGCGTCTACATCCCGGCCTTCCGCGTGAAGATGGACGCGGTGCCCGGGCGCACCACGACGCTCTGGTTCACGCCGACCAAGACGGGACGCTACCACCTGTTCTGCGCCGAGTACTGCGGCCAGAAGCACTCGGGCATGCGCGGCACGGTCGTCGTGCTCGAGCCCGCCGAGTTCCAGGCGTGGCTCGCGGGCGGACCCGCCACCGGCAGCATGGCCGACGCGGGCCAGAAGCTGTTCAACGACCTCGCGTGCGCCACGTGCCACCGCGACGACGCCAGCGGACGAGGCCCGTCGCTGAAGGACGTCTTCGGCTCGACGGTGACGCTCGCCGGCGGGGCCACCGTCACGGCCGACGATGCGTACCTGCGCGAGTCGATCGTCAACCCGCAGGCGAAGATCGTGGAGGGCTACGCGCCGCTCATGCCGACCTTCCAGGGCCTGGTGACGGAAGAGCAGCTGAACCAGCTGATCGCCTACATCAAGGCGCAGGCCGGCGGGACGCCCGGCACCGCCGCGCCCGCGACGGGGACACCCGCGCCCGGCGCCCCGGCGGCGTCCGGCACGCAGCCGTCCACCGAGTGAGACCCGACGGGACGAAGGCACAGTGACGAGCAAGAAGGTTTAGACCGCCCATGGATACCGCGACCGTCGACACCCGACCCTCCTACCTCGAGAACGGCCACTCGTGGCAGTCGTGGCTGCTCACGAAGGACCACAAGCGGATTGCGATCCTCTACCTGATCACGATCACGCTGTTCTTCTTCATCGGCGGCCTCTTCGCGCTGCTCATCCGCCTCGAGCTGATGACGCCGGCCGGCGACATGGTGGAGGCCGAGACCTACAACAAGTTCTTCACGATGCACGGCGTCGCGATGGTGTTCTTCTTCCTGATCCCGTCGATTCCGGCGGTGCTCGGGAACTTCCTGGTGCCGGTCATGATCGGCGCGAAGGACCTCGCGTTTCCCCGCATCAACCTCCTGAGCTGGTACATCCTCGTCGTGGGCGGCCTGTTCACGCTCGGCGCGGTCGTGATGGGCGGCGTCGACACGGGGTGGACCTTCTACACGCCCTACAGCACGGCGGCGTCGAACACGCACGTCATCATGACGGGGCTCGGCGTCTTCATCAGCGGGTTCTCGTCGATTCTGACGGGCCTGAACTTCATCGTCACCATCCACAAGATGCGGGCGCCGGGGATGACGTGGTTCCGGCTGCCGCTCTTCATCTGGGCGCACTACGCGACGAGCATCATCCAGATCCTGGGAACGCCGGTCGTGGCGATTGCGGTGCTGCTCGTGGCGCTCGAGCGGACGCTGCACATCGGCATCTTCGATCCGAACCTGGGCGGCGACCCGGTGCTCTACCAGCACCTGTTCTGGTTCTACTCGCACCCGGCCGTCTACATCATGGTGCTGCCGGGCATGGGCGTCATCAGCGAGCTCATCGCGGCCTTCGCGCGCAAGGCCATCTTCGGGTACAAGTTCGTGGCCTTCTCGAGCCTGGGCATCGCGCTGGTGGGCTTCTTCGTGTGGGGCCACCACATGTTCGTGAGCAGCCAGTCGGTGTACGCGGCGCTCATCTTCTCGTTCCTGTCGTACCTGGTGGCGATTCCCTCGGCGATCAAGACGTTCAACTGGACGGCGACCCTCTACAAGGGCTCCATCTCGTACCAGTCGCCGATGATCTACGCCTTCGGCTTCCTCGGGCTGTTCCTGGTGGGCGGTCTGACGGGCCTCTTCCTCGCGGCGCTCGGCCTCGACGTCCACGTGCACGACACCTACTTCGTCGTCGCGCACTTCCACTACATCATGGTGGGCGGCTCGATCATGGCCTACCTGGGCGGCATGCACTACTGGTGGCCGAAGATCTCGGGCCGTATGTATCCCGAGGGCTGGGCGAAGTTCGCGGCGCTCATGGTGTTTGTGGGCTTCAACCTGACGTTCTTCCCGCAGTTCCTGCTCGGCTACCTCGGGATGCCGCGCCGGTACCACATGTATCCGGAGGAGTGGCAGGTGCTGAACGTGCTCTCCACGGCGGGGGCGAGCATCCTGGGGGTGGGCTACCTGATTCCGATGGTCTACTTCACGTGGTCGTTCGTGAAGGGCGAGAAGGCGCCGGCCAACCCGTGGGGGGCGACCGGGCTCGAGTGGACGATCCCGTCGCCGCCGCCGACCGAGAACTTCACGACGACGCCGATCGTGACCGAAGAGGCGTACGCGTACTCGAACCGGGAGATGAAAGTTGCATAGCGACGCCGCCCACGTCTCCAGCGCGCATCATCCCGCGCTGCAGCACCACTTCGACACGCTCGAACAGCAGCAGGACGCCTCCATCCTGGGGATGTGGGTCTTCCTCGTCACCGAAGTGCTCTTCTTCGGCGGCATGTTCATGGCGTACCTGCTCTATCGCATGTGGTATCCCGACGCGTGGAGCGCGGCGAGCCACCGCCTCGACGTCCTTCTCGGCGGCGCCAACACCGTGGTGCTCATCGGCAGCTCGTTCACGATGGCGCTCGC
>JAHDVQ010000224.1 GCA_023384595.1 Vicinamibacteraceae bacterium | reverse complement strand
CGCCTCCACTCCGGCCATCCGTGGATCTACCGCACCGACCTGGCCGACATCGACGCCACGGGCGGCGACGTCGTGGCCGTGCGCGATCCACGCGGACGGCCGCTGGCGAGCGCGTTCTACAGCGACCAGTCGCAGATCGCGCTGCGCCTGCTCGCGCACGCGCCCGTGCCCGACGCCGAGGCGCTCATCGACGAGCGGATCGGGCGCGCCATCGAGTTCCGCGACTCGCTCGCGCTCGACGCCACCGCCTTTCGCCTCGTGCATGGCGAAGGCGACCTTCTGCCAGGACTCGTCGTCGACCGCTACGGCGACGTGCTCGTCGTGCAGGCCCTGACACAGGCCATCGAACGGCGCCTCCCCTTCATCGCCGAGGTGCTGATGCGCCGGTGTGCTCCGGGCGGCATCCTGGCGCGCAACGACCCGCGCGTCCGCGCGCTCGAAGGGCTCGGGCAGGAAGTGAAGGTCCTGGCCGGCGAGGTGCCTCAGACGGTGAGCGCCCGCGAGGGCCCCGTGGAGTACGAGGTCGATGTCTGGCGCGGCCAGAAGACCGGCCTCTTCCTCGACCAGCGCGAGAATCGCGAGGCCGCGGCCGCCTACGCGCACGGCCGGCTGCTCGACGCGTTTTCGTACAACGGCGGGTTCGCGTTGCGCCTCGCGGGCCGCGTGGCCAATGCGCTGGCCATCGACGTGTCGGAGGAGGCCGGCGCGCGCATCCGCGCGAATGCCGGGCGGAACGGGGCGACGAACGTCGAGGTCCGCGTGGCCAACGTGTTCGACGAGCTGCGCGAGTACGACCGCGCCGGCGAACGGTTCGACACCATCGTGCTCGACCCGCCCGCCTTCGCGAAGAGCCGCCACGCGGTGCCGCGCGCTCGCGCGGGCTACAAGGAGATCAACCTCCGCGCGCTCAAGCTGCTCCCGGTTGGCGGCATCCTCGTGACCTGCACGTGCTCCTACCACGTGAGCGAAGCCGACTTCGGGGCCATCGTCTACGAAGCGGCGACCGATGCCGGCGCGATGGTGACCGTGCTCGAGAAGCGGATGCAGGGCCGCGACCATCCGGTGCTGCTCGCCGCCCCCGAGACCTACTACCTGAAGTGCTTCATTCTGCGGCGGGTGGGTTGAGACAGTCATCAGAACTGACGATGCTGGTCATCAGTTGTCAGTCATCAGTGCTTGACTCACGAGATGGGTGACCACTGAGAACCCTGCTACAATCCCTGCATTCTCCAACCTGCGGGGTGACGTGGCCGATCCTGATTCCGGCACGCCCGGCGTCGATCCGTCCGGTGGCGGCGTTCCCGCCGTCGAGGCGCGACTGGCGCGCCTCGAGACGCGGCTGCTCGCCCTGCGCGTGAGGCTGGCCCGCGGCGCGCGTGCGGACAGCGACGTACCCCCGCCCCCCGCTTCGAGCGCGCCGACCTGGAAATGGTTCGAGGCGCTCGGCCCCATCGTCAACGGCGTGGTGCTCGCCGTGGTCGGCTATTTCCTCACCGGCGCCGTCGAGGCGGGGTTCAAGCGGCAGGAGCTGCAGCTCTCGAACGCAGTCGAGATGCGCGATCTTCTCAAGACGCTGCAGGGGCAGACGGTGCCGTACGAGGAGATGGAGGCGAGCGCGCTCACGCTCGCGGCCTTCGGGGCGCCGGCGGTGGCCCCGCTCATGAGCGCGCTCGCGAGCGGCGGTGAGCTGCGGGGGCCGGCGGCCGAAACCGGGCTGCGCGCCATCGGGCTCGCCGAGCCCGAGGCGGTGTGCGCGCCGCTCGAGCGCGTGCTCCGCAACCGCAGCGGCCGGTACCCGTGGCTCGCGCACCTCTCGGCGCTGCGCCTGGTCGCCGACGTCGAGTGCCGCGAGGCGCGGCCGATCGTGGCCACCTACCAGAGGCGGCTCGCCGGCCCGCTCGACGAGGCGCGGCTCGGCGAGCTGCAGCGAACGTACGCGCCCGATCCGGCACTGGATCGATCGGCTGTCGAGTTCCTCAGAGAACAACTCGATCGCACGCGCGAGGCGCTCTCGCCCTGACGCGCGTAGACGACGTGGAGTCACGATGCAGGTATTTCGTCGCCCCGGCGTTCTCCTCGCTGCCATGTTCCTGCTGCTGGCCCTGCCGCCGCCCGACGCCGCGGCGCAGCTCGTGCGCTGCAGCGCCGTCGACGAGCCCGGCTACAAGATCCTGCTCGACGACATCGTCGTCGAGGGCGGAACGGGCACGCTGCCGATGCTCGAAACGCTCAAGGGCCGGCTCGCGCAGAATCTCGAGCAGCTCTCGGTCGAGACGGGACTGCCGATCACCGTCTACCGCTGCCGGCAGCGCCGTCCGCCCGACGCCTCGGTCTTCAGGCGCCCGCAGGTCGAGCAGCTCTACGCGCGGCAGGTGGTGCTCGAGATCTGGGGGACGACGGGTGAGGTGAAGGACGACACGGGCGACACGTATCACGAGGCGCAGATCGGCTACGTGCTCATCCCGGTGCGGCTGCGGTCCTTCACCAGCGGCGACCCGAGTGGCGCGCTCACCGTGCAGCGGCGCGCCGACGCGCTCACCATCGACGCCCTCGTGCGCCTGGTGGACCAGGCCAACGCGGTGCCGGCCTATGCCTTGCTGAGCGCCGGGACGCGCCTGATGCGCGAGAGCGAGTTCGAGGCGGCGCGCACGCACCTGTGCCGCGCGGCGAGCCTGCTGCTGCAAGGCACCCCGTCGGCCGGCGACAAGGCGCTTGCCGCGTTCGCACGGGAGGAGGCCGAGCAGGCGCTCCGTCAGCTCAAGGCGGCCTCGCCGGAGCTGGCGACGCTCCTGCCTTCGGACGCCTGCGGAGGTGTGTCATGAGGGGCGTGGGGTGGCGGGCGATCGCGGGGCGCGCCATCGGCATCGGTGGCGTCGCGGCGGTCTGGGTGGGGCTCGCGGCCGCACCCGCGCGGGCGGCCGTCCAGAACGTGCCGTGTGCGCGGCCGTTCGTCTTCACCGGCGCCGACGTGAACGTCGTGGTCCTGCCGTTCTCCGCGCCCGACGAGGTGCGCGTGCCGCCAGGCGTCGGCGAACAGCTCGCCGTGCTGGTGCAGCGCGAGGTGATGCTGGCCATCGTCAAGTACGGGCGCGTCGGATCGGTGCAGCTTGCCGGGCGTCCCGAGCAGGGGTGCACGCCCGAGGCGGTGCTCGCCAAACTCGTGGGCGAGCAGCCCGGGGCCGAGGCGCAGCTGCGGCCGGGTGCCGGTCTGGTGCTCGTCTGGGGCCGCATCTATACCGCCGAAGAGCACCTCTACCTGCAGACCTACGTCCGCTTCCTGCGGCGCGGCGTCGAGGAGACGGTCACCGTGCCGGTCGGCACCGTGCGGCTCGTGGCGCGTCCCTCTGCGCAGGCTTTCGCGTGCGTGCCGCGGCGCATCGAGATCGACGATCTGCGGCGCATCCACGACACCGCCAGCCGCCAGGCGCTCGTCTTCGACTCGCCGGACTCGACGAGCCCGCGCCCGCTTCCCACCGACGGCGCATTCAGCTACTACGTGCTCGAGACGCGCGGCGACTGGATGCACATCAGGGAGCACTCCGGCACCGTCGAAGGCTGGATCAGGGCGACCGCGTCGAGCGACACGTGGATGCTGCGCGATCGCATGGCGGAGCTGTGGTTCGTCGAGGGCGCGGTGGTCTACCTGCTGGCGCGCATGCGCGAGGCGCCGCCGGGGGTGGCGCAGGCGCGCGAGTTGGCTCCAGCGTCGGGGATGGCCGCCCTCGCGCGGGCGGCCGATCACACGATGGAGGCGTACCGCAGCCAGTGGTCGCGCGGCGCGCTCGACGAGGCCGGAGCAGTCTCGTCGCCGTCGGCGGCGCTCGCGCTCGGCGTGCCGATGCAGCTGCGGGCGATGCTGCGTCTGCTCGCACCCTCCGCCGAGCTGCCGGAGGCGGCCCACGTCTGGAGCGGACGGGCGCTCGAGCGCCTGTCGTGGAGCGCCGACGCGGAGAGCCTGCACGTGGTGGCGACCCTGGCGGCGACAGGCACCGGGCCGGAGCCGCAGGGGAGCCCCGCTCTGGCCGCCAGGTGGCGGGACGCGCAGCGGTCCATGCGGCGCGCGCTCAGCCTCGAGCCCACCAACCCGGCCGTGCTCCAGACTCTCGAAGCGACGACCGCCGCGGCGCTGCGCGCGACGCGCGCCGCCATCCAGATGAAGGGAACCGGCCCGCCACCGGACACGCCGGCGACGCGGGAACTCTCGCGCCAGCTCGACGCGATCAGGCGGCTTCGCGCGAAAGCGCAGCCAGGCGGGGGAGGCTAGCTCGTTCCAGCGCCCAGCGCCCAGCGCCCAGCGCCGAACGCCCAACGCCCAGCGCCTACGTGAGCCAGATCCCGCCAACGACCACGGCGGTGACCGAACAAGCTGTGAGGAGGCCGCGATAGACGTCGAGGCCCCGCGAACGCGCGTGCGCCGCGACGGCGCCGACCGCGGCCGAGAATCCGGTCATCGCTGCGATGTTGCCCACGCCGTAGGCGGACAGGTACACCACCGACGCCCCGAGCGTGGGCAGCGCCAGCGCTGGCACGATGCCGAGCACGTGCGAGCTGCCGGCCAGGCCGTGCAGGATGCCGAAGGCAAACGAGGTGTGCGTGTGCGCGTGCGCCGCCTCGCGCACGGCGGGCCCGTCGTGCGCCTCGCGCAGCGCGCGCGCGCCGTGCGCGTGAACGTGCACGTGCGAGGTCCCGTCGTGGCGGTGCTCGTGCGCGTGGATGCGCACGCCGACCGCGCGGCGAAGTCCCCAGAGTCCCACCGCGACGAGCGCGACCCCGACGATGCGTTCGCTCCAGGAGGAGATGGCGTCAATCGGCAGCAGCTCGCGCAGCAGGAGCGCGAGCGCGCCGACGAGGAGCACCCCGCCCGTGTGTCCCACGCCCCAGAGCATCCCCGCGCGCCACACGCTGCGCCTCGAGTCGGCGGCCAGCGGGGCGATGGCGGCCAGATGGTCCGGTCCCGCGAGCACGTGGAGCCCGCCCGCGGCGAGTCCTGAAATGGCGATGAGCAGGAGGGTCATGGGCATGTAGCCATCGGATGATTCTAACGTCCCCCACCGCCCATAGCCT
>JAHDVQ010000223.1 GCA_023384595.1 Vicinamibacteraceae bacterium | reverse complement strand
TGACTCCCGACCCCGATTTTCCGCCTTCGCAAAAACTGAAAATACTCCCGACCCCGTGTCAGCGCGCCGTCACCAGCGCGTCCTCGAACGCGTAGTCCACGGCGCGCCGCGGCTGCGTGCGGTACCACTCGTACGCGGCGCGCAGGCCCTCGTCGAGCGGGGTCGGCTGCCACCCCAGCAGCCGCGTCACCTTCTCGATGCGCGTCGTGATCGGCGGGATGTCGAGATACTCCCCGAAGTAGAGGTTTCCCGCGAACGGGTGGCCGCCCGCCTCGTGAATCGCCTGCCGGGGCATGGGCGCGAACCGCGGCTCGACACCGGCGACGCGCGCCAGCGCCTCGACGAAACGGCGCTGCGTCAACGTCTCGGCGTGCGCCACGTTGAAGGCCTCGCCCCGCGCCGCGTCCTGCTCGAGCGCCCTTACGCACGCGTCGACGAGATCGCGCACCCACACCCACTGCATGGGCGCTTCGCCGCCGTCCGGCAGGATGATCGGCCGCCCGTCCAGGAGCCGGTCCCAGAAGAACGCTTCGCGGTAGAAGGGCTGATGCTCGCCATACACGAACGGCGGCCGGAACGTGGTCACAGGTAGCCCGTTCTCGTCATGAATTCGGAAGAGCGCGCGCTCGGCGGTCGCCTTGTGCACCACGTACGGGTTCGGATGGTTGTCCTCCGCGAGGGGGTCGCTCTCGATTCGGTCGAGTCCGCCGCCGTAAGCGGCGACACTCGACATGAACACGTAGCGGCGCACGCCGTCGTTCACACGCCGGGCCGCCGCCGCCACCTCGTCGGCCGTCGTCCCGCGAGCCCAGTCGTACGCGGTGTCGACCACCGCATCCCAGTTGTGCGACCCGATGGCGCGCGCGAGCGCGTCGAGATCGTGCCGGTCGGCCTGCAGGTTGTGCACCCGAGGGCCGAGGTCGTGCGTCGCCTTTCGATGCAGCACGGTCACGTCGTGTCCGGCCTCGACCAGCCGCGCGACGAGGTGCCGCCCGATGAACGCGGTACCGCCAATGAGGAGAATGCGCATGGGGATGATCCTAACCTGAGGCCACGGAGCCACAGAGGCTTCAAAGGCTACAGAGGCTACAGAGGCTACAAAGCCTACAAAGCCTACAAAGCCTACAAAGCCTACAAAGGCTACAAAGGCTACAAAGCCTACAAAGCCTACAAAGCCTACAGAGGCTACAAAGGCTAGAGGCCGAATCGCCAGAGCACCCAGGCGGTCAGCACGACCGGCACCATCGCGAGCAGAGCGAGCGCGGCGAGCACCCCGAACACAAACAGCCTGTCGCCACGGCGAGCGGGCAGGCCCGCCACCGCGTGCCGCTCCAGGAGACGCATGTTGCGCCGGTTTGCCCGCCAGCCGATGTCGGCCAGGTTGCCGAGCACGGGCACGAGGCTCAGCGCCGCATCGATGGCGGCATTCAGCACCATGCGCACGAGCACGATGCGCGGGATGCGCATACGCCACGACTGCGCCAGGATCGCCGCGGTGAAGAGCGGGCTCGCGAGCTCGCCGAGTCCCGGAATGAGACCAACGACCGGATCCCACCCGAACCGGATGTTCGTCCCGGGAATGCGGAAGACGTCGTCGAGCAGCGTGCTCCACCTGCGAAGCTGCTCGAAGCGGGCATCGGCGGTCGGGGCATCGGCGGCCGACGGGGATACATCTGCGCGGGACGGCTGACGAGGGCTCACGCCGACATTATGTGCCGGCATGTCACCTGGGCCTTGGGCCGTGGGCCTTGGGCCGTGGGCTTTCGCCCCCCGGCTTGGGCCTTGGAGAGCCTGGGACCTCGGGCGTTGGCCGTCCGCCTGGGACCAAGGCCCAGGTTCACGGCCCAAGGTCCAGGGCCCAAGGTCCAAGGCCGTAAAATGTCCCCATGCGACCAACCTGGCGGTGGTTCGGGCCGGGCGATGCGGCGCGCATCGACGAGATCGCGCAGGCTGGCGCCGAAGGCGTCGTCACGGCGTTGCACGATCTGCCGCCCGGCGCTGTCTGGTCCCTCGACGACATCCGCACACGCCAGGACGAGGTGCGGCACTTCGCAGACGGCGAACCTTCAGGGCTCGAGTGGGAGGTGGTGGAGAGTCTTCCGGTCTCCGATGACATCAAGCGCCAGCAGGGCGAGTGGCGCTCGCACGTGGCGCACTACAAGATCAGCCTCGAGCACCTCGCCGAAGCGGGCATCCGCGTGGTCTGCTACAACTTCATGCCCGTCCTCGACTGGACGCGCACCGACCTCGCCTGGCGCCTTCCCAACGGGGCGACGTGCTTGCGCTTCGATGCGGTCGACTTCGCGGCGTTCGACATCCACCTGCTTGCGCGCCGGGACGCCGCGGCCGACTACACGCCGGCGGTCGTGAACGCCGCCGCGCGCCGCTTCGCGTCGATGGACGAGGCGCGGAAGACACGCCTCGTCGCCAACATCGTCGCGGGGCTGCCGGGGTCGGCCACACGGTTGACGCTCCCCGACGTCCGCGGGCTGCTCGCGGGGTACGAGGAGGTGCCGGAGGACCGCCTTCGCACGCACCTCGTTGACTTCGTGTCCGAGGTCGCGCCGGTGGCCGAGCGCCTGGGCGTGCGCCTGTGCTGCCATCCGGACGACCCGCCGTGGCCGCTGCTCGGGCTGCCGCGTGTGATGTCAACCGAGGCGGATTACCGTCACGTCCTCGACGCGGTGAACCTCGAGGCCAACGGCGTCACCTTCTGCACCGGCTCGTTTGGCGCCCGACCCGACCACGACGTCGCGGCGATGGCCTCGCGGCTGGCGAGCCGCATCCACTTTGCCCACCTGCGGAACGTGGTTCGCGAAACCGAGGACGGCGTCGGCGGGTCGTTTCACGAGGCGCCGCATCTCGAGGGCGACGTGGACATGGTGGCGGTGATGGCCGTGCTCGTCGCCGAGGAGCGGCGTCGTGCCGCGGCGGGCCGCCTCGACTGCCAGATTCCCATGCGTCCGGATCACGGTCTGCGGGTGGCGGACGATGCGCAGAAGGAGTCGCCGCCCGGCTACCCGGTGATTGGCCGACTGAAGGGTCTGGCGGAACTGCGCGGGGTCATGCGCGCGCTCGAGCACGAAGCGGGCTGGCGCCTTCCATCCGGCGACTGACGGATCCCGATGGCCCGATGGGGTCAGGTCTGAGACAGCACATGGTGGGGTCAGGTCTGAGATAGCACATGCTCTAGGGTCAGGTCTGGGATAGCACATGCCGGGACGTGCGGCCGCAACCGCCCGTCTCGGCGAGATGCCTCCATCGGGCCAGCGGCAGGAGAAGCGTCATGCAGGATGTGACACGGCGCGAGGTGCTGCGCGTGATTGGCGCCGGGGCCCTTGGCACGATGGCGCTCCCCCGCCTGCTCGCCCAGATCCCGCCGGGTGGCGTGGCCACCCAGTGGTCGACGCAAGGCGCTGCGGCGCAAGGGTCCCCCCACGGCGGCGCCGAAGAGCGCCGTCAGGCGCCGAAGGGGTCACTGCTGGCCCGTCCCATTCCCTCGACGGGCGAGCGCATTCCCGTCATCGGGCTCGGCACCTGGCAGACCTTCGACGTTGGCACGAGCGCCGCCGAACGGGCGCCGCTTCGCGAGGTGCTCGCGGCGTTTGTCGAGGGCGGCGGCCGCGTCCTCGACTCGTCGCCCATGTACGGGAACTCCGAGGACGTCGCCGGCGATCTCGCGACGGCCCTCGGGATCGGCGACCGGCTGTTCGTGGCCACCAAGGTCTGGACGACCGGGCGCGAAGCCGGCATCCGCCAGATGGAGGAGTCGATGCGCAAGCTGCGCGTCGACCGCCTCGACCTGATGCAGGTGCACAACCTCATGGACATGACGACGCACCTCGAGACGCTGCGCGCGTGGAAGCGCGAGGGACGCGTGCGCTACCTGGGGATCACGCACTACACGGCGTCGGCGCACGACGCTGTCATCCGCGCGCTCGAGACGACGCCCGTGGACTTCGTGCAGATCAATTACTCGGTGGGTGAGCGAGAGGCGGAGCGGAGGCTGCTGCCGCTGGCGCGCGAGCGCGGCGTGGCCGTCATCGCGAACCGGCCGTTCGCCGGCGGCGGCCTCTTCGCCCGGGTGCGCAGCCGGCCGCTGCCATCGTGGGCCGCGGACATCGACGCCACGAGCTGGGCGCAGGTCCTCCTCAAGTTCGTCGTGGGTCACCCGGCGATCACGTGCGCGATTCCGGCGACATCGAAGGCCGCACACATGCGCGACAACCTCGGGGGCGGCCGCGGACGGCTGCCCGACGAACGTTTGCGCGCGCGCATCGCGAGCGAAGCGGTTTAGCTATTCGGGAGACGCGGGGGCCGAAGACCCGGCTCTCCCGCGTCAGCGCTCGGTCCGCGTGACCTTCACCACGAGATAGCGCAGCGTTCCGTGCACCGCCTGCAACTGGTGCGCCGTGCCCGCGGGAATGACGAGCACGTCTCCCTGCGTGATGGTGCGGCTCTCGCCGCCCTGAACCTCGGTGCCCCGCGTCTCGCCCGGCGTGGGCATGGTCGCCCCAACGACCGTGCCGCCAGTGACGACCGTCGCGGAGCCTTCGAGCACGTAAAAGATGTCGGTGTTCGCGGCGTGCACTTCGGCCGGACCCGGGTCGCCTCGCCGCGCGGCATGGATCTGGTAGTGCGCGGTTTCGAGCAGCACGCCGCCCTTGGCGAAGACCGCGTCAACCTTCGCTGCAGGGATGTGGACGACGCCCGCGGGCGCGGTGGTCGACCCGCCTGTCTGCGGGGCTGGCACGGCGCGCGCCGCTTCACCAACGCTCTGTGGCAACGGCTCGGGCAGGTCGGTGCTCGACATGGTGACTCCGCCGGCGACGACGAAGGAGACGGCTACGACGAGAAGCGATGACGTCCGCATAACGCCTCCGTGGATGCTGGCATGGTAACGCATCCGCCTCTGCGTGTCGGCCGCTGTCCGCCCGCCACGCGGCCGCGCGTGTCGGCCGCGCGTGTCGGCCGCGCGTGTCGGGCGCGCGTGTCGGGCGCGCGTGTCGGGCGCGCCAATCGGCCGCCGCGTGTCGGCCGGGCTTGTCGGCCGCGTGAGTTGCAGACATCGCAATTGCGCGCATACTAGAAGGAGAAC
>JAHDVQ010000012.1:41372-50132 GCA_023384595.1 Vicinamibacteraceae bacterium | reverse complement strand
TGCCGCCGAAGCTAACGCTGAGCCTGCTTGAAGTCAACTACTATCGCCGCCGCTGGAGCTCAGCCGTGCGGCGTCACGAGTTCGACAAGGTGCGGCAAATATGCCGTCGTCAGGGGCGGGCGCGCGGACCGCGAGTCAGGCGTCGCCCGACGCCGTGCTATAGTCGGCGTCATCCAACCGATTGCTCACGTGGAGGAGAGTGCCATGCGTGTGCCCACCCTCGGGTTCGTGCTCGCCCTGTGTGTCAGCGTCGCAGCTCCGGCCGCCGCCCAGTCGACCGATGCCCTCATGGGCGAACTCGTCCGGGACGTCGAGGCCGCGCAGAAGAAGATCGTCGGCCTCGCCAACGCCCTGCCCGCCGAGGCGTACGCGTGGCGCCCGGGCGACGGCGTGCGCTCGTCGCAGGAGACGCTGCTGCACGTGGCGGCCGACAACTACTTCATCCCGGCGGTCATGGGCGTGACGCCGCCGGCCGGCTCCACCATCGACGGCAAGGACTACAAGACGACGATCGCCTTCGAAAAGCGGAGCCTGTCGCGCGAGGAGGTGATCGCGGAGCTCGAGAAGTCGTTCGCGTTCCTGAAGCAGGCGATGAGCGAGTTCCCCGCGGCGAAGATGGACGCGGAGTTCGAGGCGTTCGGGCGGAAGATGACCCATCGGCACATGTGGCTGCTCGCGGCCACGCACCTGCACGAGCACCTGGGGCAGCTCATCGCCTACGCGCGCGTGAACAAGGTGACCCCGCCGTGGAGTAAGTGACGGCACGCCGACACGGGGTCGGGAGTATTTTCAGTTTCTGCGTACGATTGGGCGGAAATCGGGGGGCGGGAAATCGGGGTCGGGAGTTATTTTCGCCCGTTCTCCACGCGAAAATGACTCCCGACCCCATTTCCCGCCCAGATCTCCAATCCCGATTTCCGTCCCTGTACGCAGAAACTGAAAATACTCCCGACCCCCCCCGCCGCCTACCCACCGCCAACGATGTAGAAACGCGCGGGTGCGCCGTGTTGTTTGTGCCCGCAGGCCTGTGGCGGCGGTGCCACCCAGGGATGGCCCGAGCGACTCGACTCGGGGGCACTGCGTCATTTCGGCCTGCTCCGACAGGCCGTACGCTCGAGCCGCACATGGCACCGTCGTTGCTGGGATTGGGGTGAAGACCTGGCGCGTGCGATCGCGCTCACTCGCTCCCTCGATCCCGGAGAGATCTCCTCATGTTCCTGCGACTCGTGCCCGTCGCGGCTGCCCTCGTGCTGGCGGCGGCTGCCGACGTCTCGGCGACCGACTGGTTTGTCGCCCCCAACGGCGCTGGCAACGGGACCAGCGCTGCTCCGTTCGGCAGCATCCAGCAGGCGGTCAACGCCGCGCAGCCCGGCGACCGCGTCATCATCAGGCCCGGCACGTACGTTGGCCTCGTGCGCTCGGTGCGCTCGGGGACGGCGACGACACCCATCACGCTCCGCAGCGAGCAGGGCCGCGGGTCGGTGGTCGTGACGACGTCGGGACGGGTCCTCCAGGTCGACCACGCGGCGCTGGTCGTCGAGGGCCTCGTGTTCGATGGCCAGTACGGCGGGTACGACACGCTCGACATCAACGCCG
Source organism: Vicinamibacteraceae bacterium (assembly GCA_023384595.1). Taxonomy (GTDB): domain Bacteria; phylum Acidobacteriota; class Vicinamibacteria; order Vicinamibacterales; family JAFNAJ01; genus JAHDVQ01. The sequence goes on along the minus strand of JAHDVQ010000012.1, from coordinate 48,536 downwards.
GCGCTCACGGCTTCACGCTGCGCGACAGCGAGGTGCGCCGATCCGGGCGCGACTGCATCGACATGGCGTCGCCGCAAGGCGTCACCATCGAGGGCGCCCTCGTGCACCATTGCCTCAACGCGGCCAATGGGCGCACCGACGCCCACGGGATCGTGGCCGGCGCCGTCCGCGACCTGACAATCCGCGATAGTGAGATCCACACCTTCTCCGGCGATGGCGTGCAGGTGGACCCGGGGCGCGCCGCCCCTGGATGGGACCGCGTCACGATCGAAGGCACCACCATCTGGCAGGCGCCTCTTCCCGCCGCGGAAAACGGGTTCCCCGCCGGCGCCCTGCCGGCCGAAAACGCCGTCGACACCAAGAGCGGCGGCTCGTTTGCGCGGGCGCGGCTCGTCATCCGCGACGTCGTCGCACGCGGGTTCCGCAGCAACTACATCACCAATGCCGCGGCCTTCAACCTGAAGGAGAACATCGAGGCGCTCGTCGACCGCGTGACCGTGTCGGACAGCGAAATTGCCTTCCGCACGCGCGGGCCCGGCTCGAATGGCGGGGCGCACGTCACCATCCAGAACGCGGTGGTGCACGACGTCACGACGGCCGTGCGCTACGAGGACAACATCGAGGTGCTGCGCGTCAGGCACGCGACGATCGGGTTCAACGTGGGGCGCGCTTTTCAGGCGGCCAGTTCAACCGCCACGGGGCTGGAGGTCAGGAACATGCTGCTGCTGGCGAGCCAGTTGCCCGGCGAGGCCACCCATGCGAGCAACCTCGCCGTGACGGCGACGACGTTCCTCGACGCGGCGTCGGGGGATTACCACCTGGTGCCAGGGGCGGCGGCCATCGATCGGGGCGTGCCGCTCGCCGACGTGGCGTTCGATCGCGACGGGCTGTCGCGGCCCGCGGGCGCGGGGTGGGACTCCGGCGCCTACGAGTATCGGCCCGACGCCGGGCCCGGCGACCCCGCGCTCGAGGACATCGTCATCCACGCGAGGCGTGCGACGGCGCTGGCGGGAGCGTGGTCGCTCGTGCCCGACGACTCCGCGGCCGGCGGCGCGCGCGTCGAGTCGGCGAACGCGGGGCTGACGATCAAGAAGCCGCTCGCCTCACCGGCGCACTACTTCGAGGTGACGTTCACGGCGCAGGCCGGCGTCGAATACCGCGTGTGGCTGCGCGGGTTGGCGCTGAACGACAGGGCGAACAACGACTCGGCGTTCCTGCAGTTCACCGACAGCGTCGCGGCGACGGGCGCCGCGGCCTGGCGCATCGGCAGCACGAGCGCACTCACCTACACCTTGAGCGAGTGCAGGTCGTGCCCGCTCTCCGGATGGGGCTGGGAGGACACGGGGTTCGGCACGGGTGTGCTCGGGCCGACCGTGCGGTTCGCCACGGGAGGGACCAAGCGGCTGCGCGTGCAGGTGCGTGAGGACGGCCTCGCGATTGACCAGGTCGTGTTGTCGCCGCTGACCTATCTGCAGGTGGCGCCGGGAGCCGTGCGCGGCGACACGACGGTGCTGCCGGAGAACTGACACGGGGTCGGGAGTATTTTCAGTTTTTGCGATCGGGATCGCAGCGGCGGAAAATCCTGGGGTCGGGAGTCATTTTCGGTTTGAAGTGTTTCCGAAAATGACTCCCGGCCCCGACTTTCCGCCGTCGCAAAAACTGAAAATACTCCCGACCCCGTTTTCATAGCGGCTGCGTGATCAGCAGCGCCGGCAGGCACGCCAGCGCCCACGCGCCGAGCACGCGCAGCGCGCCAGCGGCTGACCTTCGGCGTGCCCACTGCCACAGCGCCCCCGGCGCGCCGAAGAGCGCCAGCGGCACGAACGGGAACCACGCGGAGGCCACGGGACCGCTGCCGGTCTGAAGCGCGGCCCCGAGCACCCAGGTCAGGAGCAACCCCACCAGCGCCGCCGCGGTGCCGTTCAGCGCCAGCCGCAGCCACCCCAGACGCCGCACGAGCCGATAGGCGAAGGCCGCCGCCACGGCGGCCACCACGATCCACACGCCCGCCCGCACGAACACCGGCCGGAACAAGCGCAGCAGGTCGAGCGACTCGATGTCCTCACCAGCCGTGTCCTCGCGCAGCCGCGTCATGCGCTCGCGCATCGCGGCAAGACGCGCCACGAGAGCCGGCGTCGCACCCGGCACGGCCGCGATCTCGTCGATCGACGAGAACGGAGCCCTAGCTTGAATCGCGCGCGCCACGTCGAGGCCGATGCCCTCGACCGTCATGAGATCCACCAGCGAGGCCGCATTCAGGTCGAAAGTGTGCACGCGTGGCAGCGCCCGATACTGGTCGAAGAGCGTCGTCCCCGTGGTGAACCGGTCGTTGGCGAGCCAGATTTCGGGGGTGCCGAGCAGCGGCCCCTCGATGCCGACCTGACGCGCGAGGCGCTCGAGGGCCGCGGCCTCGCCGGGAAACGTCGTCGCATACCCGGTGAGCACGCCAGCCGCGTCGTGCGGCCGCCGATCGGCCAGCACCGCGAAGAGCTTCAGGAAGGCGTGATCGAGCGGCGTGGCCTCGCCGGCGGCGATGCCGAACCGTTCGTAGAAGGCCGGGTCGTTGGCCGCCTGCTGCAGCACGGGATCGCGCAGCCAGCGCGAGAAGAGCGTGGCGACGACCCCCTCGGTCGCGAGCAGCCGGGGCGTGGACTTCGGCGGCCCGCTCTCCGCCCCGGGCAGCGTGTTCTCGGCGAGGTAGGCCGGGTACCGGTCTCGTGCCGCGAGCAGCCGCGGCGGGATGGCGACCTCGCGCGCGAACGCGTTGGCCTTCACCGCGTGATAGCGCAGCACCTGCTCGGTCGGCGAGAACCACAGCACGAAGCCCAGGCGCGGCGGCGGCGCGAGCGACCACCGCGCCTCGAGCGCCCGCCGGTAGCGATTGAGCCGTACCTGCGCCGCCCGCAACGCCGCGGCGTCATGGCCCAGAGGACGTGTAGCCTCCACGGCGTCGTCGTCGTCAATCGCGAGCACCTGGACGGCCTCGGCGAAGCCTTCATGGAACGCCGTGATGCGATCGGTGCGCACGCCGATGGCATGCACCTGGTTGGCACCGCCCGCGCCGGGCGGCGGCGGATCGGCCAGTTGCTGCACGATGACGTGCACCAGCTCGTGGGGAAAAATCTGGTCCATCGCGCCAAAGCGGCCGGCGATGTCGGAGCCTTCGTGCAGGTCCACGTACCCCACGCCGGCCTTGCGCGCCTCGTCGAGCCAGAACCCGAACCGGGGAAACCCGCCCTGGTTGCGGGACAGCAGCAGGTACGCCGGTTCAATGGCCGTGCCGTCGCGCCGGGCGAGGAACTGCTGCTCCCACCGGAACAGCCGCAGCAGCCGGCCGGAGAAGCCGCGCGTGAGCACGGCCTCGTGCGCCGCGGCCGCGGGATGCCGGGTGAGGACGGGCAGCCCCTCGCGCGTCTCGCCCGTCGGCGCGAGCACGACGAGCCAGGGAACCGTGTGCGCGTCGTCTAGAGGCGGCGCGGCGTGTGCAGCAGCAGAAGAGACCAACAGGAGACCGGCAACCACGAGACTTCGGAGCGACATGTCCTTCCGTACTACGTGGCCGGGGCGGCAACGGTTCGACGCGCAGCGACTCGATCAGCGCCGCGCAGTTCCGCGATCAGCGCGGTCGCATCACGAAGAACTCGTAGCTGTAGGCATCAGCGGCCGCGTGCCAGACGTCGATCTCGCGCTGGACCGCGTCGGCGAGCGCGTGCGCTTCGGGCTCGTCCCGATGGCGCGCCCGGAACGCCATCACGTTCTCCTGCAGCGGCCGGTAGTAGTCGTTCCACCATGACGAGGGCGGCAGCGTGAAGTGGCCGACCGTCTCGTAGCCACAGGCCACGATGGCGTCCAGCGTCTCGGGCACGGTGCGGATCGCGGGATACTCGTGCCTCCAGAACTCGACCGCGCCGGCTGGCGGGTCGGGCCGCGTCCAGCAGGCGTCGGTCACCGCCAGATGCCCCCCGGGCGCAAGCAGGCGCCGCCACTCGCGCAAGCCTCTCTCGAATCCGACCACGAAGATGGCGCCCTCGCTCCAGACGAGGTCGAACGCGCCGGAGGGCAGCGCGAGGTCGCGCATGTCGGCGACCCGCGCGTCGATCCTTTCGGCGAGGCCGAGCGCACGCGCCCGATCGCGAAGGCTCGCGATGAACGGCGCGTGGTTGTCGATGGCGACGATGTGCGCAGGCGTCTGGCGTGCCAGCACCAGCGACTGTGCCCCCGTACCGCAACCGATGTCGAGCATGCGCGTCGCGGGCCCGATGCCGGGGACGAGCGACAGGGCGCGCCGCGTGCTCGCGGCATCGCCCGGCCCCTGACGGGGCAGGCCGGTGAACATCTCGTAGAAGAGCGCCGTGGTTCCGTCCTCGGTCATGTCGTCCCGCCAGCCTGACCGTGGGACAGAACGGCCTCGCCCGTCAAGGCCGGCGCGCGTGCCTCGTCCCGGCGCTCGCCAACCGGCTCGCCGCGCACGGCCACCAGCGTCAGGTCGTCCTGCTGGTCGCCGCCGGCGAAGTCGATGACGGCGTCGATGACCCTGTCGATCAGCACGGGAAGCGGCTGCTGCCGGTGCGCCTCGACCAGGGCGAGCAGACCCGCTTCACCGAGCTCGCGCCCCCGCGCATCGAGCGCTTCGGTGAGGCCATCGCTGAAGAGCACCAGCAGGTCGCCCTGCGCGATCGTGATCTCCTCCGTCTCGCAGGACCACGGCTCGTACATGCCGATGGCGCCCGCCGTGACGCGCAGGCGCTCGACACCGCCGGCGCCGCGCAGCACCAGGGGCGGCAGGTGTCCGCAGTTCACGTATCGCAGCCGTCCGCTGTCGTCGTCGATCCGTCCGAAGAACAACGTCGCGTAGTGGTTCCCAGCCGTCGATTCGCAGAACGATCGGTTGAGCGCCCGCAGCGTGGGGACGAGGTCGCTTCCGGCCGCGCTGAGGGCCCGCAGGCTGGCCTGGAGATGAGCCATGAGCAGCGCGGCATAGAGACCCTTGCCCGAGATGTCGGCAAGGGCGAGGCCGAGACACCCCGGCCCGAGTTCGAGGAAGTCGAAGTAGTCCCCACCGACCGCCCGTGCCTGCTGGCAGCGTCCCGCGAAGGCCACCCTCGACATCGGAACGGCGCGCTGCGGGAGAAAGCGCCGCTGCACGTCCGACGCAATCTCCATGTCGCGCGCGGCCCGGCGATCGCGCTCCCGGCGCTCGGCGATCTGCTCGGCGAGGCCGAGGCTCTCGAGCGCGAGCCCGGCCTGCCGGGCCACCGCGGTCAGCAGCATCCGGTCGTCGCGCGAGTACGGTTCGTCGGAGAGCCGCGGGCCCAGGGCGAGGATGCCGATGATCTCGGAGCGGCGGTTCAGCAGCGGGACGAGGCACTCGGGCTCGAGCGCCCCGAACGGGGCGGCGAGGGCTGCGTCAGCGGCGCGTGCGGCCGACATGTCCATGAAGCGCCTGGCGCCGGTCAGCGGCGTAAACAGCGGGAGGTCTCGATCGAGAGCCTCGGGCACGCCGGCGGGACCGCGCACCAGCGTGAGCGCCCCGCGATCGTCATCCCCGGCATACAGGGCCACACCCCGGGGGTGGAGGGCCTCGTTGAGCGCGGCCTCGATGAGCGACGCGAGGTCGTCGCGGCACATCGCGGCGCCGACCTGCCCCGCCAGGTCACCGAGCACGCGCCGCGCATCGTAGGCCTCGCGGAAGAACGCGCGGTCGATCCGCTGCTCCACCCGCCTCGACAGCCTGCTCCCGGTCCGGATCATGACCAGCGCGAACAACGCCCCGACGACGACGCCGGACGGCACGGCGGCGTTGGTCAGACGCGGCAGGAGCCGGGCGCTGAAGGTCGCGACGAGCGCCATCACCGCGATGCTGAGCGCCAGCGTCAGCAGCACGAAGCCACGCTGCACGAAGATATACCGCGCGCTCCGCTTCACCAGCACCGACAGCTCCAGCACGCGGTGCTTGACGACGACGTAGCCGAAGACGAGGGGCAGTAGCATCAACATGAGCGCAGGCACGGCCCACAGCCAGAACGGGAACGCCATGGCGCCGTGCCCGACAACGAGGCCTGCCCCCTGGACCAGCAGCCAGGGCGAGAGACCCAGCACGAAGCTCCAGGCGATGAGCCGGGCCTTTCGGCGGGCTTCGACGCTGGGAGGATGCAAGCAGTTGAGCGCGAGCGACACGAAGCCGAGCGCGATCGAGCCGTACGCGTACAGGATGACGATGCTGTCGACCCAGCCGGCGATGCCCAGCTCAGCGAGGAAGCGGCCCGCTGGGAGCAGGCTGCCCGTGGTGAGCGCCGACGCCGCGAGCGGCACGGCCGCCGCGATCGAAACGCCGAGGAGCGCCTTCTTGAGCCACGGCGCGCGGCGGTCGAGCAGCGAGACCGCGGGGAAGGTCGCAAGAAACGTGTAAACCAGCGCAGGGGTCACGAGGGCGCACAGGATCGCGTGCGCGTACGCCGGCCCGCGCATGGGCGGTGGCATGAACCGCATGGGATCCATCGGACCGCCCGTGCCGATGCCGACAAAGGCCAGAGCCAGCAGCCAGGCATGGCGGTCGTCGAGTCGCAGGGCGAGGACGGTGAACCCCACCAGGAGGAATGGCAGCGGGAACAGGCTGAGGGCGTCGAGCGCGATCCGTTGTCCGACGGGCGATGGCGACTTGGCCGGCGGAGGTCCGAGCGCCGCGCGCACGGAAGACCGGGTCGCGGCACCGGCTCGCGAGACCGTGAACGAGACGGCATCGCCGGGCGTACCACGGAGCAGCGCGTCGTACAGCGGGTTCAAGGTGTCGAGCGGCCGGCCGTTGACCGCGGCAATCTCGTCGCCCACGCGCAGTCCGGCCGTGTCGGCGGGGCTGCCGGCGGCGACGCTCGTCACCGTGACCGCACGTGCACTCAGGGTGTAGTCGTACTCGATGCCGAGGAAGGCCGGGGGACTCTTGCGGATGTAGTACGCCCAGGTCGCCGCGTGCCAGGTCGCAACGGCGGCCAGCAGCAGGGCGAGCGCCTGAAGCGCCCGCCGGCGGGGTGTGGTGGCACGAGACATGACCGGCTCCCCGGCTGCCCGGATCCAACCACAGTGATAGACGTGCGTTCGCGTGGGGGCGGTTCCATCATAGCCCCTCGACGCCTGCCGCGCGACGCTCGACGCCTTGTCGGGCCGCCG
>JAHDVQ010000012.1:20285-41272 GCA_023384595.1 Vicinamibacteraceae bacterium | reverse complement strand
CATCATAGCCCCTCGACGCCTGCCGCGCGACGCTCGACGCCTTGTCGGGCCGCCGCACGCCCGCCGCCGTCACGTCCGCTGCCGTCACGGCCGCACGGCCCGCCGCCGTCACGGCCCACCGCCGCACGGCCCGTGCCCCTCGCGGCCCTTGCCCCTCGCTCAGGCCGGCCAGGCGCCCAGCGCCCGCCGCACGGCCACCATTTGGCCGACGTGGTAGGCGTTGTGATCGATGACCAGCAGAATCGCCCTCAGATACGTCTGCCGCGCGTCGCCGGTCGGCACCGGCGCGAACAGATCGACACGCGTGTCACGAACGAGCGTCTTCAGGCGCTCAAGGTCGGCCCTGAACGCGGCAAGGCTCGCCTCCCACGCCTGCGCGTCGGGCGGCGCCGGGTCGCGCGGCCAGTAGTCGTCGGGCCAGGTTCGGTCGTGCACGTAGTCCCGGTTCACGCAGAAGTCGAGCAGGTCCTCCTGCGCCAGCCGCAGGTGCTCCACGAGTTGCCACGGCGTGTGCTCGAAACCGGCGGCGCGCGCGCCGCGCAGCGCATCGGGCAAACCATCGACCGCCTTGTCGAATCCGGCGTGAGCTTCCTCCCAGTCGAGCGCGCGGACCAGGTGCGCGCGAAGGTCGTCGAGCGGCGTCGTCATGGCCTCACTCCCCTCGATCCCGGTGGATTCGTCGTCGAGCCCGCATCGTGACCGGCCCTGCCGTACCGCGCCATCACATCGAGCAGCCGACCGTGCGGCAGCGCGTACACCCGCAGGCCCTCGCCGCCCTCCATCGTCTCGGCGGCGAGCAGCGCGTTCAGGATGGCCTCTTCCGTCGCCTGCACGGTGGCCTGGAAGAGGCCGTTGATGCGCCGGTTGGGCACCATCTCGACTGGCGCGCGACCCGGCGCCGTGGCGGCTCCCGGGTTGGCCGTCGAGAAGGCGAGGAAGATATCGCCCGACGAGTTCGCGCCGAGTCCGCCCATGCGGCCAATGCCCAGGGAGGCGCGCGTGGCGAGGCGCTTCAACTGGTGCGGCAGCAGGGGCGCATCCGTCGCCACGATGACGATGATGGAGCCGCGGTCGGCGTCGATGCCGTCAACGCCCCTGCTCTCAACGTCGATGGGGTCGCCGCCGGAGCCGCGGTCGCCGCCAATGCCGTCATTGCCGACGCTGCCGGCGCCGACCCCGTCGGCAGGCGCGCGGTGGCGCGCGTCGCGAGCCGGCTCGCAGGCCTTGAACGGTCCGAAGGCGGATCGCGTGGCGCACGGCATCAGATCCTGGATCTCCTGCCCCACCGGCACGCCCGCCACGCTCAGCCTCGCGCGCGACCCGTAGTTGCACTGGACGAGCACGCCCACCGTGAAGCCGCCCTCGCCTTCGGGCAGCACGCGCGAGGCGGTGCCGATGCCGCCCTTGAACTGGTGGCAGATCATGCCCGTGCCGCCGCCGACGTTGCCTTCGGCGACCGGGCCGCCCGCCGCGCCGTCGAGCGCCTTGAAGACGTGATCGCTCGTGACGTGAAAGCCGTTGATGTCGTTCAGGTCGCCGTCGTACGTCTCGGCGACGACGGGCAGGCCCCACTGCTGGATGCCGGGCCGCATCGTCTGCCAGCGGAGGATGGCGTCGTGCACGGCGCCCACGCTGTGCGTGTTGGTGATGGCGACGGGACCCTCGACGAAGCCGCTCTCCTCGATCCAGGTCGTGCCCGTCATCTCGCCGTTGCCGTTGAGGGTGAACCACGCGCCGAAGACCGGGTCGGAGTTCGCGCGCCCGCGCGGGTGCACGACGGTGACGCCGGTTCGGACGGGGCCCTTGCCGGCGGTGAGCGGAGGCTCGCCGGCGACGAGCGTCGTGTGTCCGACCTCGACGCCCGCCACGTCGGTGATGGCGTCGAGGGCGCCGGGTGTCCCGCCGATGTGGGCACTGAGGCCCAGCTCCCGCGCGCGCGGTTTGGCGGGACGGACGTCCTGTGCCGTGGCGGCCAGAGGTGCGCAGAGGAGGACGAGACAGAACAAGGCTCTCATAGTCGGTTTCCTGACACGGGGTCGGGAGTATTTTCAGTTTTTGCGACCAGGGACCCAGCGGCAGCACTGGTGGCAAAAACTGAAAATACTCCCGACCCCTATTTCAGCCCCGCGAACAGGTCGCGCTCCATGACTCGCCCGCCGTTCACCGTGCTGAAGGCCCGATACAGCGTCTGCGACCCCCAGAGCGCCGCGTGGTGTTCGGGCGTCAGATCGCCCAGGCTCTCGTAGATGGCCAGCTGCGTCTTGTGGCACCCGACGGCGCGCCATACCGTCTCCCACTGCGCACTGGTGTCGATCGATGCCGAGTTCGCCCACGCGGGCCACGCGACAGCGGTGCGTTCCTTTCCGTCGACGCGGCTCACGAGCTTCTTGAACGCCGTCTGGTAGACCTCCCAGCGGGCTTCGTCGAGCACGAAGTAATAGAGCTTCGAGACGGCGTGCGGTTCACGGGCGGCCGCGTCGCCCTCGGCGCCGCCCGGCGCTTCGTCGCTCCCACCCGAGCTGGACGCCTCGCCGCCATCGCCGGCCGGCACCTCGTAGGACGTATCGGCGGCGGCCACGACGGCGGCCGTCGTGAGCTGGCAGATGGCGATGTGGTCGGGATGGCCGTAGGCCCCGAAGGGATCGAACGTGACGACCACCTGGGGCCGCACGCGCCGGATATGCGTCGCGATGCGCCCCACGGCCTCGACGGCGTCCGCGTCGTCCAGCTCGCCATCGACGTAGCCAAGCAGGGTCAGCTCGCGCACGCCGAGCACCTCGGCGGCCGCACGTAGTTCGGCTTCGCGCACGCGGCCGACTTCATCGTTCCCGGGACGGTCCGCGTTGTCGAAGTAGCGCCCCTTCTCGCCGCGCGTGGCCGTCACGAGGTGGACGTCCACGCCCTCGGCCGCGTACTTGGCCAATGTCCCGCCGACGCCCAGCGACTCGTCATCGGGGTGCGCGAGCACCGCCATCAACCTGAGTGGTGCACTCACGACTCGATCTCCCTCCTGAGTCGAACGACAGCACTGCGGAGGGAAGAGGATACCCCGAGCTCGCCCTCGGCTTCACCCAGCACACGCGGTACCATGAGCGCGTGACCAGCCCGCCCCGCAACTCTGTGTCGGACCTGCGCGGCGCCAGCCGCCTGGCCGTCGAAGCCACGGTCAACATGACCACGCTCGTCGAGAGCATGCACACGACAATGGCGAGCCGGCCGCTGGCCCTGGGCGGACCCGTTGTGGCCGCCACGGCAGCCGGCATCGCCCGTCTCGTCTTCACGAGCATCCGGGGAGTCACGCACCTGGTGGGCGGCGGCCTCGACGCCGCGCTCGGCCTGCTCGCCCCCGCGCTCGGAGACGTCGAGGGCGGCGCGGGCCGCGATGCGTTCGTCGCGGCCCTCAACGGCGTGGTCGGCGACCACCTCGCCACCTCGGGAAATCCGCTCGCGATCGTCATGTCCTTCCGCTGCCACGGGACGTCGCTCGGGCTGACGCGCCCCGACCTCGCGGCCGCCATTCCGGAGGCGAGCGCCAAGGTGCTCGTGCTCGTACACGGCCTGTGTCTCAGCGACCGCCAGTGGCGGCGCCGGGGACACGACCACGGGGTGGCCCTCGCGCGCGATCTGGGCAGGACGCCGGTGTACTTGCACTACAACAGCGGGCTCCACATCTCCGAGAACGGACGGATGTTCGCCGACCGGTTCCAGGCCCTGTGCCACGCCTGGCCGGTCGCGCTCGACGAGATCGCGATTGTCGCCCACAGCATGGGTGGCCTCGTGGCCCGCTCGGCCCTGCACCAGGCCGCCCGGGCCGGCCACGACTGGCCCCGGCTCGTGCGAAAGGTCGTCTTCCTCGGCACTCCGCACCACGGCGCCCCGATGGAGCGTGGCGGACAGTGGGTCCACCTGCTGCTTGCACGGACGCCCTTCACGGCGCCGCTCGCACGCCTGGGCCGCCTGCGCAGCGCCGGCATCACCGACCTGCGCCACGGCTTCTTGCGCGACGAGGACTGGCACGGGCACGACCGCTTCGCCAGGCGCGCGCAGCCGCATCAGCCCATGCCCCTGCCGGAGACGCCGAGGTGCTATGCGATGGCCGCCTCGACGGGCAAGGCGCGCGCGGGCTTCAGGACACGCCTCTTGGGTGACGGGCTGGTGCCGGTCCCGAGCGCCCTCGGACAGCACCGCGACCCCCGCTTCAGGCTCTCGTTCCCTCCCGAACGCCGGGCGATCGTGTACGAGACGGGACACCTCGATCTGCTCGAACGCCGCGAGGTGTACGAGCGGCTTCGCGAGTGGCTCGCGGATTCGCCGGCCCCGGCGGCGTCTCCCCGCCATCGGGCGCGCCGCCGAGCGTGACGCGGTTGACCTCATTACGCCGCCAGCGTGGCCGCGAGACCCTCCCGGTACTCGGTCGCGCGAAGGGCGAACGCGCGCGCCAGCTTGCCGCTGTCGAACCGGTAGTCGTGCTCGAACTGGTACATCATCTCCATGTTCTCGCGCAGTTCCGGCACGACGAGCCCCATGACGCGCAGCAGCCAGCGCGGCGCCCGCTGCAGCCGGAACGGCCGGCCGGCCAGCTCGCACGCCAGGCGGACGAAGCCCTCCCCCGTGATCGGTTCAGGGCTCGTGAGGGCATGCCACGTCTGGCCGTACGCCGATGGCGTGTTGCCCAGCACGGCCAGGCTGCGCGCCACGTCGGGGGTGTACGAAAAGGTGTGCACCTTCGACGGATCGCCCACCCACTGCGGGGCCTTGCCGCGCGTCAGCCGGCTCGTGACCGTCGCGTGCGTCAGACTCAGGAGCGCGCGCGGCCCGTAGAAGTCGGCGGCGCGCACGATCATCGCCTCGAGCTCGCCACGGCGCACGGCTTCGGAGAGCATGGTCGCGATGCGCGCACGCACCTCGCCCTTCCGGCTGCACGGGTTGTAGGGCGTCTCCTCGGTCATGGGCCCCTCGACCAGGCCGTACGCGTAGACGTTGTCGAGGAACACCAGCCGGCAGCGGTGCCGCCGGCACGCATCGATGACGTTGGTCATCACCCGGGGCCACTGCTCCGCCCACACCCGGGCGTCGTACCGCAATCCGGCCACGAGGTAGACGACTTCGCTCCCGGCCACGGCGTCAGCCGTGCTCGCGGCGTCGAGCAGGTCGGCCGCAACCGTCTCGTCGGATGCGTGCACTGCCTGCGGGGTTCTGCTCACCTGCCGCACGCGGTCGGTATAGGCCGCCAGCAGCGGCGACAGCTCACGGCCGATGACGCCACCGGCGCCAAGAATGGTCTGCATCACGGGATCTTACGGGGGATCAGGGGATCAGGGGATCAGGGGATCGGCGGATCGGCGGATCGGCGGATCGGGGCAGCGTAGAATCTCCGGATGATCACGCCAGCCGCCCGGCGCTTCGTCGCCTTCGCTCTCACCATCCTCACCTGGCTCGGCGCCCCTGCCGAGTCGCCGGCTCAGACGAGCACACCCGCATCGACAGGCATCGCCGAGGCCACGCCCGGCCCGATCGAGGGCTTCGAGGCCCGCGTGGCGGCGGCCATCGACGCGTGGCGAACCCCCGGACTCGCCCTCGCCGTCGTGAAGGACGGCCGGGTGGAGATGAGCCGCGGCTTTGGCGTCCGCGAACTCGGGAAGTCCGAGCCCGTCGACGAGCACACGCTCTTCGCGATCGGATCGACGACCAAGGCGATGACCGCCGCGCTGGTCGGCATGATGGTGGACGAGGGCAAGCTCGCGTGGGACGACCCGGTCACGAAACATCTTCCCTGGTTCGCGGTGCGGGATTCCTACGTGACCCGCGAGCTGACGGTGCGCGATCTCCTCACGCACCGCGGCGGCCTCGGCAACACCGACTACCTCTGGTACGGCCAGGGACTCGGCGACGACGAGATCCTTCGACGGTTGCGGCTGGCCGAACCCGCCTACTCGCTGCGCGCCTCGTTCGTCTACCAGAACGTGATGTACGCGGCAGCCGGCGCCCTGGTCGAGGCCGTGAGCGGCCAGTCGTGGGAGACGCTGATGCGGACGCGAATCTTCGAGCCGCTCGGCATGACGGACACGGTCGCCACGGCAGCCGCGCTCGCCGGGCGATCGAACGTCGCCTCGCCCCACGACATCGTCGAGGGTTCGCTCGCGGTGATCGAGAACGCCCCGGTCGACGGCGTCGCCCCCGCCGGCAGCGTCTGGTCGAGCGCCGCGGACATGGCGAAGTGGTCACAGCTGCTGCTCGACGAGGGGAAGCACGGCGACCGCGTTCTCCTGAAGCCCGAGACGGTCCGCGAGCTGTTCACGCCGCAGGTCATCGTGCCGCGCGCCGACTTCTACCCGACGAGCCGCCTCACGAGGCCGCACTGGACGACCTACGGTCTCGGCTGGTTCCAGCAGGACTACGCCGGGCGGGCGCTCGACTTCCACACGGGCAGCATCGACGGCATGGTCGCCATCCACGGCCTCGTCCGCGACGAGCGGCTCGGCGTCGTCGTGCTGGCCAACCGCGACCACAGCGAGCTGCGCCACGCGCTGATGCTCGAGGTGTTCGATCGCTTCGGCCGTGCCGGATCCTCGCTGGCGGCCTCCGACGCGACCCACGATCGGCGCGATTGGAGCGCCGAGCTGCTCACACTCTACGGCGACCTCGAAGCGAAGGCCGACGAGAGCCGGAAGGCGCGCGAGGCGCGGCGCGTGCCGGACACGTCTCCTTCGCTTCCGCTGTCGCGCTACGCCGGCACCTACAGCGACCCGCTTCGCGGTGAGGTCTCCGTGTCGCTCGAGGGCGGCCGCCTGCGTCTGGCCTACGGCTCCGCGTTCGTCGGGTGGCTCGAGCACTGGCACTACGACACGTTCCGCGCGGCGTGGGACGCCCGCTGGCGTGGCACGGCACTGGTCACCTTCTCGCTCGACGCGGACGGCGAGCCCGCGTCGTTGCTGGTGCTCGGGGCCCGCTTCGTACGGAGAGCCTCGCCTCGATAGGCGCCGCGTACACGGCCGGACGCGAACGGTGAACAGGAACACCGGAGGCCCACATGGACAAGGCAACGGAAACCCAGTTGGCGAACATCCAGAAGCGGACCGGGAAGAGCCTCGACGAGCTGCGCGCCATCATCGCCGCGAGCGGCCTGACGAAGCACGGTGAGCTTCGCGACATGCTGAAGCGCGACCTCGGGATGGGGCACGGCGACGCGAATACGCTCGTGCACGTCGCGCTCGCGTCGCACGGTGCGGCGATGGCCGAGGGCAAGACCGGCGACGAGGTGCTCGACGGCATCTACGCCGGGGCGAAGGCCGCGCTCCGGCCGATTCACGACGCGGTGATGGCGGCCGTGGCGCCGCTCGGCGAGTTCGAGATCGCCCCGAAGAAGACCTACCTGAGCCTGCGTCGCAAGAAGCAGTTCGCCATGGTCGGCCCGGCCACCAACACCCGCGTCGAGGTGGGGTTGAACATGAAGGGCGTGGCAGGCACCTCGCGCCTCGAGGCGCTCCCGCCGGGCGGGATGTGCCAATACAAGGTGCGGCTGACCAGCCCCGGCGAGGTGGACGAAGAGCTCACGCGCTGGATTCGCGAGGCCTACACGCAGGCGGGCTGACGTCCGGGCGTGGACCGGGGGCCTCTACCGAGACCCCCGACCCGCCACGCCCGATCCCCGATCGGCTGATCCGCTGATCCGCTGATCCCCCGATCGCCCGATCCGCTGATCCGCTGATCCGCCGATCCCCCGGCCAGCGTCAGAAGATGAAGTCCGCCGCCGTGAACACGTACCCGCGCGGCACGCCCTTCACGACCAGCAGCTGGCGGAAGTCGTACGCCGGGCCCGGGCCGTCCAGATCCACCTGCACCATGTACTGCGGGCCCGCCGGGATGATGCGCACCCATCCGTCAGCGATGGCGTCGCCGCCGGCATAACCGGCCGCGCGGAGCAGCGCCGACAGATCGATCAGATCCTCGCCCGGCGTGAAGTCCGTGATGCGATCGTTCGCGTCGCGGATGTGCGTGTAGACGAACACGTCCGGCCCTCCGAGGCCCGTGAGCGTGTCGCCGCCGCGTCCGCCCTCGATGCGATCCGGTCCGTCGGTGCCGACGATGACGTCGCGGCCGTCCGTGCCGGTGAACGTCACGACGAGCGTCAGCCCGACGACGAGCGGGTCGTGATCGGCCGCGCGGAATTCGTCGGGCGCGTACAGCGACGTCTGCTGCCCCGGCGACTTGAAGTTGGTGTTGTAGTCGAGCACGGCCGGCTCGTCGGCGTTGATGTGGTACGGCGCGGCCCCCGTGACCTGCCCCACCAGGCTCGGCGAGGCGAGCGCGTGGTCGAGCGAGCCCCACTGCCCGTCGAACGAGTACGAATACGGCACCGGCGGCTGCAGCAGGGGCACGAGGTTCGTGAACCCCGCCGTCTCGAGCACGCGCACCGGATCCTCCATCGAATAGGCGTTGAGATCGCCGAGCAGCAGCACGTCGGGCTCGCCGGCGCCCGTCGGATCGGTCGCCAGCCACGCCGCGAGCTCGGTGGCCGCGTTCACGCGCACCACGTTGCAGTTGCCCTGCCCGTCGCCCGCGTCGGGGATGTCACAGGCCGAGCCCTTGCTCCGCAGATGGTTGACGACGACGACGAAGCGCGCGCCGTACGCGAGGTGCTCGAAGGCCTGCGCCAGCGCCGGACGGTTCCCGGGCGTGGAGTTGCCGCCCGTCTGGAAGGTGTCGGTGTTGAGCACGGCCGTCGTCGCCACCGGCATCACCACCGCCGGCTTGTAGAGGATGGCGTTCTTGACGGCGTCGGAGCCGAGCGCGTTCAGCTGCCCCGTGCCCAGATCGGCATCGATGAACGCGTACGTGCCGGGCGACGTGGCCGCGTTCAGCTGGTCCACCAGGTGCTGGATGGCGCTGTCGGGGCCGTAGCCGTCGTTCTCCATCTCGATGAGGCCGAGCACGTCGGCACCGGTCTTCAGGATGGCGGCCACGGTCTTGGGGATCTGGCGCTCGAACTCCGCCTGGCTGTCCGCCCCGCGGCACCCGACGGGCGCGCCGCCCACGCCGCGCGTGCACCCGCTGAAGGTGTTGAAGTAGTTGAGCAGGTTCATCCCGGCCACGCGGATGGCGCCGCCCACCTCCGGTGCCGCCGCCGGCCGCTCGTTGACCGCCTCGAAGCTCGCGACCCCGCCGAGCGACGCGCCGGGCCGCACGCGATACGCGTTCGGGCTCTCGCTCTGTCCGCCCCACGTGTAGGTCATCACGCCGACGATGCCGCTCGCCGTATCGCCGGCGCGCAGCGTGTTCGACGCGCTGAGCGGCATGCCGCCCCGCGCGAAGACGATGGGATCCGCGTTCTGGTTGTTGCGGTCGTCGTCCACCAGGATCTGGTTGCGCGCGTTGGCGGCCTGCACCGCGAGCGCGGGGGCGCCGGGCAATGCGACCTCGGTGGGCTGCGCCAGCCTGCCGCCGGCGCTCAGCATCACCTGGCCGAAGCGGCCCAGGTCGAACACGTCGGTCACCGTCAGCGTCTGCGGCAGCCTCACCAGCATGCCCTCGAACCGCTCCAGATAGTCCGGAGACGGCACCGGGAAGGTGACATCGACCGGGCTCACGGTGCCCGTTCCGCATGCGACGAGCGAGGACGCCGAGATCTGCGTCTGCCCCTGGAACTCGGTCGCGTTGCCCGTCACCCTAACCAGATCGCCCAGGGCGACCAGATCGTTGTTGAAGTTGAAGACGAAGATGCCGTCCGATGTCGCCGCATCGCCGTCACCGGCCGGATCCTGCAGGAAGAAGCCGCGCAAGGTCGGCGTCGGCCCTTCGAAATCGCCGACCACGACGCCCATCGTCGTCACCGTGCCGGTGATGGCGGCCGAGGCGCCGCTGCCCTGGATGCTGAAGATCGGCGTGAAGGGCTGCGTGCACGGATCGACGGCCGGAATCGTGGCGAAGCCGGTGCTGAAGTCGGCGGCCATCGTGTCGGGCGGGTCGTCGGCGTCCTGGTCCGAGACCTGCGCCGCCACGACCGTCAGCGTGCAGAGGTCTCCAGGCACGAAGTCGGTGCCGGGATCGAGCGTGAAGGCCGTCGGTCCGCCCGACACCGTCGCCGTCTTCGCACCCGAGACCGTGCACGCAAGGCCGAACCAGGCGCCCGCCACGTTGACGGGCTCGCTGAAGGTCACGGTGAGGTTCGCGTCCACCGGCACGTTCACCGCGCCGTCGGCGGGCACCACGCTGGTGACCGACGGGGCCGCGTCGCCGCACACCGCGACGTGCGCGCCGAGGCCGTCGAAGGTGTCGGTGGCATAGCCGTCCCACTCCACCGACGGGTCGAACGCGTCGGCGCCGTCGGGGTCGCCCGCGCACAGGTTCACTTTGCGGCGCAACGTGTTGTCGGCCGTGCTCTGGTCGCCCGCGCCCCACTGGCTTCCCGGGTCGACGCCGATCTGCCCGATGACGTCGAGTACGGTGGTCCCCTTTCGCAGCACCACGGCATCGTCGCCATTGAACCAGCCTGCCCCGTTGGTCTGGTCGGCCTGCGCCAGGATGGCGGCGACCGCGCTCGAGTGCGCCACGACGTAGACGTCGCCGGACGCGGCCGTGCCGGTGAGGTTGATGGTCAACCCGGCCGACGTGCTCCCGTTGAAGAACATCTGGATGTTGTACTGACCGGCGGCAAGGTCAACCGGCGCGCCCGTGCCGTTGTAGATCTCGAGCGCCTTGTTGTTGCTCGTGCCCTCGATGTACTCGGAGAAGAAGAGGTCGGTCTGCGCCGCGGCCCGCGCGGGTACAAGGAACGTGAGGCACGCCAGCATCAGGGCGAGGCCGGGAAGTCTCAGCGAAATCCGGGACGTGAACATCATGAGTGGCTCCAGGGGAGGGTGAACCGCACATAACCTAGCACAGCGCCGTGACGCGCGTGCGACGCGAGCCGGCGGTCGCCGCCGCACGTGACCCCGCGCCCGCACTTGACCCATCCACGCGGGCGGTCAACACTCCCGGGCTGAGAGGTTGCCCGATGCCCGTCTCCCGCCCGACCGTGCCGGCTCCGTGCACGCGCTGGTCCTGGTTTCCGCCCTCGCACCTGGTCGCCGTGTTCGTCGCCGCCGCGGCAGCGTGTGCCGTCCCGGTTCACGTCCGGGCTCAGGTGCCCGAGTGGCAGGATCCCGCGGTGAACGCCATCGGCCGGCTGCCCGCGCACGTCCGCGTCGTCCCCTACGCCGACGAGGCGACGGCCGTCACGCGCGATCGCGCGCGGTCGCCCTGGTACCGCTCGCTCAACGGACCATGGAAGTTCGCGTGGTCGCGGAATCCCGACGCGCGGCCGGCCACCTTCTTCGAGCTGGCCTTCGACGACTCGGCGTGGACGACCATTCCCGTGCCGTCGAACATGGAACTGCACGGCTTCGGCGTGCCGATCTACGTCAACTCGGCCTTCGCATGGGGACCGCCGACGCCGCCCACCGTGCCGCGCGAGCGGAACTCCGTCGGCTCGTACCGGCGCCGCTTCGAGGTGCCCGCGTCGTGGGCCGGGCGCCGCGTGCGTCTGACCTTCGACGGCGTGAACTCGGCGTTCTCCGTGTGGGTCAATGGCACGCGCGTGGGCTACAGCGAGGACAGCCGGCTGCCCGCCGAGTTCGACATCACCGATCACGTGCGGCCGGGCGAGAACCTGCTCGCCGTCGAGGTCTATCGGCACTCCGACGGCTCGTACCTCGAATGCCAGGACTTTTGGCGGCTCTCGGGCATCTTCCGCGACGTCGCCGTCTGGTCCACCGACGCGCTCCACGTGCGCGACTTCCGCATCACCACGGACCTCGACGACGACTATCGCGACGCCACGCTGGGGCTGGCCGTGATGGTGGCCAACGACGACAGCCGATCGCGGACCTTCACGCTCACGGCGACGCTGCGGGATGTGGAGGGTCGCGTCGTATCAACGGCCGAGGCCCGCCGCCAACTGAACGCCGGCGCCGACGGGCGCGTGGTGCTCGATCGGCCGGTGGCGAACCCGCGCACGTGGACGGCCGACACGCCCGACCTGTATCACCTGACGCTGACGCTCAGAGACGACACGGGGGCGATCGTCGGCGTCGTGCCCGCGCGCGTCGGGTTCCGCGAGGTCGAGGTGAAGGGTGCGCGGCTGCTGGTGAACGGCCGGCCGATCCTGCTGCGCGGCGTGAACCGGCACGAGCACGAGGCCGACACGGGGCACGTCGTGACGCGCGAGGGCATGGTGCGCGACATCGTGCTCATGAAGCAGCACAACTTCAACGCCGTGCGGACCGCGCACTACCCGAACGTCGCCGAGTGGTACGAGCTGTGCGACGAGTACGGCCTCTACGTCATCAACGAGGCGAACGTCGAATCGCACGGCATCGGCTACCGGCGCGATCGGACGCTGGCCAACAAGCCGGCGTGGGAGCAGGCGCACCTCGAGCGCATCGCGCGGATGGTCCAGACGTTCGCCAACTCGACGTCCACGATCATCTGGTCGATGGGCAACGAGGCGGGCGACGGCGCGAACTTCCGCGCGGCCTCGGCGTGGATCCACCGCGAGGACCCGACGCGCCCCGTGCACTACGAGCGCGCCAATCGCGGCGCGCACGTAGACCTCGTGAGCCACATGTACACGCCGCCCGACGACATCGCGCTCGAGGCCCTCGAACCCGACGCGCGGCCGCTCATGCTCTGCGAGTACTCGCACGCCATGGGCAACAGCAACGGCAACTTCTGGAAGTACTGGGACGCCTTCAAGGCCGGCACGCGGCTCGTCGGCGGGTTCATCTGGGACTGGGCCGACCAGGGCCTGCGCACGCCGGTTCCGCCCCGCCTGACGATCGCCGATCGCAGTCCGTCGCGCCTCACGGGACGCGTCGCGAGCCCGATCGCGACGGAACGCGGCGCCGAGCACTACGTGGTGCTCCCCGACGCGGCCGCCCTCGACCTGACGCGCGCCATCACCGTGACGGCGCGGGTCTGGCCCGTGCCCATCGTCGAGGACGGGTGGGACTCGGCCATCGCGCGGCACCAGCCGTTCGTGTCGAAGGGCGAGCGAGGGTACGAGCTGAAACAGGACCTCGACGAGCTGCAGTTCCGGATCACGCCGGCCGGCGGCGGCCCGCCCGTCGTCGCGAGAGCGCGAGTGCCCGAAGAGTGGACCGGCGCGTGGCACGTGCTCACCGGCACGTTCGACGGCCGGCACGTGCGGCTCTACGTCGATGGCCGCCTGGCCGATGCCGTCGCGTACGAAGGCGACATCAGCCCAGGCCACTATCCAGTGAACGTGCGGCGCAGCCCCGACCGCCCGGAGCGGCGGTCGGCGAGCCGCGTCGAATCGGTGCGCATCTACGACCGTGCGCTCGACCGGCACGTGCTCGAGGGCGGCACTGCGCTTCCGGACGACGGCCTCGTGCTCTGGCTCGAGATGGCGGACATCCGCGAGGAACCAGCCCCGCGAGCCGGCGCGGATGCGTTCTTCGCCTACGGCGGCGACTTCGGGCCGCTCAGCACGCCATCCGACGAGAACTTCAACCAGAACGGCGTCGTCTCGGCCGACCGCGTGCCGCATCCGGCCATGGCCGACATCAAGAAGGCGCAGCAGCCCGTGGCGATCGAGCTCGTCGCGTTCGAGCCCGGCACCGCCCGGCTGCGCGTCACCAACTGGTTCGATCACGTGACGCTCGCGAGCCTGGCGACGGGTTCCTGGGAGGTGCACGCCGACGATCGGGTGGTGGCGTCGGGAACGATGCCGGCGCTCGACCTCGCCCCGCGCGATTCGGCGAGCGTCGATCTGCGCCTCCCGGCGTTCGAGGCCGAGCCCGGTGTCGAGTACAGGCTCCACATCCGCTATCGCCTCGCGCGCGCGACAGCCTGGGCGGAGGCCGGCCACGAGCTGGCATGGGAGCAGGTGCGGCTCCCCGTCTCGCGCACCCCGGCCGCGCTCGACCTCGCGACCATGCCGCCGCTCGCCGTCGAGGAGACCGCCGGCGCCTTCGTCGTCGCGGGTCGCGATGTGCGCGTGGCCGTCGATCGCGTGACGGGGCTGCTGCAATCGCTGGCGTTCCGAGGGCGCGAGCTGCTCGCCGCACCCGTCGCGCCCTCGTTCTGGCGCGCGCCCACCGACAACGATCGCGGCAACGGCCTGCCGGTCACGAGCGGCGTGTGGCGCCGCGCGGGAGAACGATTCCGGCCCGCGTCGGTGCGCATCGAGCGCCGGGAGCCGGGCGTCGTCACCATCGTCGCCGACGGCGAGCTGGCCGGGCTCGGCGCGGCGTACGGGTTCACCTACACCGTGCACGGCTCGGGCGATCTCGTCATCGAGACGCGCTACGACCGGGGTTCGGCCACACTGCCGGAGCTGCCGCGCTTCGGCATGGCGACGCGCCTGGTGCCCGGGTTCGAGCGCGTCACGTGGTACGGGCCGGGCCCGCTCGAGAGCTATGCCGACCGGAAGGCGCAGCCCGTGGGCATCCACACCAGCACGGTGGACGCGCAGCACACCGCGTACTCACAGCCGCAAGAGACCGGACACCACACGGACCTCCGTTGGATTGCCGTCGAGAACGGAGAGGTCGGCCTCCTGGCGTCGGGCGCCCCCGCTCTCGGCGCCACCGTCTCGCACTACGCGACGGCCGACCTCGAGTCGGCGGCGCACCCGCACGAGCTCACGCGCCTCGACGAAACGGTGCTGCACCTGGATCTCGCGCAGCGCGGGCTGGGCGGCGACGACAGCTGGGGCGCGCTCCCGCACCCCGAGTTCCGGCTCGAGGCGCCGCGCTATCACCACCGCGTGCGCCTGCGTCCCTACGACGCGCGCGAGGACGCGCCGATGGCGCTCGGCAGGCGGCCACCCGGGTCCTGACGGGCGCGCCGCCGCGGGCGGTATAATCCGCCGACCATGACACTCGAGTCTCGGACGCGGTTTGGGCCGTACGAGATCCTCGCGCCGCTCGGGTCGGGTGGCATGGGCGAGGTGTATCGCGCGCGCGACACGCGCCTCGGCCGCGACGTGGCCGTCAAGGTCCTGCCCGGACACCTGGCTTCGAGTCCCGGCCTGCGTGATCGGTTCGATCGCGAGGCGAGGGCCATCTCGTCGCTGTCACACCCGCACATCTGCGCGCTCTACGACGTGGGGCATCAGGACGGCACCGACTTCCTGGTGATGGAGTGTCTCGAAGGCGAGACGCTCGCCGACCGGCTCACCCGTGGCGCGCTCCCGCTCGATCAGGTGCTGCGCTACGGCAGCGAGATCGCCAGCGGGCTCGACCACGCCCACCGCCAGGGCATCGTGCACCGCGACCTGAAGCCGGGCAACGTCATGCTGACCCGGACGGGGGCGAAGCTCCTCGACTTCGGCATCGCCCTCGACGCGGCACGCCTCGCCGAGCCGGGACAACATGAAGCCGCCACCGTCAGCGCGCCACTGACCGCCGCGGGCTCGGTGCTGGGGACGTTCCAGTACATGGCCCCGGAGCAGCTGGAGGGCAGGACCGCCGACACCAGGAGCGACATCTTCGCGCTCGGCGCCGTGCTCCACGAGATGGCCACGGGCGTCCGGGCGTTCGCCGGGAAGACCACGGCCAGCGTGATCGCGTCCATTCTCGAACGCGATCCGCCCGCCGTCTCGAGCCTTCAACCGCTCGCCCCGCCCGGATTCGACGACGTCGTGCGCGGCTGCCTGGCGAAGGACCCTGAAGAGCGCTGGCAGACGGCGCACGATGTGAAGCTCCAGCTGGAGTCGTTGCGCCGGCGGGCCGGGGAGCCGGCCGCCGCACCGTCACGAACCCGCTCGAGGCGGGGCTGGATCGCGTGGACGCTGGCGGGACTCGTGATGGCGCTTGCCGCCGTCGCCGGCGTGCGCAGCCTGACCCAGCCTCCCCCTCCCGCCGCGGCGCTGCTGCGTGCCTCGCTGCTGCCGCCCGCCGGACACTCGTTCGTGCCGGGTGAATTTGCCATCTCTCCCGACGGGAGGCGCATCGCGTTCGTCGCGGTGGGCCGCGACGGGTCGAGCACGCTGTGGACGGGCGCCCTCGAGTCGGCGCAGCCGTCCGAGGTGTCGGGCAGCGAGAATGCCCGGCACCCGTTCTGGTCGGCCGACAGCCGCTCGGTCGCGTTCTTCGCCGGCGACAAGCTGAAACGGGTCGACCTCGAGGCCACCGGGGTTCACATCATCTGCGAAGCGAACATCTCGGCGCGGTGGGGAGCGTGGGGACCGGACAACGTCATCCTCTTCTCGAACGCCCCGTTCGGCCCGTTGTGGCGGGTCTCGGCGGATGGCGGCGCGGCGGTCGCGGCGACGTCGATTCCCGAGGACGCGTTGGGCGAGGCGCACCGCTTCCCGCAGTTTCTCGGCGATGGGCGGCGGTTCCTGTATGTCGCGAGCTGGACCACCGAGCAGCGTGGCGGCGTCTACCTCGCGAGTCTCGACGGCGGCACGGCGACCGTGGTGTCGTCCGCGATCCGCGGCCGGGTGCTGCTGGCCGAAGACCTCCTGCTCTTCGTGCAGGCCGGCACCCTGTACGCCCAGCCGTTCGACCAGCAGCGCGGCGTGCTGACCGGCAGCCCGCGCGCGGTCGCGCGCAACGAGATCGTCGTCGAGTGGGAGTTCGGCAGCGTCCCGATGTCCGTGTCACGCACGGGCACGCTGGTCTTCCAGTCGCGGCTGGCCTACAACTCGCGACTCGTGTGGTACGACCGGGACGGGCGCGAGCTGGGGACCGTCGGCGAGCCGGGCTTCTCGATGCCGGCACTCTCACCCGATGGACGGCGCGTCGCCGTCTCGTTCGACAGAACTGGCTACGGGCAGCCGAGCCTCTGGATTCACGACCTGCCGCGCGACGTGGCGACGCAGGTGACGGCCGACGGCCTCAGCACCGCGCATGCCTGGTCGCCCGACGGACGCTGGCTCGCCTACTCGATCCAGCGCCGCGCGGAGGGCGTGTATCGCCGGGCCTCCGATGGCTCGGGCCAGGAGGAGACGCTCGTGGAGTCGCCCGCCCACCTGCTCGTGAACTCCTGGTCACGCGATGGACGGCAATTGCTCTACATGGATTTCTCCGAGGGCCGGCCGGGCCTGCGCAGTTACGACTTCGCGACCCGGACGTCGCGCACGCTCGGGATCGGGGCCGAGGCGAGCTTCTCGCCCGACGGGCAGTGGATCACGTTCATCGGAGTTCCTGATGGCCTCTGGATGACGCGCGCCTCGGGCGATGGGGCGCGCGTGCGGGTGACGGGCGCGTGGGCGTCGCAGGCGCGCTGGCGGGCCGACGGGAAGGAGCTGTTCTACATCGGCGACGACAGGAAGATGATGTCGGTGCCCATCACCGTGCGCAACGGCACGCCCGAGCCAGGCGTGCCGGTCCCGCTGTTCCAGACGCGGATCGTGCATCCGCGGCTCGCGCTCTTCCAGTACGACGTCACCGCTGACGGCCAGCGCTTCCTCGTCAACTCCCTGCCTGCCGAGGATGCCGCGGCCCCGCTCACCCTGCTCGTGAACTGGACGGCGGGGCTGGCGCGCTGACGCGATCCGGTCACCGGAGGGTCTCGCGCGTCATGCCCGCTCGGGCCACGCGCGGTCGATGATGGCCGCGCCGTCGGCGCCCGGTGGCAGCGTCCCGAAGTGGTGATGCCCTCCCTCGGCGAGGCGAGAACGGCAGAACGCGTCGGCCACGAAGGAAGGCGCGTGTTTCACGAGGAGCGCCGCCTGCAGCGCGAGCGCCAGGCGCTCCACCAGCCGGCGCGCGCCGAACTCCGCCTCCGCGCCTCCGTGTAGGAGGTCGTCGGCGAGTGCGTCCGCGTACGCGTCGAGGGCGTCATGGCCGCCGCGCGCCGTCCGCACCTCCGCGAGGAACGCCTCCACCGTGTCGGGCGTCCTGCGCATCGCGCGCAGCACGTCGAGGCACTGCACGTTGCCGCTTCCCTCCCAGATGGCGTTCACGGGCGACTCGCGGAACAGGCGCGGCATGGGGCCGTCCTCCATCACGCCGCTGCCGCCAATGCACTCCATCGCCTCGAAGGCGTGGGCCGGCGTGCGCTTGCAGACCCAGTATTTCGCGACGGGCACGGCCAGCCGCACGAGCAGGTCCTCGGCCCTGTCGCTGCGGTGGTCCATCGCGCGCGCCAGCCGCATCGCCAGCGCGATCGCACCCTCGTGCTCGAGCGCGAGGTCGGCCAGCACGTTGCGCATGAGCGGCTGGTGCACGAGGACGGCCCCGAAGGCCGACCGGCGGCGGCAGTGATCGATGGCGTGCGACAGCGCCAGGCGCTGTCCCGCCGCGGAGCCGAGCACGCAGTCGAAGCGCGTCATGGCGACCATCTCGATGATGGTCCGTACGCCGCGCCCCTCCTCGCCCACCATCCAGCCGAGGGCGCCGCGCAGCTCGGCCTCCGCCGTCGCGTTCGAGGCGTTCCCCATCTTCCGCTTGAGCCGCACGATCTCGATCGGGTTGCGCGTGCCGTCGGGGCGCCAGCGCGGCACGAGGAAGCACGACAGCCCGCCCGGCGCCTGGGCGAGGACGAGGAACGCGTCGCACATGGGCGCCGACACGAAGAACTTGTGCCCCACGAGTTCGTGCGGCGTGCCCGGCCCGCCGCTGCCGGCTGGATGGGCGCGCGTGGTGTTGGCGCGCACGTCCGAGCCGCCCTGCTTCTCGGTCATCGCCATGCCGACGGTGATGCCCGACTTGAGCGCCGCGGGAACGTTCCGGGCATCGTAGACGCGCGAGCACACGCGCGGCTCCCACTCGGCCGCGACGTCGGGCTGCAGCCGCAGGGCCGGGAGCACCGCGAACGTCATGCTGATCGGACATCCATGCCCCGCCTCCACTTGCGTGTGCAGGTAGAACTTCGCCGCCCGCGCGACGTGCGCGCCCGGGCCGGGCTCCGCCCAGGGCGAGCAGTGCAGGCCGTGCTCGACGGCGGTCGTCATGAGCGCGTGGTACGACGGGTGGAAGGTGACGAGGTCGAGGCGGCGGCCGAAGCGGTCGTGCGTCTCGAGCTCCGGCGGGAACCGGTTGGCGAGCCGCCCGTGTTCGAGGTAGCCCGCGGCGCCAATGGCGGCACCGAAGGCCTCGAGTCCGGCTTCGGCCCAGCCCGCGCCCTCGCGCGCGACCGCCTCGCGCAGCGCGAGATCGGCGGCATACAGGTTGTAGTCCTCGAGCTCGCGCCCGACGTTGACCACCTCGTGCGTGTCGGCCACGAATCCCGGGACCCGGGCGGGCGTCTCGATGCTGTCCCGCGGCATGGCAAGCCTCCCTGAGGTCGGCGGGGGCGGGATGGATGTCTCCAGCCTACTGCCAAACCGCTGGAATGGGGGCGGCGGCAGCGGCGGCGGAGGACTACCCGGGCGCGAGCTTCGGCGGGCGCGGCGTGAGCTTCGGCGGGCGCGGCCCGCGCCGCACGGCGCCGGCCACCGGCGCGTACGCCAGTTCCTCGCCGGCCTCCACCGCCCGCAGCAGCAGCCCGCCGCGGCTCATGTCGCCGCGGCCGACGAACGCCGACGGGAACACGAGCCGCTCGCCGAAGACGTCGACGAGCACGTCCACGTACTTCGGCGTGGCAATCGAGCCCAGGAGCACCACCTCGCACCCGGGCCCGGCCTCGGCATCGAGCGCGCGGGCGGCCCGTTCGAGCGGCGCCCGGTACCGCGGGTTGTCGGCCGCGACATCGACCGCCGCGAACGCGTCGAGCGCCTCGACGGTCACGTGCGTGTCGGGCGTGCGCAGACCGGCGCTCGGCGTGATGACGTACACGCCGCCGTCGAGCGCGGCGCCTTCAGGCGGTCGTGCGAACGCCCGCGCGTAGGCCAGCTTGCCGCGGAAGTAGAGCCCGCTCACGAACGAGAAGACCTCGCCGAGCGGCGCGCCTCCGGGCGTCCGCAGCCGCGCCGCGAGGTCGAAGCGCGCGCGCGGCGATCGCACCAGGCCGCCGCGGACGCCCGCGCAGTTGGCCGGCGACAGGACGAAGATGCGGGAGAGGGGCACGAGTCCAGATGACACGGCCGCCAATCACGAACCGGGACAATGCACCGGCATCGTGCTGGCGACGCGGTCGCAGATCTGATCCATCCACCGCTCCCGGTCGGCCGGATCGAGCCTCAGGTGCGGCGTGTCCTTCTCGGCCAGCAGCGTGTCGACAAGGGCGTCGATCGCGCCCACGAACGCGGCGTCGGTGTCGCGCACGCCGTCGGCCGACGCCGTGCCGACGACCGGCACCTTGACGAGCAGGTCGTAACTGGCGAGCCAGTAGTCGACGAACGCCTCGAGCGCCGGCTGGCGCCCGCAGGCGTGTGCGAGGTACGCGTAGTTGTCGAGCACGCTCCTGTCGCAGACCACGACGGGGTGCCGTGAAGCGGACCGGACCTCCTCGGCGACCTGCGTCATCAGGATCCACGTCTGCGCCTCGAGCGAGGTCTGCTGGTTGATGGGGAGCGGCGAGGTGCGGGCCACTTCCTTCACGATGTCGGCGTCGAGGCCGCGACGCTTGAGGCGTCCGGCCAGCTCGTAACACAGCGTGGTCTTGCCGACGCCGTGCGTCCCGATGAACGCGACCTTCATGCGGGAATTATAGGGGTTGGAATAGGCCCGGCCTCGCACTACACTCGAATCACACCACTTTGCCAGCCGGTCGAGCTCGACGGACCGGACGTCCGTGGCGCCCGCCCGGCACGTGGAGGAAGGGACTGCGCCTCGCGCAGCTCACCTCGAGGAGGGCGAGATGAACCAGGCCACCAAGTGCGCGCATCCGGGCTGTGACTGCGTCGTGCAGCCCAACAGCCCGTACGGCAAGTACTGCAGCGATCACTGCAAGCGGGCCGGGCAGATCACAGAGCTGCGCTGCGGGTGCCAGCACGCCGAGTGCCGCTGACTCTGTGCGGCCATGAACCACTCCGGCCGCATGGCGCGAGGCGCGCGCCCTCGCCACGCTCTGCCCGTCCTCGTGCTCCTCGTCGCCGTGACGTCGCTCGTCTCGAGCGAGGCCGTCACGCGCGTGCCGTCGGCCGACGGCCAGCA
>JAHDVQ010000012.1:13727-20185 GCA_023384595.1 Vicinamibacteraceae bacterium | reverse complement strand
CGTCGCTCGTCTCGAGCGAGGCCGTCACGCGCGTGCCGTCGGCCGACGGCCAGCACTGGGACATCCAGGACACCTCGACGTGGGCGCAGGACAGCGGCGGCATCGCCACCGGCGGCCGCGCGTACCCGTTCAACGGCTTCGGCTACCTGAAGCTCCGCGTGCGAACCGTGGAAGGCTCGATGCTCGTGGCCGGCCAGTACCTGCGCGGTTTCGGCCTCGCCCACGACGACGCCGCGCGGTTCGATTCCATCACGCCGGTGGTGGCGTCGGGCATCGTCATCGCGCGCGCCATCTACGCGCCGCCCACGGCCCACTACCTGCGCTACGTGGACACGTTCACCAACACGACGCGGCACCCGCTCGTCGCCGAGGTGGCCTGGGGGGGAGCGACGGGGGCCTACCGTGAGGGCGGGCTGGTGGCGGTGGCCACGACGGGCAGCGGCGATGCGGCGATCGACGACACCGACAGCTTCGTCGTCGTGATGCAGAACGCGCGCGAGGTGGCCAGGCCGATCGAGGGGCCGTCGGGTCACGGACCGTCGGCGCACGTGCTCGGCACGCCGGGCCGGGGCGTCTTCTCGCGCGTGGGCGACATGTACGCCAGCCCGTTCGACGACGCCTACCCTGGCTTCGATCCGGCGCACATCGGCTACGTCTTCACCCTGCGGCTCGCGCCGGGCGAGACGCGGTCGCTCATGACGTTCGTCGTGAAGGGGCTGAGCGAGGTCTACGATCCGCGCGGCGGTCCGCCAACGGCCCTCCGCGATGCGATCGTCGAGCCGACCTTCGAGGCCGTCTACACCGGGGGCGACGCCCGCATTCCGTCCGCGGGTTCCGAAATCGCGCGCGTCGCCGGGATCGCGCGGCGCCTCGTGGCCGCGCCGGATCTGGAGGGCCTCACCGCGCGCCAGCGCCGCCACATCGCGAACTGGGACCTCACGGCCGCTGCCGGGGCCGGGGACACCGGTGCGCGCTCGGGCGAGCCGTCGCGCCGCGAGACGGCGGCATCGACGCGCGAGTTCAGCGTGTTCGAGAAGACGGTCGCCGAGCTCCGGGACGCGCTCGCGCGCGGCGAGACGACCTCCGAAGATCTCGTGCGCGACTACCTGGCTCGCATCGCGGCGCTGGATCGCCACGGGCCGACCTACCGTGCCGTGCTCTCGCTCAACCCGAAGGCCGTGGCCGCCGCGCGCGAACTGGATCGCGAGCGAGCCGAGGGCCGGGTGCGGGGCCCGTTTCACGGCGTCCCCATCGTCTACAAGGACAACATCGACGCGGTGGGACTGCCGACAACCGGCGGCGCGCGCGCGTTTGCCGATCACCGGCCGCGCGTGGACTCGCACGTGGCGGCCGCGATGCGCCGCGGCGGCGCGATCCTGCTGGGCAAGACGAACCTCGACGAGTTCCCCTTCGGCGACTTCGGCATCAGCACCGTCGGCGGCACGATCGGCAATGCGTACGATCCGACGCTGTCGACGTCGGGATCGAGCGGGGGAAGCGCCGTGGCGGTCGCCGCCAGCCTCGCCGCGCTCGGCTTCGGTACGGACACGTGCAATTCGCTCTCGAACCCCGCGTCGTTCGCCTCGCTCGCGACGATTCGCACGACGCGCGGCCTGACCAGCCGCGCCGGCGTCATGCCGCTCAACCCGTGGAACGACGCCATCGGTCCCATGGCGAAGTCGGTCGAGGATGTCGCGCTCGCGCTCGACCTCGTCACGGGCCGCGATCCCGACGATGCGGCGACGGCCGAGGCCGACGCGCAGCGCCCGGCCTCGTTCCGCGCGGCGCTCGACGCGGGCGCCCTGCGCGGCGCGCGAATCGGGATGCTGCGGCAGCGGTTCGTGGGCTTCACGGGCGAAGCGGAAATCGCCGGCATGATGGACCGCGTGGCCGGCGAGCTGCGCGCGGCCGGGGCCACGGTGGTCGACGTGGCGATTCCGGGCCTCGACGATCACTACGTCGCGGCGCGCGGCGTCGAACCCGGCGCGCTCGCCGACGCGTGGCGCGCCTACCTCGCACGCGGGTCGCAGCCCGGCGACACGGTGACGACGATCGAGTCGATCGTCGCGTCGGGCATGCTCGCGCCGCGCGGCGAGGCCCGCTTCAAGTCGGCGCTCGCGCCTACGCCCGAAGGCGAGGCGCGTCAGGAGGCCGCCCGCCGCTTCGTGGCGTCACGCGAACGGTTCCGGCAGGTGTTCGTCGATCTGATGGACCGCGAGCGGCTGGATGCGCTGCTCTATCCCGCGAACCAGGCGCGCCCGCACACGCACGAGGGCGGGCTCGTGCGGTACGGCTCGGAGCCCGGCACGTGTCACGAGAGCGCGATGACCGGTCTGCCGCAGGTGACGGTCCCGGCTGGTTTCATGGGCGGGCGCCACCCGTTCGGCGTCTCGCTGCTCGGCCGCATGTGGAGCGACGCGCGTCTGCTCGGCCTCGCCTACGCCTACGAGCAGGCCACCCGGCATCGTCGTCCACCGATGGGCATCGAGCAGCCGTAGCCGACCTCTCTCCGCCCATCACGCGTTGCGGCACAGGCCCCGTGGCGCGCGTCGCGGCGCCGCCCGCACTGCCGCGCGTCCTGAACGGCGTGGCAGATGCGTCAGCCGCGCGACCGCCGCCGCGACATCGCTGCGGCCATCGCGGTGGCGATCAGCAGAACGACCGCCGGTTCCGGCACCGCCTGCCTGAACTCGGCCGCCGCAAGCATGTGTGCCCCGGTTGTCGGGTGCACCGTATCCCAGTACAGATACTGATTCTGTTGATCCAGGGTGAACCCGCACAACGACGGCGGACTCGTCGTCAGGCACGGATCGTCCACGTTCGTGAACCCGTAGAGCGCCTGGTTCGCCACGACGTCCTGCAGGAAGCCCGCGGTGTCGACGAAGGTGGCACCGAGGGGCTGCACCGCGCCCGAGAGTCCCGTATTGAACAGCGTCGTGATGAACGTGCCGTTTGCTTCCATGCCATCGAACGCCGGGGTGAGGCCAAGGTCCGGCATCCCGACCACCATCACGTGCTGAGCTCCCACGGCGAACAGCGTGGAGGTCATGTACACCAGGTTCGCGACGGCGGCACCGAGCGTGGCCGGCATGTCGAGCCCGAGTGCGTTCGCCAGGAACACGTCGTTGGCGCCGCCCCAGAGGAAGTAGAGCGCGTCGGGATCGGCACCGCCAGCCCCGAGCGAGGCGATGTAGGCGTCGAACACCGTTCGCATGCCGGGCAGGCCGCCCCCCAGGGCGGGCACGCTGACGTTCAGGAAGTTCTCCGCGCCCGTCGTCGCCCCGCCGTACGCGAGGTTCAGCATCGGGATGCCCCAGGCGGCCGCCAGATACTCGACGGCCACGGGGCCGTTCGAGAACCGCTGCGCGTAGGGTGCGGGCGGAAACATGCCTCCGGTGGCAGCAAACACGTTGCCGTTGTCGGAGAGGCTGTCGCCAAAGACGACGAGGCTGTTGAACGGCGCGGCCGTGCCCGTTGTCGGCACCGCCACGGCCAGGACAGCGGCGAGCGCTGTCGCGAGGGCCAGACGTCGCACCATTGATTCCACCTCCTGTACCAGACGCCCTACCCTAGCACAACCGCGAGCCGCGTGACCGCGGCGGCCCGGTTCGTCTGTCGGCTCCACGGCAGTCGACCCGCGGCACGCGGCGCGGCGCAGTCACCCTTGCTTCTGATAGGTCCCCATCAGCTGGCTCTGCGCCAGCACGTGTCCCTCCATCGCCTTCTCGAGACGGGCCTTCGTTGGCTGGTGCAGGTCGGGCAGCATGGAGTCGAGCGCGTAGAGCTTGAAATAGTACCGATGCCGGCCGATGGGCGGGCAAGGGCCGCCGTACCCTGTCTTCCCCCAGTCGTTCTTCCCCGACAGGGCCTGTTCGGGAAGCTGTCGCGACGGCACCGCGGCCGCCAGTTCCGTCGTCGAGGCCGGCAGGTTGTAGAGCACCCAGTGCACCCAGGTCATCTTCGGCGCGGCGGGATCGGGCGCGTCGGGGTCGTCGACGATGAGCGCGAACGATCGTGTCCCCTCGGGCGCGCCGTTCCAGCGCAGTTCCGGCGACACATCGTCACCTTCGCAGGTGAACCGGCGCGGGATGGGGCCCGCGTCGCTGAAATCTGGTGAAGACACAGAGAAGGGCATGGAATCCTCCGTAGGGGGCAGAACACTCCGGACGCCGGACGCGGGATGCCGGATGCCAGACCGGACGCCGCATGCCAAATGCCTCAACCGCCCGGCGCCCAACGCCCGGCGCCCAACGCCCGTCCTACGGCGTCTCGAACACCGGCCTTTCGAGCGCCGGCGTGCCGCCGATGTAGCGCGCGAGCCACTGCTGCATCTCCCAGTGCCAGTAGATGGCGTTCTGCGGCGTCAGGACCCAGTGATTCTCGTTGGGGAACACCACCAGCCGCGACGGCACGTTCATGGCCTGCAGCACGCCGTACAGCTCGAGCCCGTTGCCGTAGGGCACGCGGTAATCGAGCTCGCCGTGCAGGATGAGCGTCGGGGTCTTGAAGTGCTTCGCGTAGAACATCGGGTTCTGGCGCTGCAGGCCCTCGACGTTCTCCCATGGCTTCCCGCCCATGACCTCGGGGAAGCCGTGCGGCACGTCGGTCGCATACTGCGCGTAGGAGCTGTTCACGCCAGCGTGGTTGATGATGGCCTTGAAGCGGTCGGTGTGGCCCAGCACCCACGCCGCCATGTAGCCGCCGTAGCTCGCGCCGGCCGCCGCGAGCCTGTCGCGGTCGATGTTCGGGTACTTCGCGAGGAGGTAGTCGACGCTCTTCATGATGTCCTCGAACGGCATGTCGCCCCACTGGTTGACGATGCTCCTCGAGAACGTCTCGCCGAACCCAGTCGATCCGTGGCGGTTCACCCACGTGACGATGTAGCCGGGCGCCGCGAACACGTGGGTGTTCCAGCGGTAGCTCCAGCTGTCGCGGTTCATGGTGTGGGGGCCGCCGTGCATCAGCTCGACGAGCGGATAGGTCTTCGACGGGTCGTATCCCGGCGGGAAGACCAGCCATCCGTGGATCTGCTCGCCGTTGGCACCAGCGAACCAGTAGTCTTCGACCTTGCCGAGGTCGAGCGTGGCCATGAAGGCGTCGTTGAAATCGGTGAGCGCCTTCGTGGTGCCCGACTTCTCGTCGAGCAGGAACAGCTCGTTCGGCCGGCTCGTGGTGTCGTTGAGGAACACGAGACGGTTGCCGGCGATGTCGAGCGCGCTCGAGGTGCCCTGCCGGTAGAGCGGCGTCATCCCCTTGCCGTCGACGCCGAGCCGGAAGATGGGCACCACGCCCTTGTCCTCGACCGTGGCGTACAAGCTCTTGCCGTCCTCCGAGAACTCGACGTGGTCGAACGAGTAGTCGAGGGCCTCGGTGATGGGCGTGTTCTGCCCGGTCGACAGGTCGTGCCGCCACAGTTTCGTGAACTCGCCGCTGTAGTAGCGCGTCTCCCGCCGTCCGAACACCAGGAACGTGCCGTCGGGCGCGAACACCGCGCCGCCGTCGTCGCCCGCGTTGTCCGAGGTGAGGTTCTTCGGCGTGCCACTGCCGTCGGTGGCGAGCAGGTAGACGTCGTGGTTCGGGAAGTCGCGATAGGGCGGCGCCGTCGTGTTGAGCGTCAGGGTAATCCACCGGCCGTCGGGTGAGAGGTCGTAGTCGACCTCGCCGCTCACCGTGAACGGTCGGTCCCACGCCGGGGTCAGGTCGCGCACGGCCCCGGTCTCGAGCGTGACGTGCAGCAGGCGCTGCGCCGCGCTGTCGGTGAGATACCGGTCGAAGTAGCGGTACTGCCGGTGCTCGGTGACGCGCGCCGTCATCTTCGACTCGCGGCGCCGCTTGATCTCCTTGCGGATGGCGGCACGGTCGTCCTTCGACAGCGTGCCCGCGAGCTCCGGCACCACGATCGTGGCGACGATCAGGGCCTTGCCGTCGGGCATCCAGCGCGGGGCGGACACGGCAAACGGCAGTTCCAGCACCTCCTCGGGCTCGCCGCCGTCGACCCGCATGA
The DNA here is from genome assembly GCA_023384595.1 of Vicinamibacteraceae bacterium. GTDB lineage: Bacteria > Acidobacteriota > Vicinamibacteria > Vicinamibacterales > JAFNAJ01 > JAHDVQ01. The sequence continues at coordinate 14,181 of JAHDVQ010000012.1, read as the reverse complement.
CGTAGAGCGCCGCGGCCTCGTCGTCGGCGCGTTTCGAGACGAACGCGAGGCGGCTGCCGTCGGGGCTCCAGACCGGCGACCCGTCGGAGGCCTGCGCCGTGGTGAGCCGCCGCCGGGTCCCGGTGGCGACGTCGACGAGCCAGAGGTTCGACGTGCTCCGGTTCTTCTCGATCGACCACTCCTGGACGACGATGACCGCCGTGCGGCCGTCGGGCGAGAGCGCGGGGCTCGAGACGCGTTTGATGGCCCAGAGGTCCTGCGGAGTAATCGGACGCGTCTCGGCTGCGGCCGCCGGCGTGGGGACGGCCAGGATGACGAGGAGCCAGAGAAGCCTGAAGCGGGTCATGGTGGTCCCCCTGGGGGTCGCCGGGTGGGGTGGAGGGGGGGCAGGGATGCGTAAGGACCATTTGGGACGCCCAACAGTACCCCACCAGTGCCCCCCCAAATAAAAAAC
>JAHDVQ010000012.1:0-13717 GCA_023384595.1 Vicinamibacteraceae bacterium | reverse complement strand
CCCCCCCCCCGCGGGGGGGGGGGGTGGGGGCCCCCGGGGGGGGGGGGGGGGGGGGTGTGGGGGGGCCCCCGCCGCCCCCCCCCCCGGCGCCCCCCCCCCCCCCCCCCCCCCCTGGCCACCCGATGATACATCCGGCGGCCCGCCACTGGCCGCCCGCGCCCGGCGGGCGTAAGATCTGAAGCGTCCGCCCCGCCCCCGCGTGTCCCGGCATGTGAGGAGGCCGCCATGGCCGCGCCCGCCGCCGCCCGCACCGGACAGCAGATCTCACACTACGTCCTTGCCGATCTCCTGGGCAGCGGGGGCATGGGCGAGGTCTACCGTGCCACCGATCACAGGCTCGGCCGGCAGGTCGCCCTGAAGTTCCTGCGCCCGCTTGCCGATCCCGCGGCGCGGCAGCGGCTGCTGCGCGAGGCGCAAGCGGCCGCGCTGCTCGATCACCCCAACATCTGCACGATCTTCGAAGTCGACGAGACGCCCGGCGGCGATGTCTTCATCGTCATGGCGTACTACCCCGGCGACACGCTCGCCCGCCTGCTCGCCGAGGGCCCGCTGCCGCTCGGGCGGGCGCTCGGCCTCGTCGTCCAGGCGGGGCGCGGGCTTGCGGCGGCCCACGAAGAACTGATCGTCCACCGCGACATCAAGCCGGGGAACCTGCTCGTGACGCGTGGCGACACGGTGAAGATTCTCGACTTCGGCGTCGCCACCTCGCTCGGGACCGAGCGCGCCGGCGACGAGGCCTTCGCGTTCGGCACCCCGGCGTACATGGCGCCCGAAGAGCTGCGGCGAGACGCGGTCGACCAGCGGTCCGACATCTGGTCGCTCGGCGCGGTGCTCTACGAGAGCGTCACGGGCGTGGCGCCGTTCCGGGCGGGCGACGTCGACGGGCTGGTCGATGCCGTGCTCCACCGGCAGCCCGCGCCGGCCTCCACGCTGCGCCCGACGCTGCCGGTCGCGCTCGACCACGTCATCGACCGCGCGCTGGCCAAGGACCCGCGATTGCGCTACGAGCGGGCCGATGCGATGGTGCAGGATCTGCTGGCGGTGCAGGCGGCCGTCGACTCGGGCGCCATCACCCTGCGGGTGCCGGCGGTGGCTCCGCGGTCGTCGATTGCGGTGCTGCCCTTCAGCGACCTCAGCCCGGAGCGTGACCAGGGATTTCTGTGCGACGGCATCGCCGAGGAGGTGCTGCGCGGCCTCAGCCGCATCCCCGATCTCTCCGTGGCGTCGCGGACGTCCTCGTTTCAGTACCGCCACCAGACGGCCGACATCCGCGAGATCGGGGCGCGGCTGAACGTGGCGGCCGTGCTCGAAGGGAGCGTCCGCCGCGCGGGAAACCGCGTGCGAATCTGGGCGCAGCTCGTCAACGTCGAGGACGGCTATCGGCTCTGGTGCGATCGCTACGACCGGTCGATGGAGGACATCTTCGCCATCGAGGACGAGATCGCCGAGCAGATTGCGAAGGCGCTGGAAGTGACGCTGGCCGCGCGCCGCCAGCGCATCGAGGGCGAGGGCAGCGAGCCAAACGCCCGGGCCTACGAGCTGTACCTCCAGGGGCGGCAGTTCTTTCACCAGCAGCGGCGCAAGGCGTTCGAAACGGCGCTGCAGCTCTTCGCGCAGGCCATCGAGGTGAGTCCGGGCTACGCCAAGGCGTACGCCGGCATGGCGGACTGCCACTCGTTCCTGAAGCTGTACTTCGGATTCGGTCCCGAGGCGGTGGCGGCGGCGGACGAGGCGAGCGCCCGCGCGCTGGCGTTGGAGCCCGAACTGTCGGACGCGCACGAGGCGCGCGGCATGGCGCTCTTCCTGCGCGGTGAGTTCGACGAGGCGGAGCGCCACCTGCGGCACGCCATCGAGCTCGACCCGCGGCTCTACGAGCCGCATTACATCTACGGGCGCGTCTGCTTCTCGCGGGGCCGCCCGGCCGATGCCGCCGAGCACTACCGCGACGCGTGCGCGCTCGTGCCCGAGGCCTTCGACGCCTGGTACCTGCTCGGGATGTGTTACCGGCGGCTCGGCGAAGGCGGCCGCGCGCGCAACGCGTCGTTCGAGTGCATCGAGGCCATGAAGCGCTGGGTGCGCGTGCATCCCGACGACACCCGGGCGTGGACCATGGGCGCGGCGGTGCTCGCCGAGATGGGCGAGCCGGAGCGCGCCGCTTCGTGGATCGAGCGCGCGCTCGCCGTGGACGGCGACGAGCCCGTCATTCGCTACAACGCCGCGTGTGTGTACACCGGCCTCGGCCGGTACGAGGAGGCGATGGCCTCGCTCGAGGTCGCGCTCGGCCAGCACGCGCTGTCGGCCGACTGGGCGCGCAACGATCCGGATCTGGATCCGCTCCGCGGCGACCCGCGCTTCGAGCGGATGCTGCAGTAGGGGTGGGGTCAGGTCTGCGATTGCACATGAAAGGGGGTCAGGTCTGCGATTGCACATGTGCGATCGCAGACCTGACCCCCCGCCGGCATGTGCAATCGCAGACCTGACCCCACCCCTCACCGGCGCGTCATCGCCTCCCACGTCCCGGGGGCGAAGGCGCCGGGGTTCAGAAAGCTGCTGTCGGTGAGGACATACTCCCCGAGACCGTTGGTCCAGGCGTGCGCGTAGCCGCCGGGCAGTTCCACGCTCCCGCCGCCGGGACTCGCGTACGCGTCCACCCCGCGCATGGCCTGGCTCCAGCCCTCCGACATCCGATCGAACGACGCGGACCGGCTCTCGTAGCCGGCCATCACCATGTCGCTCGTCTCCGAGATGGTGCGCGACACGTCGCTCAACCGGTGCATCTGACGCTGGAACGAGGCGCGCTGGATGGCGGCCATCTGCTGGAGCGCCTGCTGCATCGCGATGCGTTCCTGCATGATGCGCTGGCTCTCGGCCTGGTAGGCGGCGAACCACTGCGCGTTCATCCTGATCGAACGCACCGAGGCCATCGCCGCGCGGGCGAACGCGTCGAGGCGCCCCACGTCGGCGCGGAACGCGAAGAGCGACTCGGCTACCCAGTGCGTGTGCGCCTCGGCGAGCAGACCCGATCCCGATTCGGTCCGGACCGACGAGACGACACAGAAGAGGTCCTCCTCGATGGTCGTGCCCTCGAAGGCGTAGCGCAGGCGCACGCGCGCGCCGTCGCTCGCCGGTGCCGGGCCCGCGTCGGGCGCCGGCTCGCGAAGCGACGCCGCCAGGTGCGGCAGCGTCTCCTCCTCGACCACGTGCACGTCGACGTCGCGAGAAGGGTAGCCGTGCGCGGCGAGCTTCTTCACGTAGTCGATGGCCGCGGGCAGCCCCGGCACCTGCCGGATGCGCTGCTCGACGAGCGGCGGAGGCAGCAGGCCTCGCAGTCCGGTGCTCCATGCCCCGCCCCACCGGCCCGGCCACCCCGGGCGCCCCGCCGTGGACGCGTGCCCGGGCTCGGCCGCCACCCGTCCGCGGTAGCGAGGCACCACCAGCTGGCGAAGCGCCTCGCGCGCCGTCATCGGCGCCCGTTGCTCGAGGCCGTCCAGTTTGAACGGCAGCGTCCTGGGCTGGAAACGGCGGAAGGCCGCCGTCACCGCGCTCTCGGTCCAGGTATTGGGAATCGAAGGCAGGCACTCGATCTGCTCGGCGCCCGTGGGATTCCACGCGCGGAAGCCGACCAGCGCGGGCACGGCCACGCTCTGGCGCCAGGTCACCGTGCCGTCGCACTCCCAGTCTGCGGGCAGGAGCCACTCGAACACCGGGAGGCGCGTCCGCGCATCTTCGAGCACGGCGCGGCGCAAGCGCACGCCCCACGTGACGGCGGCCTCCCGCGTGGAGTCAACCTCCTGAGTGGGGTGAGTGGGGTCAGGTCTGCGATCGCCCATGCCGGGCGGGGCCGGTCCGGCAGACGAAGAAACAATGCGGACGAGAGAAGAACCGCAGTAGGGACACGCGACGCGGTCGCCATAGGTGACCGGCACGGCCCCACCGCACTGGGGGCACGAATCGGCGGTCATGGTCATGGGGCCCTCCTTGCCAGGCCTGCTGCACCCAACCACCTCCGTGCGCCGCGCACGAGGATGGCCTGATCATACCCCCGCCTGCCGCAGTGCGGCACCAACGCGCCTCCCAACAGCGGGCGCGGACCCTCCAAGACCAGCTCTTCTTTTTCTTGAAACCTCGACAGGAGCACGGCAGAATGGACACCCTCGCGTCTCTCCCGGGCGCCCTGCGCCCGTAACCGTGCGCGCCGCGTCCCCCAACGGGGGGCGGCGCGGACACGCGGGTCGTGAATCCGCAGGCGGCTGGTCATCTACAAGCTGGTGGTCCGTGTGTGTGGTCGGGCAGTGAGCGGGTGGGTACTTCTTGCCACTGGGGGCACCATGAGAGTCTTCTCGCGAATCGGGTCGTTCACGAAACAGCCGCGTCTCCCCGTCACCCTCGGTCTCGCGTTGTGCTTCAGCGGCGCGATGGCCGGCGCCGCCGACGCGCAGACCGGTACGACAGCCGGAGGACAGGCCACGGCCCAGGCCGCGGCGCCGCAGGAACCGGCCGAGCCGCTCCAGGAGGCGGCCGAAGAGCCCGAGGCCGCCCCGAGCCCCTTCCGGTGGAGCTGGGGCAACACCATCTCGTACGGGCTCGGCATGCGGCTCGACGATCCCGATCCGCGGCTCATCGGCATCGCCGCCGGTGGCACCGCGTTCTCGGTCAACGGCGACGATGGCAACCAGAACTACGACAAGGGCCTGTTCACCAACGCCTTCAAGATCACGAGCGAGTTCGAGTTCAGCTACAAGAACTTCGGCGGGTTCGTGCGCGGCTTCGCCTTCTACGACATCGAGAACCAGGATGGCGAACGCGAGCGGACGCCGCTCTCGAAGGCGGCCAAGCGGCGGGTGGGCGGCCGCGGAGAGATCCGCGACGCGTTCCTCTACTACCGGTTCAAGACGGGCACGCAGCCCGGTGAGGTCCGCGGCGGCCTGCAAGTCATCAACTGGGGCGAGAGCACCTTCATCCAGGGCGGCATCAACGCCATCAACCCGTTCGACGTGAGCGCCCTGCGCGTGCCGGGCGCGGAACTGCGCGAGGCGCTACGGCCGGTCGGCGCCATCAAGGTGAGCCTGAAGCCCTCCGACAGCACCTCGGTCGAGGCCTACTACCAGTTCACGTGGGAAGAAGTGAAGATCGATCCGGTCGGCAGCTACTTCAGCACGACCGACCTCGCGGGCGACGGCGCGTCGAAGGTGATGCTCGGCTTCGGGTCCGCGCCCGACACGATCCCGGTGGGGCACCCGCCCATCGGCGGCAGCCCGGTGGGCGTGGCCGTCCCCAGGGGCGAGACCCAGGGCGCGAAGGACGGCGGGCAGTACGGCGTGGCGCTGCGGTACTTCGCCGACGCGCTCGGCGGCACCGACTTCGGCCTGTACTTCATCAACTACCACAGCCGCCTGCCGCTCATCATGGCGCGGACCGGCACGGCCGCGGGCATCCTGGCCACGGGCAACTACGCGGCGACGGCGCGGTACTTCCTCACCTACCCCGAGGACATCAAGCTGTTCGGCGCGAGCTTCAACACGCAGCTCGGGGGCACGGGCATCGCGCTGCAGGGCGAGGTCTCGCACCGCCGCGACGTGCCGCTGCAGGTCGACGACGTCGAGTTGCTGTACGCCGCGCTGACCCCGCTGCGCCTGCTGCCCGCTGTGCCCCAGCTCGCGCCGCTGCGGGCCGTCGGCAACCTCCTCGCCACGACCAACCAGGTGGGCGCCTACGGTTTCTCCGAGGAGATCTCGGGCTTCAGGCGGTTCGATACGACCCAGGTGCAGATGACGGCGACCAGGGCCTTCAGCCGCGTGTTCGGTGCCGACCAGATGGTGCTCGTGGGCGAGGCCGCCTGGGGGCGGGTGCACGACTTCCCCGACCCCGAGGTGCTGCGGCTCGAGGCCGCGGGCACGTACACGACGGGGAACCCGATTCACCAGCAGGCCGGCGTCCAGCCGGGCACCGAGCCGGAGTCGGCCTTTCCCACGCAGAACGCCTGGGGATACGTCGTGGCGGGACGGCTCGAATACAACAACGCGATTGGCGCGGTGAACCTGATCCCGCGCTTCTCGTTCGCGCACGACGTGGACGGCGTCTCGCCGGGCCCCGGCGGCAACTTCATCGAGGACCGCAAGAGCGCCACGATCGGGCTCGGCTTCCAGTACCGCTTCAACTGGGAATTCGACGTGAGCTACACGAGCTTCTTCGGGGCGGGCCGTTACAATCTGCTGAACGACCGTGACTTCGTCGCGGCCAACATCAAGTACACCTTCTGAGGCAGACGTCATGCGCAGCACGGCACGACTTGGCGCGACCTTCTCGCTGGCCACGCTGGCCATCTTCGCGGCCTTCACGCTGCTCACGGCGCAGCAGGCCGGACTCCCCGCGAACCTGATGCCTCTCGGCGGCGAGAAGGCGGGCAACGCCGCGGGCACGATCCCGGCGTGGGACGGCGGCCTGACCAAGCCGCCGGCCGGCTACGTACGGGGCAAGCACTACGTGGACCCCTTCGCGGCCGACAAGCCGCTCTTCACCATCACCGGGCAGAACGCCGGCCAGTACGGCGCCAACCTGGCCGAAGGCCACAAGGCGATGCTGAAGACCTACAACACGTTCAAGATGATCGTCTACCCGTCGCGCAGAAGCGCGTCGGCGCCGCAGCGCATCTACGACGCGACGGCGCGCAACATCGGCCGCGCCCGGCTGGTGAACAACGGCAACGGGGTGGAGGGCGCCATCGGCGGGCCGCCCTTCCCGATGCCGAAGAGCGGCGTCGAGGTGATCTGGAACCACCTGCTGCGGTATCGCGGCGACACGGCGGGCCGCTGGGTCATCCAGGCCACGCCCACGCGTGGCGGCCAGTACACGCCGGTGCAGTTCGACGAGGAGACCCAGTTCCTCTATCACCTGCCGGGGATGACGCCGGAGAAGCTCGGCAACCGCATCCTCTTCTTCAAGCAGACGGTCACGGCTCCCGCGCGCCTGGCCGGCGGCATCCTGCTCGTCCACGAGACGATGGACCAGGTGAAGAAGCCGCGCGACGCGTGGCTGTACAACGCGGGCCAGCGCCGCGTGCGGCGCGCGCCGCAGGTGGCCTACGACAACCCGGGCACCGCCGCCGACAACATGCGCACGAGCGACCAGCTCGACATGTTCAACGGCGCGCCCGACAAGTACGACTGGAAGCTCGTGGGCAAGCGCGAGATCTACGTCCCCTACAACGCCTACCGCCTGCAGGACCCGAAGCTCAAATACAGGGACATCATCACGCCGCTGCACATCAATCCCGACCACGCCCGCTACGAGCTGCACCGCGTGTGGGTGGTCGATGCCACGCTGCGCCAGGGCGAGCGGCACGTGTACAAGCGGCGTACCTTCTACGTGGACGAGGACAGCTGGCAGGTGCTCGTCATCGACCAGTACGACAACCGCGACCAGCTGTGGCGCGTCTCCGAGGGGCACGCCATGAATTTCTACAACGTGCCGACCGTGTGGACCGCGGCCGAAACGCACACCGACCTGCAGGCCGGGCGCTATCTGGTGATGGGGCTCTTCAACGAGGGCCGCGTGCACGACTTCACCCTGAAGCGCACCGAGGCCGACTTCACGCCCGACGCGCTGCGTCAGGAGGGCGTGCGCTAGGACCGAGGCCGATGACCCCCAGGTCCTTCGCATCGTTCCGGCAGCCGTGGCGCCTCGGGTGGGGCGCCGTGCTCCTGGTCGTCGGGGGTCTCGCCACCGGCGCGACCCTCACCCCAGCGGACGAGCCCGTGGAGTGGGCCGTGCAGGCGCCGCTCGCGAGCGAGTCGCTGCTCGTCGACGTCGCCAGGCGCGGCGACCTCATCGTCGCCGTTGGCGAGCGCGGCCACATCGTCGTTTCGCGCGATGGCGGCAGGTCGTGGTCGCAGGCGGCCGTGCAGACGCGCGCGCTGCTCACCGGCGTGGTGATGCACGACGAGCAGCTCGGGTGGGCGGTGGGCCACGACGAGGTGGTCGTGCGTACCCGCGACGGCGGCCGCAACTGGGAGCGGGTGCACCACGCGCCCGAGAAGGAGCAGCCGCTGCTCGACGTCTGGTTCGCCGACGCCCGCCGCGGCCTCGCGGTGGGCGCCTACGGATCGCTGCTCGTCACGACCGACGGCGGCGACACCTGGACGTCGAGGCCGGTGAACGGCCAGGACGACTTTCACCTCAACCACATCGATGCGGGCGCCGACGGCACCTTGTACCTCGCCGCCGAGGCGGGCCGCCTGTACCGGTCCACCGACCAGGGTGAAACGTGGGAGGCGCTGCCGAGTCCCTACGAGGGCTCGTTCTTCGGCCTGCTCCCGCTCTCGGATGGCTCGCTGCTGGCGTACGGACTCCGCGGGAGCCTGTTCCAGTCGCGGGACCAGGGCCGGACGTGGACGCAGCTCGAGACCGACACCGAGGCGACGCTGACATCGGCGCTCGAACTCGGCGAGGGGCGCTTCGTGGTCGGGGGCATGGCTGGCACGCTCCTCTGGAGCGAGCCCGGTGGCGCGCTGCGCAAGCAGGCGCTGCCCGACCGCAAGGCGGTCGTCGCGCTGGGGCGCGGCGACGACGGCGTCCTCCTGCTGTTCGGCGAGGGCGGCGTGAAGCGCGTGGACGTGCGATGACGGCGAACCTGACCGCGCGAGTCGAGCGCCTCATCTTCGGGCATCGCGCGGCCGTGATCGGCCTGGTGATGCTGGCCACCGCCTTCCTGGGCTGGTCGGCCACGGGCCTGCGCATCGACGCCGGCTTCACCAAGCTGCTGCCGCTGATGCACCCCTACATGGCCACCTTCCTCGAGCACCAGCAGGAGTTCGGGGGAGCCAACCGCGTGCTCGTGGCGCTCGTGGCGCGCGACGGCAACATGTTCACGCCGCCGTTCTTCGAGGCCCTGAAGAACGCGACCGACGAGGTGTTCTTCCTGCCGGGCGTCGATCGCGGGCGGGTGCAGTCGCTCTTCACGCCAAACGTGCGCTACACGGAGGTGATCGAAGACGGCATCGCCGCCGGCAACGTGATCCCCGACGACTTCGCGCCGACCCCCGAGGGTCTCGACCAGGTGCGGCGCAACATTCTGAAGGCCGGCATCGTCGGCCGCCTGGTCGCCAACGACTTCTCCGGCACGATCATCAGCGCCGAGCTGATGGAGTTCGATCCGAACACGGGCGAGCGGCTCGACTTCATCGCCGTGGCCAACGAGCTCGAGACCCGCGTGCGCGAGAAGTTCGACGCCGACTTCGTGGAGGGGTCGCCGGTCGACGTGCACGTCATCGGCTTCGCCAAGGTGGTGGGCGACATCGCCGCCGGCGCGCGCCGCGTGGTGCTGTTCTTCCTCGTGACCTTCCTCATCACGGGCGGGCTCGTCTACCTCTACTCGCAGTCGGTGCGCGTGACGGCGATGGTGCTCGCCTGCGGCCTCGTGGTCGTCGTCTGGCAGCTTGGCGCGATCACGCTCCTCGGCTTCGGCATGGACCCCATGTCGATTCTGGTGCCCTTCCTGGTGTTCGCCATTGCCGTGAGCCACGCCGTGCAGATGGTGAGCGCCACGGCGAGCGAGCTGTTCGACGGCGCCGACAGCGAGACGGCCGCGCGCGCGAGCTTCCGGCGCCTGCTCGTGCCGGGCGGCATCGCCCTCTTGACCGACACGATCGGGTTCTTCACGATCCTGTTCATCCAGATCAAGGTGATCCAGGAGATCGCCATCGCCGCGAGCATCGGCGTGGCCTCCATCATCATCGTCAACCTCGTCCTGCTGCCGGTGGCGCTCTCCTACTTCAAGGCCGACGCCGGCTACCGCGCGAAGATCCACCGCCGTGCCGATCACGTGAAGCGGTTCTGGGACCGGTTCGCGGGCGTGACCGAGCGGCGGACGGCCACGGCCGTGGTGGCCGTGGCGGCGCTGCTCGCCGTGTTCGGGTTCTGGAAGGGCGGCGAGGTGCAGGTGGGCGACCTGCACCGGGGCGTGCCCGAGCTGCGCGCCGACTCGCGCTACAACACCGACACGGAGGTCATCACCTCGAAGTTCTCCATCGGCGTCGACATCGTGAACGTCATCGTCGAGACCAAGCCCGAGGGCTGCGTCGACTACGACGTGATGACCACGATCGACGACTTCTCGTGGCACATGATGAACCTGCCCGGCGTGCAGTCGACCATCGACCTGCCGGGCGTCGCCAAGACGCTGAACGCAGGCTGGAACGAGGGCAACCTGAAGTGGCGCGTGCTGGCGCGCAACCAGTCGGTGCTGACCCAGTCGGTGACCTACGTGCCGACCTCGACGGGGCTCCTCAACTCCGACTGCAGCGTGCTGCCGGTGATGATCTTCACGCGCGACCACAAGGCCGAGACCATCGAGCAGATCGTGGCCGAGGTGAAGCAGTTCGAGGCGAGCCACGGCAACGAGGACGTCTCGTTCAGACTCGCCACCGGCAACGTCGGCGTCATGGCCGCCACCAACGAGGCGGTGGCGGCGGCGCAGTGGCCCATCATGGGTTGCGTGTTCGGGGCGGTCGTCCTCCTCTGCCTGATCTCGTTCCGCTCGATACGCGCCACGCTGTGCATCCTGATCCCGCTGGGCCTCGTCTCGCTGCTGTCGTACGCGCTCATGGCGATGCTCGAGATCGGCCTGAAGGTGAGCACGCTTCCGGTCGCGGCGCTCGGCGTGGGCGTCGGGGTGGACTACGGCATCTACCTGTACAGCCGCTTCCGGGGCTTCTATGCCGAGGGCCATTCCCTGCGCGAGGCGTACGCCCGGACGCTCGAGGTGACGGGCACCGGCGTGCTCTTCACCGGCATCACCCTGGCCATCGGCGTCGCCACGTGGATCCTGTCGCCGCTGAAGTTCCAGGCCGACATGGGGCTGCTCCTGGCCTTCCTGTTCCTGATGAACATGGTCGGCGCGCTCGTCCTGCTCCCGGCGCTCGCGCACTTCCTGCTGGATCGCCGGAAGCCGCAGGCGGCCTGACGCGCGGCCTCAGCGCGAGGCGGCGGCGAGCAGCCCGGCCCTCGGCCGCGGGAAGGCCCGCGCGTCCGCCACGCGCCCGCGCCCGTGCCGATCTCGCCGGGGCCGCGCCCGAGGAGGTCGTCGTGGGAGGTGTGCGCCCTGCCGCGGGCGAGTGGCGCTATGATGCGTGCACTGGAGGACGTCATGCCGGCACCCATCGACTTCGCCCGCCTCTCGCTCGTCGATGCCCTCGACCTCGCCATTCTCATCGAAGACGAGGCGCGCGAGCGCTACGAGGAGTTCGCCGACCAGATGGAGCTGCACCACACGCCTGACGCGGCGCGCTTCTTCCGCGAGATGGCGGTCAACGAGACCAAGCACGGCACGGAGCTGACCGAGCGCCGGCAGGCGCTCTTTCCCGGCGAGCCGCGGCGCGTGACGCGCGACATGCTGTGGGACGTCGAGGCCCCGACCTACGACGAGGCGCGCATGTTCATGTCGGTGCACGACGCCATGGACGTCGCGCTCGCCGCCGAGATCAAGGCGCACGACTACTTCGCCGCCGCGCTCGAGCACGTGACCGACCCCGACGTGAAGGCGCTCTTCGCGGAGCTGCGCGACGAGGAGGTCGAGCACCAGGAGATGGTGAAGGCCGCCACCGCGAAGCTCCCGCCGCAGCCCGAGGAGAACCCCGACGACTACGCGGACGAACCGGTCGGACAGGGGTAGGCAGCACGCGTCAGCCCTCCCCGACTCACGTGCCGTTGAAGCGGAGCGCCTCGTCGTAGAGGGCGAGAATCTTCGCCGCATACTGCGGATCGGTCGCCCAGTTGCCGTTGCCGAGGTCGTTCCAGTTCGGCGCCTTGCCCTTCGGCGTCACCAGATCGAAGCGCGGGTCCACGCACGGGTGGTGGAGCGGCGGCACGGCGCACGCAAAGGCGGTGAAGTCCGCATAGGCGCGCAGGTGCTGAATCTGCGCACGCACGCCGGTGCGCGCATCGGGAAAGACCGCAGGCCGGGGACTCGCGTCGGTCGCGCCGATGCCGGCGAAGTTGTTCATCCAGGGCTCGACGGCGCCGCCGAAGCGGAGCCAGCCTGTCTCGAGCACGCTCTGCACGAACGCCACATCGCCCGCCACGCCCTCGTCCGCCCCCTCCTCGATGAAGTAGACCGCGAGCGCCTCGACCGGCTCGGTCGCCAGGTAGGCGCCCGCCGGCTGCGGCTGTCGCCCCTTGAACCACGCGACAAGCTGCGCAGGGCTCAGCCGGGGAGGTCCCATGATCGGGGTCTTCGTCACGGCCGGCGGAGCGATCGGCGCGCCCGGTGCCGTCGGCGACTTCTTGCCGCAGGCCGTGCCGAGCACGTGCAGGCCCAGGAGAGTGAGCAGGAGGGCGTAGCGGGCGAATGACGGACGCATGCGGGTACGACGAGCGGCCGCCCCATTGTAGTGGACGTGGCTCATCGACGACGACTGAGGGCGCCGGACGCCGGATGCCGGATGCGGGATGCCGGACGCCGGACGCCGGATGCCTGTCTGCGTCAGTTCCGCTACCATGTCGCGAGCCGCCCCCCGGCCGGAGCCGAATCCATGCGCGTCACGCGCCACGCCATCCACGCCATCCACGTCCGCGCTGTCCACCACGTCAAGGCCGCCCAGACCGTCCACGCCGTCCACCTGGTCGTGGCCGCACTCGTCCTCGCCGCTTTCGCCGTCCCCGCCACGACGCCGGCCGCCGCCGCCGACGAGGACCGCCCCGTCGTCGTCGTCCTCGCCACGGGCGGCACCATTGCTGGCGCCGGCGCGAGCGACGTGGCGTCCGGCTACCAGTCGGCCCGGCTGGCGGTCGACGCGCTCATCGAGTCGGTGCCCGACGCGGCGAAGCTCGCCCGCCTGCGGGGCGAGCAGGTCGCGAGCATCGGCTCGCAGGACATGACCGACGAGGTGTGGTTGACGCTGGCCCGCCGGGTGAACGTCGTCGCCGCCAATCCGGAGGTTGGCGGCATCGTCATCACGCACGGCACCGACACGCTCGAAGAGACCGCCTATTTCCTGAACCTCGTCGTCAAGACGCGCAAGCCCGTGGTCCTCACCGGGGCGATGCGGCCCTCGACGGCGCTCTCGGCCGACGGCCCGCTGAACTTCTTCAACGCCGTGGCCGTCGCCGCCTCGCCCGCGGCCGCCGGCCAGGGCGTGCTCGTGGTCATCAACGACGGCATCCACGACGCAGCCTCGCTCACGAAGACGAGCACCACGGCCGTCGAGGCGTTTCGATCACCGCTGCGCGGTCTCGTGGGCAGCGTCACCTGGGGCGCCGTGGAGTTCTTTCGCGCGCCGCCCCAGCGTCACACGACCGCGAGCGAGTTCTCGATTGACGGCGTCGAGGCGCTGCCGCGCGTCGAGATCGTCATGGCGCACGCGGGAATGACGGGTGATCTCATCGACGCCGCCGTCGGCCTCGGCGCCCGCGGGATCGTGGTCGCGGGCGTGGGCAACGGGAACATGACGGCCTCGGCCCTCGAGGCGCTGACGCGCGCCGCCGCCCGCGGTATCGTGTGCGTACGCAGCACGCGGGTGGCATCCGGAGAGGTCGGCCGCAACGTCGAAGTCGACGACGACGGGCGCGGCTTCATTGCGTCAGACGAGTTGAATGCGCCGAAGGCACGCGTGCTGCTGAAGCTCGCGCTGCTCCGTCCACGGAGTGCGGCCGACATCCAGCGCTTGTTCCACGAGTACTGACGGGATCTCGACACGGGGTCGGGAGTATTTTCACTTTTTGC
>JAHDVQ010000222.1 GCA_023384595.1 Vicinamibacteraceae bacterium | reverse complement strand
GAGCCCTCGGTGCTGAGGCGCCGCGCGCTCGGCGCACGATAGAACTCGTGGAACAGCCGCGCGTAGCCCTCGGGCGGAATCCCGATCCCGGTATCGGTGACCGTGACGTGCAGGAGGGCGCCCCGTCCCTCGGCGTCGGGTTCGCGCGACAGACTCGCGGTCACCCGCCCCCCGCGCGGCGTGTACTTGATGGCGTTGTCCAGGAGCACCGCGATGACTTCGCCGACGAGGTTCTCCTCGCCGTGCACCCAGGCCAGCGTGTGGTCCTCGATCTCGAGATGCGTCTCGAACTCGAGCTCGCGGGCCCCGGCGGCGTCGCGGTGCGCGTCGCAGACCGTGGTGAAGGCGCGCGCCAGGTTGACCGGCCCGAGCGACTCGTCGGCGAGGGTGCCGAGCGACCGGAGCTTCATCAGGTCGCGGACGATCTTGACGCCGTGGCCGCAGCGTTCCACGGCCTTCTCGAGGAGCCAGCGCTGGCGCGGTTCGAGCGGCCCCGCAAAGCCGCCCATGAGCGTGCCGAGGATGGTCTGTATTGTCGAGAGCGGCGCCTTGATCTGGTGCGCCACCTCGGCGGCGAGCCGCATCAACTCGTCGCGGTCGGCCTCGCCGGGCGGCTCCGCCGCACGCGAATGATCGCTCGCCGCGGACTCACTCATCGTCCCCTCCTCGACGCCGCCCGCACCCTCGGCCGCCGGCAGCCGGGCATGAGGAACGCGCCGGGAATCGGCTGGCGCCTCGCCACCAGGCTGGCCACCTCGTCGACCGAGCCGGTCACCTGCGACACCACGCCGACGCCGTCGGCGGCAATCTCGTCCTCGAGGGCCCGCGAGATGGCCCCGCACACGAGCATCGTCACGCCGAGGCTCGCGAGGGCGCGGGCGCGCGCCGCCGGCACGCGCTCGGCCAGCGGCGCCAGGGTTCTTCCCACCTCGCGACCGTCGTCGATGTCGAGGACGAGGACGCGCTCGGCGACATCGAAGACGGGCGACACCCGACCCTGCCACTCCGGGATTGCGAGACGCACGGCTGTTCCCGCCGCGGCACGGCTGACCATGGCGTGTGGACGTGCAAGGCGTGGACCGCCCGGACGCGTGTGCCATGGTCAACGGAAAGGCGCCAGGACCCGGCCCGATCCGTGGCGTCTCGCCGTGAGGAGGCCTCCCGGGGCAAGGCAATTGGCCATGGTGACGGGGCACAGGTGTGGCGAATCGCCACACTCTCGTTGGAACAACCGCCGTCGCGCGGTCGTAGACCGGTGCATATGACCCGCCTCCGGCAGGACCTCGTCTACGCGTGGCGCACGTGCCGCAAGGCGCCGGGCTTCACGGCCACGGCCATCCTCGTGCTGGCGATCGGCATCGGGGCCAACACCGCGATCTTCACGATCGTCCGCGAGCTCTTGCTGCGGCCGCTGCCGGGCCGTGCCGGGGAGCTGATGGGACTCTACAGCCGCGACAGCACCAGGCCCGACTCCTACCGCGCCTTCTCGTATCCGAACTACGTCGACTTGCGCGCGAGCGGGGTGTTCGAGAGCCTGCTCGCGCACACCATGACGATGGTGGGCACGCCGGCCGGCGAGATGACCAGGCGGACGGTCGCCACGGTGGTGTCGTCGAACTACTTCGACGTGCTCGGCGTGCGGCTGGCGGCCGGGCGCACCTTCACGGCCGACGAGGAGCGGCCGGGTGCGGCGGCCCCGGTCGTCATCGTGCCCTACACGCGGTGGAAGGCCGAGCATCTCGACCCGGCGTTCATCGGGCGCACGGTGCGCATCAACGCCACCGACTTCACGGTGGTGGGCGTCGCGCCCGAGGGATTCACGGGACCCATGGCCCTCCTTGCTCCCGACTACTATCTGCCCCTCGGCATGTTCGACGCGGTCGTCACCGACGTCTTCAGGAACAACAGATCTGGTCTCGGCCACCGCGACAACCACGCCCTCATCGTGGCCGGCACGCTGCGCGCCGGGATGAGCGGCGAGATCGTCGCCGCGCGGCTCGACGCCCTCTCGAGGCAGATGGCGGACGCCTATCCTGCCGAGAACCGGAATCAGGCGCTCAGCGTGCACCCGCTGTCGCGCGTCGCGTTGAGCACCGTGCCGCAGACCAACGGCCCGTTGCGGGCCATCACGGTGCTGCTCATGAGCCTCTCGGCGGTGGTGCTGGTCATCGCGTGCCTGAACATCGCCAACATGCTGCTGGCGCGCGGCACCGCGCGCGGCCGCGAGGTGTCGCTCAGGCTGGCGCTCGGCGCGAGCCGCGCGGGTATCGTCCGGCAGCTCCTGACGGAGAGCTTCGTGCTCGCGCTGGCGGGAGCGGCCGGCGGCCTCCTGGTCGGCTACTGGGCGACGCGTGCGCTCACCATGTCGATGATCGCGGTCGCGCCATTCACCGTCACCTTCAGCCCGACGCCCGACCTCATGGTGCTCGGCGCGACCATCGCGTTTGCCGCGCTCGCGACCTTCGCGTTCGGTCTCGGCCCGGCGCTTCGGCTCTCGCGGCGCGACCTGGTGAGCGGCCTCAAGGAAGGCACCAACGACGGCGCGCCGGTCGGGCGGCGGTTCAGCGCGCGCAACGTGATGGTCGTCGGCCAGGTCGCCCTCTCGCTCGCGCTCCTCACCGTCGGCGGCGTGTTCGCGCGGACGGCGGTCGAGGCCAGCCGGCGCACGCCGGGCTACGACTACGACCGGCTGCTCGTCGCCCACCTGGACGTGGCGCTTGCGAGCCTCGACGAGTCGCGCGGCCGCGCGGCCTACCGGGCCGTGCTCGACCGGGTCCGCTCGGCACCCGGGGTCGAGGCCGTCACCATGGCCTCGACGGTGCCCTTCGGCGATGTCAGCGAAGGCCGGTCGGTCGAGCGTGTCGCCGCCAGCACCCCGGATGGCGACGCCCCGTTTGCGCGCACCTATCGCGTCATCGGCGCCGACTACTTCCGCGCGCTCGGTCTCCCGATGGTGCGCGGACGCGAGTTCACGCGCGCCGAAGAGGAGTCGTCCGACGCGCCGCGTGTCGCCATCATCGACGAGGCCCTGGCCCGCAGTCTGTTCGGCACCGAAGATCCGCTCGGGCAGTCGATCCGCTTTGCACGTCCTGCTGGCGAGCCCGAGTCGGCGCGCGGCGAGCCGATGCTGGTCGTGGGCATCGCCCCGCCCATGCGCGAGGAACTCCTCGACCGCTCGCCCAAGCCGCACGTCTACGTGCCCGCCGGGCACTACTACCGCAGCGGCATGCACGTGCAGGTGCGTCTCCATCCCGGCGCCGACCAGATGGCCGCCCTCGAGCAACTGCGGCGCGACATCCGCGCCGTCGACGACCGGCTGCCCGTCCTCACGGTGGCGACGATGCAGGGGTTCCACGACAGGGGGCTCGAGCTGTGGGTGCTCAGGACGGGAGCGCGGCTCTTCAGCATCCTGGGCGGTCTGGCGCTCGTGCTCGCGGTGGTAGGGGTCTACGCCGTCAAGTCGTACGTCGTCTCGCGTCGCACGCGCGAGATCGGCATCAGGATGGCGCTCGGGGCGAGCCGGGGCTCGGTGGTCGCGCTCGTGCTGCGCGACGGCCTGTGGCTCACGGGCGCCGGCGTCGCGCTGGGATTCCCGCTTGCGGTGCTCGCGTCGATGGCTCTGAAGGGCGTGTTCGTCGACGTCGGCGGCTTCGACGCGGTCGTCGTCGGTGGCGCCGCGCTGATGCTGGCGCTCTCGGCCACCGCGGCCACGACGCTTCCGGCCCGCCGTGCGGCGGGCGTCGAGCCGCTCACGGCGCTCAGGACGGAGTAGGCCTCAGAAGCCGGAGAATCGCCTTTCACGGCGACTTCAGGGTCGAGTGCCGCTGACTTCACGACATCACGGACGGAAAGGGCGACACCTGATCTAGCAAGAACGGCCAGCTCTGGTTTGGTCTGGCTTTTGCTTTCTGGCCTCCCACCGTAAACCTCGCGATTGCGTGTGGAGGTCAGAAGTATGAAATCGAGCGCCAGATCTGCGCTGCTTTCGTGCCTGGCGGTACTGGCGTTTGCCAGCGTCGCCCACGCGGCTCCCTTCAGCGTGTTGTGGTTCGATGCCACTCCCGAGTACTCGGGTCAGGCACCGAACGCCTATCGGCAGGAGATGGCCGACTCGCTCACCGCTACACCCGGCAACGTCTTCGTCGCGACCTACGTTGACGGCATGGCGGCGGGATCGCTCGCGGCCGCCCTCGGCGTAGGGGCCTACGATGTCGTCGTCCTCGACGCGACCGGCTCGACGTTCAACGCCGCCGACATCGCGGCGCTCCGGGCGTTCTACGAAGCGGGAAATCAGAACCTCCTGTTCGACGGGAGCCTGTATATCCGCAACATCAATTTCAGCGCGCAGACGGACTACCCGGGCCCCGCCAGCGCGATGGACAACTTCACCCGCAATGAAGTCCACGAGTTGGCCACTCGTGGCGGGGGCATCTTCTTCGGCACCGATCACAACTGCTGCCAGGCTGGCATCAACCAGTTGATTGCCGGCATTCTGCCAGGGGCGCAGTTCAGCGGAATTGCAGCGCCGAACACGCAAGGCACCGTGTACGGCACGCAGTTGCTGGCCTCCATCGATCCCGTCGCGCCGCTGGATCTGCTCAACCACTGGTCCACTGAGGGCTCCCAGGGGATTCCTCCTTCCGGCACGTTCACCGACGTGCTCGGGAACTCGCGCACGCTCTATACACAGGTCGATTTCCCTCTGATCGGGACGAACCAGCGGTTCCCGTTCGTGACCACCAGCTGGGAGCCCGGTCAGGGCACGATCATCATCACGGACCCGGATCCTCCAGATCCTCAGGACCCGGGCACGGTGCCCGCGCCCGGTGCGGCGCTCCTGTTCGTCACCGGCATGCTCGCGGTCGTGGCAAGGCGGCGCCGCGGCTGACGGAGTTCTGGGGCCGGCAGAAGTCCCAGGCTAGCGGTTGAACGGCGTCGCTGATCGACCGGCGGCGCGGGCACGGCCCGCGCCGCCCATTCCCCGTAGGGACCCTCGTACTCGTCGGGTCCGGCGCAGGCGGCGTCGCGAAGGCAGCAGAGGGTCCGCCGTCCGCCTTCGCGAACGCGTCGGCGAACCACCGTAGCCTGGCGAAGGTGGTCAGCCGGATCGGCGCACCTCGTAGCGCGCCGCGGCCTTCGCTCGCGCCCGCGCCGCCCACTCCTCGCGATCGCGGGGCGGCGCCGACGTCACGA
>JAHDVQ010000221.1:3171-5320 GCA_023384595.1 Vicinamibacteraceae bacterium | reverse complement strand
ATCCAGGTCTGGATGCCGAACCAGCCGCACGCGACGATCGCCCGCAGCAGGGCGGGCACGTTCGACCCGCGCAGGCCGAACGAGGCACGGGCCAGCACCGGGAACGGGATGCCGAAGCGGGTCCCGGCGTGCGCGATGAGCACCATCGGCACGCACACAATCAGGTTGCCGAGCAGGATGGTCCCGAGCGCCTGGACGGTGTTCATCCCGCCCTGCACGAGACTCGCGGCAAGCATGTAGGTCGGGATGCACACCGACAGGCCGACCCACAGCGAAGCCACGTCGTAGGTCGTCCACCTGCGGTCGGCGATGGGGGTCGGTGCGAGGTCGGCGTTCTCGAGTGACGGCGTGCCGGTGCGCACGACGAGTTCGAAGAGATCTCCCGGAGCCCCTCGCATGCCCCTGGTGAGGTGAGCGGTCGAACCCGAGTCGTGCATGCGCGTCCTCGCCCGTCAGGGCACGAGCGGCGGGCCGGCCAGCCGCCGGACGTACTCGCCGCGGCCGCGCCTGGCGACGAAGGTGCCTTCGTCGACGATCAGCTCGCCGCGGGAGAGCACCTTGGCGGGCGCCCCCTTCAGCACGCGCCCTTCATACGGGTTGTAGTCCACACGCATGTGGTGCGTCTTCGCCGAGATCGTCAGCTCGCGTTCGGGATCCCACAGCACGAGATCGCCGTCGGAGCCGACCGCGATGGTGCCCTTCCGGGGCCACAACCCGAACATCTTCGCGGGGTTGGTGGCCACGATCTCCACGAAGCGGTGCGCGTCGACGCGGCCGGCCCGTACGCCTTCCCACAGCAACATCAATCGCGTCTCGATTCCCGGCGCTCCATTCGGGATCTTCGAGAAGTCGTCGCGGCCGAGCTGCTTCTGCGGCGGCTCGTTCATGCAGAACGGGCAGTGATCGGTGGAGACCACCTGCAGGTCGTTCTTCAGGATGCCCGTCCAGAGGGCGTCCTGGTGATGGCGCTCGCGCAGGGGCGGCGACATCACGTACTTCGCGCCCTCGAACCCCTCCCGCTCGTAGTCGTCGTGCGAGAGGAACAGGTACTGGGGGCAGGTCTCGGCGTAGGCCGGCAGACCCATGTCGCGTGCCCGCTTCACCTTCTCGAGGGCGTCGGCGCACGACAGGTGCACGATGTAGATGGGCACGCCGGCCATCTCGGCGAGCGCGATGGCCCTCCCCGTCGCTTCGCCCTCGGCCCGCGTCGGGCGCGTGAGGGCGTGGTACTTCGGGGCGGTCTCGCCCCGGCGCAGGGCCTCCTGGACGAGCGTGTCGATGACGCCCCCGTTCTCGGCGTGCATGCAGATGAGCCCGCCGTTCTCGCGCGTCCGGCGCAGGGCCTTGAAGATGGTGGCGTCGTCCACCATGAACACGCCCGGATACGCCATGAAGAGCTTGAACGAGGTGATGCCCTCGTCCCGCACCATGCGGTCCATGTCGTGGGCCGCCTGGTCGCTCAGCTCCCGCACGATCATGTGGAAGGCGTAGTCGATGACCGCCTTGCCCTGTGCGCGCGCCATCCAGGCGTCGTAGGCGGGGAACAGCCCCTGGCCGAAGTCCTGAATCGCGAAATCGATCAGCGTGGTCGTGCCCCCATGGGCCGCGGCGATGGTGCCCGATTCGAAGTCGTCGGCCGAGCACGTGCCCCCGAACGGCATGTCGAGGTGCGTGTGGACGTCAATCCCTCCTGGCATGACCAGCAGGCCCGTGGCGTCGACGACCGTGTCGGCCCCGAGCGTGATGCTCTTGCCGATCAGGGTGATGACACCCTTGTCGATGTACACATCGGCCTCGTAGCGGTCCGAGGCCGTCACGATGGTCCCGTTCTTGACGAGCGTCGTCGGCATCAGCGTGTGATCCGGTCAGGCACGACATCCGGACGTGCGTAGCCTTCGGGCGTGTCGTAGCCGCCCTGGTACTCGGCGCGATCGGGGCGGCGAATCTGTGACTGCGCGATGACGCGCGTGCGCAGCAGGCCCCGGAAGTCGTCGAGCGTGGTCCAGCCCCGTGCCGCGTTGCGTTCGAGGAACTCCTCGAGGCCCCGCAGGAGGCCCCCGATGACAGACGGTCCGATCGCGCGGTCGAGCATGGCCGCGGTGCACACCTGCACCGTGCCGCACCCGAGCAGGAAGTAGTTGAGCGCCTG
>JAHDVQ010000221.1:0-3071 GCA_023384595.1 Vicinamibacteraceae bacterium | reverse complement strand
CTGGTCCCTTCCGATGTTCGAGCCCATGTCGGGCCGGTCCATGTGCGGGCACGAGAGGTTCATCTCGAGGCCGTCCGCGCCGGCGTCCTGACAGCTGCGCGCCAGCGTGCGCCAGTGCTCGAGTTCGGTCTCACTGCCGGAGCCAGCCATGATCGAGGCGATCAGGATGCGGTCGGGGAACGCCTTCTTGATGCGCTCGATGCGCGGCAGCCACCAGTCCAGCGGCTTGTCGGAGATGAGCTCCCAGTTCCACGACGAGTGGAGGACGCCCGAACGCCCGGCGTTCATGGAGAGCTTCCTCGTCTCGGAGTCGTACCTGAGGAACTTCGTCTTCGGCCCCGCGACGTTCACCACGGGATGCATGCCGATGGTCTTCGTCACGACGCCGCCCCAGCCCGCCTCGAAGGCGTGCATGATGTTGCTGTCGGATTCGGTGGGAGGCGCCGAAGCCAGCATGAACGGATTGGGAAACCGCAACCCGGTGAACGTGGTCGACACGTCGATTCCCATCGCTGTCTCCTCCTCACTGCGCGCGGGGCCTCATGGCGCGACCAGGGCGCCGTAGGCGTCGGGCCGGCGGTCGCGGAAGAACTGCCAGGTCGCGCGCACCTCGTCGATCTGCGAGAGATCGAGGTCGGCGACGACCACCGCGTCCTCGTCTCGCGGACCTTCGGCCACGATCTGCCCACGGGGATCGCAGAAGTAGCTCTGACCGTAGAACTCGCCGATGTTCCACGGCGCCTCGACGCCGACCCGGTTGATCGCGCCCACGAAGTACCCATTGGCCACCGCGTGAGCGGGTTGTTCGAGCTTCCACAAGTACTCCGAGAGCCCCGCGACGGTCGCCGAGGGGTTGAAGACGATCTCTGCCCCCTGCAGACCCAGGGCGCGCGCGCCTTCGGGGAAGTGGCGGTCGTAGCAGATGTAGACGCCGATTTTCGCGAAGGCCGTCTCGAACACCGGGTACCCGAGGTTGCCCGGCCGGAAGTAGAACTTCTCCCAGAAGCCGGGCTTGCAGTGGGGGATGTGCGTCTTGCGGTACTTTCCGAGGTACTTGCCGTCGGCGTCGATGACGGCGGCCGTGTTGTAGTAAATGCCCGCCTGCTCCTGTTCGTAGATGGGCACGACCATCGCCATCCCGTGCTTGCGCGCGAGCTTGCGCATTCGCGCCACCGTCGGGCCATCCGGAACCGGTTCGGTGAGCTCGTACCAGCGCGGCTCCTGCTCGGCGCAGAAGTAGGGGCCGTAGAACAGCTCCTGCAGGCAGAGGATGCGCACCTTGTTCCGCGCGGCCTGCTCGATGAGCTCGACGTGGCGCCGAACCATGGCCTTCTTGATGGCCGGCAGGCCGGCCTCGGGGCCGGACACGTTGCGTGCCTGGATCAGGCCGCAGCGGACGACGCGCGCCATCGTGCCTCCTCCGGAGGAGTGGGTGTTCAGTTTCCTGACGAAGTGGCGATTATACGCGCTTTGAGAACCGCAAGGTCGGCCACAGGCGTGTCACGGCCGGCGTGGGACGCGGCGCGCGGGCCAGCTCGTCGTGGCCGGTCCTCGACCTGTCCTCCGACGTGCCGAACAGCGGCTCGGCTTCAGACCGTCACGACGGTCTCGGCCCTCATGAGGGCCGCCACGATGTCCACCATGCCGCCGACCGTGCCGACAGCAACCTGATCCATCAGGCCGTATTGCTGGAGGCACGACCGGCACACCAGCATCTCGACGCCAGCGTCGGCCAGCACCCTCAGGCTGAGGAGCACCGGCGACCCCTTCACCACCAGCTTGACTCCCTCGGTGTAGAAGCAGATGGCCGCCGGCTTCTCTGCCGACGCCTCCAGGGTGTGCAGGAACTTGTCGAGCATGTCCTCGCCAAAGCCGCGGTCGGCCTCGGCGACATGCCCGAGCCACGTTTTCGTGATCACGATGACAGGTGCCCCCACGACGGGTCCTCCTCGGCTGGATCGGCGCCCGACGGCGTCCGCTCCTCAGATGAACTTCAGCCGGCGCAGCCAGGCCTCGAACGCGTCGGGCCAACGTGACGCCGGACGATCGGCTGCCAGGCTGAAGCCGAAGCCGTGACCACCTTCCTGGTAGATGTGCAACTCGGCGGGCACGCCGGCGGCCTTCAGGGCACGAAACATGTCGAGGCTGTTGGTCACCGGCACGGTCCGGTCGTCGGCGGCGTGTACGAGGAAGGTCGGCGCGAGGCCCGCGCGCACACGCTCGTGGAGCGGGCGACTCGTCTCGGCGCTCACGGGGATGGTGCCGATCGGGCGTGAGCCCACGACGTTGAAGGAGTACCCAAGCATCACCACGTCGGCCCGCGCCGACTGCTGGTCGGCCGCATCCACGGCCTCGTAGACCTCGGCGTCGTAGCGCGTCAGCAACGCGGCGGCGAGATGACCGCCCGCCGAAAAGCCCATCACGCCAATGCGTCGGGGATCGAGGCCCCAGGTGGCCGCATTCGCGCGCACCAGGCGCACGGCGCGTTGCGCGTCCTGGAGAGCGGCGTCGTATCCCGCTTCCCACTTGTCGGCGGGTAGGCGGTAATTGAGCACGAAGCTGGTGATGCCCGCTTGCGTCATCCGCCGCGCGCCGCCGGCGCCTTCCTTGTCGATGGCGAGCCGGACGTAGGCGCCGCCCGGGAGGATCACCATCGCCGCGCCGTTGGGCTTCTCGGGGCGAAACACCTCGAGCATCGGACGGGTCACACCGGTGATGGCACGATCGTGCGCGGCGTCAGTGCCGCGTTCCTGCACCCGGCGCGCCGCCGCGACGCCCGAAGCGCCCGGCACTCGGCCCTCGGGCCAGAGTTCGACCACCTCGCGCGACAGCAGGCCCTCGGGCTCCGGTGGCGCCGCGACGAACCCGGGCCCCCTGGGCGTCTGGCCCGAAGTCACGCGCAGGTACTCGAAGTCGGCCGCCTTCTGGCTGGACGCCCCGTCCTGCACGGCGAAGACCCCGAAGGTGGCCCCGGTCCAGAGGTTGCCGCCGCGCTGCGCCTGCCGCTGGTGCTCGGGCAGGCCGTTCAGCTCCACAGGCGGCACCCCGCGTTCCTTGTAACGGCCCACCCA
>JAHDVQ010000220.1:1414-5390 GCA_023384595.1 Vicinamibacteraceae bacterium | reverse complement strand
CTGGAGAAGCGTCTTGCCCATGAGGTCGGAAGTCTGGAAACCTCCCTAGCCTACAAGACGCCGCCTACAAAGGCTACACAGGCTACACAGCTTACACAGCCTACAGAGGCTACAAAGGCTACACAGCCTACACAGCCTACACAGCCTACACAGCCTACAGAGGCTACACAGCCTGCAAGGGCTACGGGATCCACTCGTCCCCGAATGTGAAGCACCATGCCTCGCCGTCGAGCACCACCTCGCCGTCCTGACGCCTCACCTCGACCTTGAGCCGGGTCACCGGCTTGGTCGGATGGAGTTCGAGCACCTCGGCGGTCGCCGTGATGGTGTCGTCGATGAAGACCGGCGCGATGAATCGCCAGTTCTGGCTCAGGAACACCGTGCCCGGCCCCGGCAGATCCATCGCCACCAGGGCATGCAGCAGCCCGGTCGTGAGGCCGCCCTGCACCACGAGCCGCCCGAACTTCGTCTTCGCCGCGAACTCCCGATCGAAGTGGAGCGGGTTCCTGTCGCCTGACAGTCTGGCGTAAGTCTCGACATCGTCGGCCGTGAGCATGAGACTCCGGCTCGCCTGCTGTCCCACGACGATCCCGCGCTCGGCTACGACGTTCATTCGGCTCCTCCTGACGCAAAAGCGCTCGCCGCCACTGCCGTGGTGCGCGGCAGGCCGGCTCCTCCCGAGGCGGGCGGCAGGCCGGCTCCTCCCGAGGCGGGCGTACCCGCGCCCGGCAGGTCGGCCCGCGACGCGCCGGGCCGCTCGCCGGGCGGCTCGAGCGCGCGTAACATCGCGACCTCGCGATTCATCTCGTCGCTCATGACACGATGGCGCGCCTGCAGCGCCTCCATGCTCCAGTCGAACGAGGCGACGAAGTCGGTCGCGTCGAACACGCCGCGCGCGTACTCGTCGCGCAACGTCTGATACTCGGCGAGCGCCTGGTCGCCGCCGGCCAGAATCGCACGGGCAAGCAGTTCGGCGTCCCGGAAGGCATCCGTGATGCCATGGGCGGTCAACGGGTCGCGGAAGTACCCCGCATCGCCCACGAGCGCCCAGCCCGGTCCCCAGGCCTGCCGCATGAATCCGGGCTCCGGGGCGAAGCCTTTGATGGACGAGGCCATCGACGCCTCCGGCAGCAGAGCCGCCAGTTCCGGAGCGGCCTCGGCGACGATGCGACGGTAGCCGTCGGGAATGCCCCCTCGCACGACCTCGTCGAAGCGTCGCTCGGGCATCGCCGCGAAGACGCACGTCTGCCCACCGTTGGTCGGAATGACGCCTGCACTCGACGACGCGCGATAGTGCCAGTGGTTCCCATCGTCGGGGAGTCCGTCCCAGTAGGCGAAGAGCACGCCGCTCGCGTGCCTGCCCGCGGCGGTGGCCGGGGCGTTCACGTGTGCCGCGATGGTCGACCGCAGGCCGTCGGCGCCCACGACGAGACCCGCCCGGAGCGTGACGCGTCCGCCCTCGCTGTCGTGCACGCTCAGGCCGTTGACGCGGCCCCGCCCATCGCGCACGACATCTCCGGCGGTGACCCCGTAGACCAGCTCGGCGCCCGCGGCGCCCGCGGCGTTCGCCATCGCCGCGTCCAGCACGGTACGCCGCGGCGCGTAGAGCGCATCGACGCCGTCCCGCGCCTTGATGGGCACCCTGATGACCTCGTCCTCGTAGTGAAAGGTCGTGACGCGGATGGGCGGGGTGCCCGCCGCGACGATATCCGGCAGCACGCCCCAGCGTGCCAGCTGCAGCACGCCGCCACGCATCAGCGCGTGCGTCGAGAGCGTGTCGGTGCCGGCACGACCGCGGTCGACGACGACGACACGGAGACCGGCGCGGGCAAGAAGCATGGCGGTGGCAGCGCCGGCGCAGCGCGCGCCGACGACGATCACGTCGTATGAGACCTGTGCGATGTCACGCACTGACATGGGCCGACTCCCTCGCTTTCCCGTCGAATCGCTCGCGAAGCTGCTCCCGCGCGTGGGCGATGCCCTCGCGCGCGGCCAGGTGGCCGGCGAGGTCGCGGGCGTCGGCACCGACGCCGTCGATGAACGTCGACTTCCGCCGCCGCATGAAGTTGAGTCCCATCGCGTACAGGCCCGGCCACTCGACGATGCCGCCGCGGTGGCGGAGCTCTCCGTGGGCATCGAGCACCGGGACCCGAAGCCACGGGTAGCTGCGCTTGAATCCCGTCGCCCAGACGATGGTGCGGATGCCCGCGGCCTCGAGATCGATCCACCCGGGCTCGGGCGAGGGCCACAGGAACGGCTCGAACGGCTCGGCCGGTCCGACGTCGGACGCGAGCCCCCGCTCGTCGACGAACGCGTCGACCCGCGCGAGCAGCCGCGCGAGTCGCACGTCGGCAGCCGCCGTGTAGGCCACCAGCTCGTCGTCGAACCAGGCGAGCCGGCCCGCGAGTCCGATCAGGCGACCGGTGAGCTGCACGCCGCGCGACTGCAGCGTCGGCAGGTCGAGCGTCGAGTGGTCGGGGCGGCCCACGAGCTGCAGCGACGGCTGGCGGCGCGAGATCTCGGCATCGAAGACCTCCTCGATGGTCTCGTCGAAGATGCCGATCTGGTCGAACCACCAGAGGATGTCCCGGCCTCGATACCGCCGCGGCAGCCGCGTGTGCCGGCCGACGGCCAGCGTGACCTGGCGTCCAGAGGCCTGGATTTCGTCGGCCAGCTGCACGCCCGAGGCCGACGCGCCCACGACCAGCACGCCGCCATCGGGCAGGTCCGAGGCGCGGCGGTAGCGCGTCGGGACCAGCTGCAGGAGACGTGGCGATGCGGCGGCCGCCATGGGCGGGACGTGCGGGACATCGCAGTAGCCGGACGCGACCACCACGTTGGCCGCCTGCCACACCCCTCTATCTGTCGTCACCTCGAACCCCTCCTGGAGGGGCGTGACGGCCACGACGGTCGTCTGCTCGACGACCGGGGCTTCGAACGAGCGCGCGTAGCCCTCGAGAAAGGCGATCACCTCCGGCATCGACATGTAGCCGTCGGGGTCCGGCCCCCCATAGCGGTACCCGGGGAGCCGGCTCTGCCAGTTCGGCGTGAGAAGACGCAGCGAGTCCCATCGCTCGGCGCGCCAGCGCTCGGCGATGCGCCCGCGCTCGACCACCACGTGGTCGAGGCCGAGCGTGCCGAGCGCGTGGCTCATGGCCAGGCCCGCCTGGCCGCCGCCGACGATGAGGGTGTTGACCTTCACGCGACCGCCACCGTGATGTCGACGGGCACGCCGTTGGTGAGGACGTCGTAGACGGCCGAACGGGCGCGCGACTGCTCGACAATCTGCTCGAGCTTCTCGGCGGGCGCATCGCCGCTGATCCGGAAGTGGACGCGGATGGCGCGATAGCCGTTGCGCACCTCGTCGGAGAGCCCGAGGATGCCGCGCAGGTCGATGTCGCCTTCGACGGTCGACTCGACCTCGGTGAGCGTCACGCCACGGGCCGCCGCGATGTTGGCGAGGCCGGCCGTGAGGCACGAGGCGAGGCCGTGCAGCAGGAACTCGACGGGCGTCGGCCCGTTGTCGGCACCGACGAGCACCGCCGGGTGGTCGGCGTCGTAGTCGAACACCCGGGCGTGGGTGTGCTCGCCGCCGGCCCCGCTGAACGACTCGATGCGGGTCTGGCTGTGCGTGCCCTTCACCCAGCGGTTCTTCGCGCGGAACTGGAACGCGCCCAGCTCGGGCTGGCTCCGGACGACGTTGATGGTGGCAAACAGGTTCGGCGTGTCGACGCCGTTGAGCGGCTGGCGCTCGCGTCGAGCTTCGGCAGTCTGCATGAGCTTTCCTCCTTGTGGCCCGGTGGATTCCGGGCGACACAAGGAAGAACGTCAACGGGGGGGAAAACCCGCCAGGGGGCCGGTGGACGCGCCCCGATCACCTGATCCGCCGATCTCCTGACCCGCCGAAGAACCGCCCGTACGCGAGCGGCTGACCTTCGTGCCAGGGGTGGTAGTCGTTGGCGAAGTCGATGCGGTC
>JAHDVQ010000220.1:0-1314 GCA_023384595.1 Vicinamibacteraceae bacterium | reverse complement strand
CGAGCGGCTGACCTTCGTGCCAGGGGTGGTAGTCGTTGGCGAAGTCGATGCGGTCGCCGAGCACGGGGTGGCTCGCCCGCCACGTGCGCACGAGCCAGCCCGGCCGTGGTACCCCTAGGTTCTCCTGTTGCAGCCGCACGAAGGCCATCGCGGCCGCGTGGTTGTCCTGTGTGATCTCGAGCCCGAAGATGTCGGACTCGTGTTCCATCTGCCGGCTGTGCCACATCGCCACCGGCGTCACCAGGAAGCCCAGGAGGTTCACGAGGAGCAGGAGCAGCGGAAGCGACGCCACGTCGCTCAGTCGATCGAAGCCGAACCGCGCGCCGTACCGGGCGAGCATCCCGTGCGCGAGACGGTGCGCCGCATACAGCGTCACGAGCGCAACGAACGCGAAGAACACGATCGTCTTCCACACGTGGCCGAGCACGTAGTGGCCCATCTCGTGGCCCATGACGAAGAGCAGCTGCTCCGGCGTGAGCTTGTCGACGATCGTGTCCCACAACACGATGCGCTTCGAGCCCATGAAGCCGGTGACATAGGCGTTGACGGCCTTCGTGTCGATGCTCTTGTTCACCTCGAACACGCGCGAGTCCTCGATGCCGGCGCGGTCGGCGAGCGCGAGGATGCGCGATTCGAGCACCGTGTCACGCATGGGACCGAAGTCGTTGAAGAGCGGGTCGATCCACATGGGCGTGACGAACATCACGAGGAACATCACCGGGACGGCCGCGAGGCTGGTGTAGAACCACCATCGTCGCGGGCTCTTCGCCAGCAGCAGATAGGGGATCCAGATGAGCAGCGCCCCGCCGGCGATGCCGACCGCCAGCTCCTTGAGGGCGTCGCCGAACCACTTGTCGAAGGTCTGGTTCGACAGCCCGTAGGCGTGCGGCCTCACGAAACTGGTGTAGTACGCGAGCGGCAGGTCGATGACGAACATCAGCACGAGGAACAGCGCCAGGTAGGCGACGAGCGTGAAATACCACCGCCGTCCGATGGCCCGTGCCGCGTTCCGGAGGCGTGCCGAGATGCCGGTGAACAGGATGACGGCGGGAACGAGGAGGCCCCAGACCGTCCACGCCCCCCAGAGCCAGTTGCCGGTGCGGTGGTAGCGCTGCGCCTTTTCGCTCGGCTCGGGCACGGGCACGCGCGCCTGCCGCGTCGCCGCCGCGGCGGGCTCGCCAGTTTCAGGTGCCGCAGCCGCGGGTTTCGCGGTCTCGGATGCGCCGATCTCGAGTGGGGCGGTCTCGAGTGGGGCGGCCACGTCAGGCGGGGTGGCAGGCGCCTGAGACTCGCGCGGCTGGGCGAGCGCCGGAC
>JAHDVQ010000011.1:47064-52873 GCA_023384595.1 Vicinamibacteraceae bacterium | reverse complement strand
CTTGCATGTGTTAGGCACGCCGCCAGCGTTGATTCTGAGCCAGGATCAAACTCTCGTGTTAAACAGTTTCAGCAGAACAGCTCGCGCCATCCCGCCAATCCCATCGTCACGCGAGAGCCAATGATGGCTCTGCTGCGTTGTTTGTCTTGTCTGTATCGACACCAGCACCCGGACCTCGCGGCCCGAGCCCGGCGTCAAGCTGATACTCGACGGGTCGTCATTAGAACGCTCTATCTAGTTTTCAAGGAGCCGACCCGCGCGCCCATCTCGCGGCGCGCCGCCCCCCTCACTTTCGTTTGGGGAACCTTACGAGCTTAACTCAGCCACCGAGCCCTGTCAACAACTATTTTCGCTTTCGAGCGACGCGAGGCCACGCATTTTGTCGGCCCCGCCGGTTGTTGTGGTGCGGAGGACGCGGCCTGACGCCGCGTCGCGCGCCCGATGCCTCCTAGACGTTCGAAGCATCGTGTCGGGCCTCGTTCGGGCCCGGGCTCGGCAACCTCTAAGTCTAGCGAGTCGGCAGATGTCTGTCAACCCGCTCCCGGCTTCCGTCACCGCCCGCGCTCGCCATCGAGGCTGGCCGGCAACGTCCACCGGGATCAAGGACTTTACGATCCCCGGCGAGGGGTGTCAACCCTCTTCGCGAGAATTCTCGGACGGAGACCGGGGCGGCAGCAGCCGCAGCCGCGCGAGCTTCCGCGCGCCCACCGCCAGCACCACCTCGCCCGCCCCCGCGGCTACCCACCGGACCTCCGTCGCGCGGACGCCGTCCACCTTCACCCCGCCCGCCTTGATCTGCCGCGCGGCTTCGCTCGCCGACGGCGCGAACTTCAGATCGGCGACGGCCCTGGCCAGGTTGAGGCTGCCATCAGCAGAGAGGACCACGTCGAGCGCCGGCAGATGCACATCCGACGGCAGCTCACCCGTGGCGCCCCCACCCGCCGCAAGCTGCTGCCGCAAACGATGCCGCGCCCGCACCGCCTCTTCGGCCTCCGCCGCCGCATCGGCGCCGTGGAAATCGGTGGCGAGCAGCCGTGCGAGTTGGTAGCGCGCGTCGCTCGCCGACAGGTCGCCGCGCTCGACCGCGGCGCGCCGCGCCTCGATCTCCTCGGGCGCGAGATCGGTGAGCAGCGTGAAGTACTCCCAGAGCACCGTGTCGGTGCCGTGGAACCGCTCGACGATCTTCTCCACGATCACCTGCGCAGGCTCGGCCACGCCCACGTAGTTGCCGAGGCTCTTCGACATCTTCTCGACCCCGTCGAGCCCCACGAGCAGCGGCACCGTCATGACGACCTGCGCCTCGAGACCGAACGAGGGCATGATGTCGCGGCCCACGTTGAGGTTGAAGAGCTGGTCCGTCCCGCCAAGCTCCACGTCGGCCTCCAGGGCGACCGAGTCGTACGCCTGTGCGAGGGGATAGAGGAACTCGTGCAGCGCAATCGGCTGCCCCGCCTCGAACCGCTGCTTGAAGTCGCGCCGCTCGAGCATCTGCGCCACGTTGTAGCGCGCCGCCAGCCGCACCCAGCCCTCGCCCGTGAGGGCGCCCAGCCAGCGGCTGTTGAACTCGACGACGGTCGCCACCGGGTCGAGCAGCGTGAAGACCTGCGCCTTGTAGGTCTCGGCGTTGGCCGCAATCTCCTCGGGGGTCAGCGGCGGCCGCGTCTTCGATCGGCCAGTGGGATCGCCGATGAGCCCGGTGAAGTCGCCGATGACGAACACCACGCGGTGTCCGAGCTGCTGGAAGTGCCGCATCTTGCGGATGAGCACCGTGTGCCCGAGGTGGAGATCGGGCGCCGTCGGATCGAAGCCCACCTTCACCGTGAGCGGCCGGCCGCGCGCCCCGGCGCGGGCGAGCTTGGTGCGCAGGTCGTCGACACGCAGCACGTCGACGCAGCCCTTGGTGAGGTAGGCCAGTTGCTGATCGAGAGTCATGGAGGAAGGCTACAGGCTACAGGCTACAGGCTACAGGCTGAGGGCTATGGGGCGTCGATCGCGGCTGGTGCGAGCGTGAGAACCGACACCTCGGGCGGACAGTTGATGCGCACGGGGACGTAGATCGTCCCGACACCGGGGCTCACGAAGAGCGTGGATCGCGGGTCGAGTCCAAGCCCCTCGGGCACGGGATACTTGCGCGCGGCGATGGCGCCGAGGCCCGGCAGCACGACCTGCCCGCCGTGCGTGTGTCCCGACAGGAGCAGCGGCAGCCCCAGCTCGATGGCCGCCGACCATCGCCTCGGATCGTGCGCCAGAAGCAGGCTGAACCGCTCGCGGCGGCCGGCGACCCTCGCGATGTCCTCGACGCGCCGCGTCCAGAAGCGAATGCCGACCAGGTCGACCTCCTCACCCCGGAGCGCGATGCGGGTGCGCGCATCGCGCAGCACCTCGATGCGCCGGCGCCGCAGGCTCGCGAACGTCCCGCGGTCGTCGTCGTGGTTCCCTAGGACGGCGAAGACCCCGCCGGGCGCCTCGAGCCTCGCCAGGCTGTCGGCCACGTCGTCGAGATAGCGGGCATCGCCGTAGGTCACGTAGTCGCCGAGCAGGAACACGACGTCGGCGCGTGCGCCCAGGGCGATGTCCACGGCCCGTTCGACGTCGGCCTTCGGCACCATCGCCGAGCGGTGCAGGTCGGTGAGCACCGCCGCGCGAACCCCGTGGAGCGCGGACGGCAGTCCCGGAACGGGCACGGTGTACTCGACGACACCAATCCGATGGCGCTCGTACCCCGCGCCGTACGCCGCCCCGCCCGTCACCCCGCCGACGGCCGCAGCGAGCAGCCCCCGCAGCAGGCGCCGGCGCGACGGCGAGACCGCGGGGCTTCGCGCACGTGACATCGTGCGTTCATGTTAGCAGTCCGGACCGGCCGGCGTGCCTGCGGTCAGGCGTCGCCGGTCAGGACCGGGACGACGCCATCTCGTCGGCCGTCGTCGCGTGGACGAAGCGCCGGCCCTCGATGCGCCACCCGCCCGCCAGCCACGCGCGGACGGCCGCCGGGTAGATCCGGTGCTCCTCGACCAGGATCCGCGCCGCCAGCGTCTCGACCGTGTCCTCGTCGAGAACGGGCACCGCCGCCTGCGCGACGATCGGACCGGCGTCGAGCTCCGCGGTGACGATGTGCACGGTCGCGCCGCTGACGCGCACGCCATGCTCGAGTGCCTGGCGCTGGGCGTCGAGTCCGGGAAACGACGGCAGGAGCGAGGGGTGGATGTTGAGGATCGCGTTCGGGAACTCGGCCACGAATCCTGCACCGAGCAGGCGCATGAACCCGGCGAGACACACGAGCACCACCTCGTGCTGCCGCAGGATGCCGGCGATGGCCCGATCGAAGGCGTCGCGCGAGGCAAAGGCCCGCCGCTCCACCACGGCCGTGGCCACGCCGGCGGCCGTCGCTCGGGCGAGCGCCGGAGCGGAGGGCTGATCGGAGACGACGACGGCGATGCGCGCGTCGAGCACGCCGCTCTCGATGGCGTCGAACAGCGCCTGGAGGTTGCTGCCGCGGCCCGAAACGAGCACACCGATTGCCGGTCGAATCATGGGAAGGACCTCGGGCGCCAGAAGGCGCGCTCCAATCAGACCAGAGAACCGCGTGCTTCGACAACCGCACGGCACCCACGCCGCCGCGGGATCGACCGCGACGCCCGAGGAGCTGGCGCTGACCGGGGCCCGGAGCTCACTCGAGTTTAGGCGTGGATGCGCGCACGATGTGCGACTCCGCACACGCTCTCAGGCCCTCCCCAGGGGCGGCGCGGCTCCCCTCCCCCTTCTCGCCACTCAGGTACCCGCACATCGCCTCGGGGTCAGTTCCGGGCTTAAAGGCCGCACACGTCCGGCCGATTCTGAGGACGTCTCCCCCGCGCGGGCAGGCTGTGGACGTGTGCGGCGCAGACACAACCCGGAAGAAGGCCACCATGGAAGAAGCCGGCACTCCACTGACGGTCCTCGAGGGCAATCGCCGCCAGTCGCGGCGCCGTCCAGCGCGCGACATTCCTTACCTCGGCGCGCGCCTCGTCGGGGGCCCGCCGGTGGAACTGCTCGACGTGTCCCGCCGCGGCATCCTGTTCCAGACATCGACGCGCCTGCATCCCGGCTCGCCGATCGCGGTGAAGTTGGTGGCCGCCGACGCGGGCATGGTGCTGCGCGGTTCGGTGGTCCGCTCGACGGTCGCCGTGCTCAACGGCGCCGAGGTGAAATACCATACGGCCGTCGCCTTCGACGACGACATCACGCTCTGTGACGAGGGCCTCTGGACCGAGGAGGTCGAGGAGGGCCCGCCGGGGCCCGCCGATTCCACGGCGCCGGGCGACGATTCGGCCGGCGGCGAGTTGACGGTCGTGGCCACCTTCGAGGGAGACGCCGGAAGCATCGAGGACCTGCTGGCGGGGAACGACTGGTAGACGGACGGCGCCATGCGCATCTTCTACGTGACGGCCGACGGTTCACGGGTCGGCGTGCTCGAACGCGCGCTGGCGCGTGACGCCTCCGCGCCGCATCACGTGGAAGTGGCCACGACGGCCGAGGCCGTCGTGGGCCGGGCGGGCGCGCTCGAACCGGTGGTCGTGCTCGTCGACGGCGAGCTGCCGCACACCAGCCCCGAGAGCGCGGTCGCCTCGCTGCGCGCGCACCTGCCGCGCGCGCGCATCCTCGTCATCAGCGAAGAACCCTCCGCCGAGCACGCGGGACGCCTGCTGCTGGCCGGCGCCGACGAGGCGATTCTCCACACTCAGCTCTCCGATCTCCCGGCGCGCCTGGCGCGGCATGGGGCCGGGGCCGACGATCCGCGCCGCATCATCCGCCTCGGTATCGTCACCGACGATGGCGAGCTGGCCGATGCCGCGGCCAATGCCGCGGGTGCCGCCGCCACGCGGCTGAGCGTCGGCGCCGGGGGCGCCCTGACGGCTCCAGAGGGCAACCTGGTCGATGCCGTCCAGTTCGACGTGCTCGTCTTCGACGAGCGACGGCCGCATCCAGAGACGGCCTCGGTCCTCCACGCGTCGAGGGAGCGCGTTCCTCCGCCTGCCGTCGTCGTGCTCGCGCGTGCCGAGGACGGCGCGTCGTGGCTGCGGCTGGGCGCCTGCGAAGTCGTGCACGAGGCCGACGCCGCGCGGCTGGTCGGGGCGCTCGCGCGCGCACAGCAGTGGCGGCGCACGCACCTCGAGCAGGCCCAGCTGCGGGGCAAGGAGGCGCGGCTTCGGGGACTCGTCGAGTCGATCCCCGAGGGCGTGCTCCTGTCGGCGCCCGACGGCGCAATCCTGGCGCTCAACGTCGCGGGGCTGAAGCTCGTGGGCGCGCGAGGACCGCGCGATGTCGTCGGCAAGAAGGTCGCCGACCTCGTGGGCGATGCGGATCGCGGCGTCGTGAGCGAGCTGCTCGAAGCCGTGGTGAAGGGCGAATCGCGCACCACGACGCTCGCCGTTCGCCGGCTCGACGGATCGACGGCGGCGATCGACGTCAAGGCGGTGCCCTTCCAGCGGGAGCCGGGACGGCCCGCGGCGATGCTGGCGATTCTGCGCGAGGCCTCGGCGCGGACGGCCCAGGCCGAAGAGGAGTGGCAGGAGATCCCGCTCGCATACGACCCGGCGATCGAGTCGAAGCTCGACGAGCTGACGCGCACGCTCGAAGAAGCGCGCAGCGAGGTGCTGGCCAGCCGCGAGCGAGTCGATCAGCTTCGCAACGCGCACGAATCGGAGCAGGCGGTCTGGCAGGGCCGGTTCGACGAGCTGACCGCGGCCCGCGACGCGCTGGCGGCCTCGCTGCAGGCGCTCGAGGCGCAGCAGCGCGACGAGGCGCAACGACTGGCGTCGCGTCTCGAGGC
>JAHDVQ010000011.1:44519-46964 GCA_023384595.1 Vicinamibacteraceae bacterium | reverse complement strand
CGCTCGAGGCGCAGCAGCGCGACGAGGCGCAACGACTGGCGTCGCGTCTCGAGGCCGTGCGCGACGAAGAGCGCCAGCAGGCCGAAGCGCGCCTGGCTGCCCTGCGTGCGGAGTTCGACGAGGCCCAGCGGGCGTGGTCGGCCCGTCTGGAAGCACTCGACGCCGAGCGCGCGGCGGCGCTGGCCGGTCTTTCGGATCTCCGAGCCGCGCACGAGGCCGAGGTGGCCGCGCTCGCCCGCCGCCTCGCCGAGGAACGGCGCGAAGCCGAGGAGGCACTCCGGGCCGAGATCGACGCGGCTCGTGCGGACCTCACCCGCCGCGACGAAGAGTGGCAGGCCCGGTTCGACGAGACGACGCGCGCGCACGCCGCGCTCGATCACGAGCTGTCCGGTGCACGGGAGGCGCTGACGGCCGAGCGCGGGGCGCTGGCGGTGCGCATCGAGGAGCTCGAGGCGGCGGTTCGTCAGGCGGCCGAGCGCGAGGCCCAGGCGGCTATCGAGACGGGCGTGCGTTCGCTCCGCGTGCGCGAGCTCGAGCAACAGGTCGAGGCCGCCGACGCGCGCGTGGCGGCACTCGAAGGCGAGCGCGGCGCATCGCAGCGCAACCAGGCCTCCGTGCTCGAGGCGAGCGCACGCTCGCTGCAGGAGGCGCAGCAGGCGGTCGCCCAAGCCGAACGGCGGGCCGCGGAACTGCAGCGCGAGGTCGAGGCCCTGGGCCGCGACCGCGAACAGGCGCAAGCGGCCTGTGCGGCCGCACAGGCGCTGGCCGAGGAGGCCGAACGGCAGGTCGAGGCCATGCGCGCGGAGTCGGCGGGTCACGAATCCCGACTTCGTACGCTCGCGGGTGATCTCGAGTCGCGCGAGAGCCTCGTCAACGATCTCGAGCAGCGCGTTCGCGCGAGCCAGCAGGCGCTCGACGAGGCCAACGCCGAGCGCCAACGGCTCGAGGGTGCGCTCGCAGAGGCCGGCCGCCGCCTCGTCGAGGCGCTCGAAGCCGCCGAGCGGCAGCAGGCGCTCGCCGAGTCCCGCCAGTCCGAGATGGCGGAGACGGCCGCGGGTCTGTCGGCGGCCGAGCGCGAACGCGAGGCCGCTCGCGCCGAGATCGAGGCGCTCACGGCGAGACTGGCCGCCGCCGAAACCGCGCGCCAGCAGTCCGGCCGCTACGACGAGCGCTACGGCTGGCTATTCGATTTCGACGAGATCGGCCGCATGGTGGTCGCGCGCGACGGCACGGTGATCTCGTCCAACGACGCCGCCGCGTCGATGTGCGGCGCGCGCACGACCTCGGAGTTCGTCGGGATCCGCACGCCCGCCACCGACCTGTTCACCAGCGCGCTCGCCGCCTCGGAGTCGCGAAGCGGCCGGCAGGAGTTCCCCCGCCGGTTCGAGATCTGCCTGCAGCACGGCGACGGGCTCCTGCACTGGATCCTCGGTGTGGCGCAACCGCAGGCTGGTCCGGGCGACGCGATGGACTGGATGCTGCTCGACGTGAGCGACCGCCACCTGGTGGCGCGACGCAGCCGCTACCTGCGCCGCGTCGATGCGCTCACGCACGTCCTCACCTCGGCGACCGCCGAGTGCGCGGGCCTCATGCGCGAAGTCGGCGACACGTTGCGCGCCGCCAGCGATCGGGGCCCGGGCGCGGCCGACGCCGAGCAGTGGCAGCACGCGCAGAAGGCCGTCGCCCGTACGCGGTCGGTGCTCCAGCAGCTCTCCGGGTTCGCGCAGAAGCGCTCGCGACGCCCGCAGGTGCTGGAGCTGAACGAGGTGCTCGACAAGGCGTCGGTACTCCTCAGCCGTCTCGCTGGTGAAGAGACCCCGTGCGAGACGCGCATCGCCGCCGAGCCGATTCTCGTCTCGATCGATCCAGGCGAGTTCGAGCAGTTGCTCACCAACGCCGTGATCGCGGCTCGCGATTCGCTGCCGGCCGGCGGGCACGTGGTGGTGACCGCAGGCAAGAAGGACGCCGACACCGAACTCGGCGGCATGCCGCTCACGCGGCGCGAGGCCGTCGTGAGCATCGAGGCCGAGGGCTTCGGGGCGGCCGAGGGCGTGGTCTCGCCGAAGCTGATGGACCTGGTCACCCGGGTCGGCGGCGAACTCGACCTCGACCACGAGCCCGAGGTCCGCACCACGTTCCACATCGCCATGCCGCTCGTCCATCGGATCGAGCGCGCAGACCAGTCGCAGGACCAGGCGTTCCCCGCCAAGCAGCCGCAGGGGACGTAGTCAGTTCTCAGTAATCAGTAATCAGTTATCAGTTATCAGTTGGCTCCGGGCTCCGGGCTCCGGGCTCCGGGCTCCGGGCTCCGGGCTCCGGGCACCGGGCTCCGGGCTCCAGGCTCCAGGCTCCAGGCTTCAGGCTTCGTAGCTCACCGCGCCGTCGCCGGCGGTCACGCGGCCGACCACCCATGCCCCGGGCTCGCCCGCCGCGGCGAGGCCGGCC
>JAHDVQ010000011.1:34764-44419 GCA_023384595.1 Vicinamibacteraceae bacterium | reverse complement strand
GGTCACGCGGCCGACCACCCATGCCCCGGGCTCGCCCGCCGCGGCGAGGCCGGCCAGCGTGCGCTCCAGCGACTCGGGCGCGACGACGCCGATCATGCCCACCCCCATGTTGAAGGCACGAAAGGCCTCGTCGGCCGGCAGGCGGCCCGCTTCGACGAGCCACGCGAACACGGGCGGGATCTCCCAGCTCGCGCGGTCGATGACGGCGGCGGTCGCCGGCGGCAGGATGCGGGGCAGGTTCTCGGTGATTCCGCCGCCCGTGATGTGCGCGAGTCCCTTGAAGACGCGCGCCGCGAGTAGCGGCTCCACCGCCGGGAGATAGGAGCGGTGCGGCACGAGCAAGGCCTCGCCCACGCTGGTGCCGAGCGGCTCGACGTGGCTGGCGACGTCGAGCCCGAGCACGTCGAACGCGATGCGCCGCGCCAGCGAGTAGCCGTTGGTGTGCAGCCCTGAACTCGGCAGGGCCACGAGCACGTCGCCCGGCGCGATCGACCGCCCGTCGATAATCGCCTCGCGCGCGACCGACCCCACGATGAAGCCGGCCAGGTCGTACTCGCCGTCGGCGTAGAAGCCCGGCATCTCGGCCGTCTCGCCGCCGAGCAGCGCGCACCCGTTGGCGCGGCACGCGCGGGCGAGCCCTTCGACCACGGCGACGGCGACATCGGGATCGAGCCGGCCCGTCGCGAGGTAATCGAGAAAGAAGAGGGGGCGGGCGCCCTGGACCAGGATGTCGTTCGTGCAGTGGTTGACGAGGTCCTCGCCGATGGTGTCGTGGCGGCCGGTGAGGAACGCCACCTTGAGCTTGGTGCCGACGCCGTCGGCGCTCGCCACGAGAACGGTCGCGTCGGGCCGCGCCGGGTCCAGCGAGAACAGACCGCCGAACGAGCCGATCTCCGACAGCACGCCGGGCGTCGCGGTGCCGCGGGCCAGGCGCCGGATGCGGCGCACGACCTCGTTGCCGGCGTCGATGTCGACGCCGCTGCTCCTGTAGTCGACGGCGCCCGGACTGGCGGGAGCCGCCGCTTCGCGGGCGTCCGGGTCGTGCTGCGAGTGCGTGGCCATCGTCTCGTCCCGTGAATCAGGCGACGGGCTCAGTGGGCTTGTCGAGCTTCAGCGCCAGCTGCAGGTAGCTGGCCGCATCGCGTGGGAACTCGACGGGATACTGGCCCGTGTAGCACGACGTGCAGTAGGCCGAGCGTCGATCGCCCACCGCGTTCAACAGGCCGTCGAGGCTCAGGTATTCGAGCGAGTCGGCCTGCAGGTAGCGCCGGATCTCGTCGAGGGAATGCGAGGCGGCAATCAGCTCGGACCGGCGAGGCGTGTCCACGCCGTAGAAGCACGGCGAGATCGTCGGCGGGCAGCTGATGCGCATGTGCACCTCGCGCGCGCCCGCGGCGCGCACCATCTTCACGATCTTCCGGCTCGTGGTCCCGCGCACGATCGAATCGTCGATGAGGATGACGCGCTGGCCCTCGAGGATGCTGCGAACCGGGTTGAGCTTCACCTTCACCCCGAAGTGGCGGATGGACTGCTGGGGCTGGATGAACGTCCGGCCCACGTAGTGATTGCGGATGAGGCCCATGCGGAAGGGCACGCCGGCCTCCTCGGCGTACCCCATGGCCGCGCACACGCCGGAGTCGGGAACGGGCACGCACACGTCGGCCGGCACGGCCGTCTCGCGGGCGAGCTGGCGTCCCATCGCCGTGCGCACCTCGTTGACGCTCTCGCCGAAGACGTACGAGTCGGGCCGCGCGAAATACACGTGCTCGAAGATGCAGTGCGACAGGCGGGCCTGGCCAAACGGGTGCAGCGACTTCATGCCGTGCCGCGAGACGACCACGACCTCGCCGGGCTCGACATCGCGGACGTAGGTCGCCCCGATGAGGTCGAGGGCGCACGTCTCGGAGGCCGCGATGACGGCCTCGCCGAGCCGGCCGAGCACCAGCGGGCGGAATCCGTGCGGGTCGCGCGCCACGATCAGCTTGTCGGCCGTCAGCATCACGAGCGAGAACGCCCCGGTGACCTGGGAGATCGACTCGATGATGGCCGCCTCGGCCGACGGCGCCTTCGATCGCGCGTAGAGGTGCAGCACGACCTCGGTGTCACTGGTCGTCTGGAAGATGGAGCCTTCGCGCACCAGATCGTCGCGCAGCTCGCCCGCGTTCACGAGGTTGCCGTTGTGGCAGAGCGCGATCTGGCCGTGCGCGCAGTCGATGAGGATCGGCTGGGCGTTCTGCAGCCGGCTCTCGCCCGCCGTCGAGTAGCGGACGTGCCCGATGGCGGCCTCGCCCTTGAGCTTCGTGAGGGCGTCCTCGTCGAACACGTCGGCCACATAACCCATCGCACGGTGCATGCGGAGCCGGTGCCCGTCCGACGAGGCGATGCCCGCGCTCTCCTGACCGCGATGCTGGAGGGCGTACAGCCCGAGGTACGCCAGGTTGGCGGCCTCGCCGTGGCCGAAGATGCCGAAGACTCCGCACTCGTCCTTGAACTTGTCCATCGTCCTCCGTCCTCAGGCCGCGCGCCCCTCGAGGACGCGGTCGAGGGCCGTGGTCCACACGGCCTCGAGATCGGCCATGACCTCGTCGACGACCACCCGCCCGTCGATGCGGATCTCGAGCCGCCCGCCGCCGGTCTGGCCGACAACGCGCGCGGGCACGCCGTGGCGCGCAGCGAGCGCCATGAAGCTCTCGCGCGAGGCCGGCTCCACCGAGACCACGACGCGTCCCGCCGACTCGCCAAAGAGCGTCGCGAGATCGACGGGGCCGGCGTCGGGCGCGACCGCGGGCAGATCGACGCGCGCGCCGAGACCGCCGGTGCCGAAGGCAGCCTCGGCGAGGGCGACGGCGAGCCCGCCGTCCGACGCGTCGTGCGCGCTCCGGACGAGGTGCTGCGCCGCCGCCTCGGGGAGCAGCGTCTGCAGCGCGGCCTCGTGCACGAGGTCCACGCGGGGCGGCATGCCGGCCACCTGGCCGAAGACCCGCTCGAGCACCTCGCTCCCCCCCAGCTCCCCGCGATCGAGCGGACCGAGCACGACGATGTCGAGCCCGGCACCGGGAAAGGGGCGTCCGAGCACGGAGTCGGCATCGTCGAGGAGCCCCACGACGCCGAGCACCGGCGTCGGGTAGATGGCCTGGCCGTCGGTCTCGTTGTAGAGGCTCACGTTGCCGCCGGTGATGGGCACCTCGAAGGCCTCGCACGCCTCGGCGATGCCCTCGATGGCCTCGACGAGCTGCCACATGATCTCGGGCCGCTCGGGATTGCCGAAATTCAGGTTGTTGGTGGCGCCCACGGGCACGGCGCCCGCACAGGCGACGTTCCGCGCGGCCTCGGCCACGGCGAGCTGCGCGCCGCGGCGCGGATCGAGGTAGACGTAGCGGCCGTTGCCGTCCACCGACAGGGCCAGGGCCCGGCGGGTGCCCTTGACGCGGACCGCCGGCGTGCCGGCATCGGGCAGCACGAGCGTGTTGGTGCGCACCATGTGATCGTACTGCCTGTAGATCCAGCGCTTGCTGGCGATGTTCGGCGAGGCCAGGAGCTGCCGCAGGATGCCGGACATGGCCGCGGGCGGGGTGAGCGAGGCGAAGTCGAGCTGCTGCACCCTGTCCTGCCAGTCGGGCCGCCTCCGGGGCCGGTCGTACAGAGGCGCCTCGTCGGCGAGCGCCTTGTTGGGCACGTCGGCCACGACGACGCCGCGTTCGCGCACGCGCAGCCGGCCGTCGTCGGTGACCGTGCCGATGCGCACGGCGTGGAGGTCCCACTTCTCGAACACCTGCTCGACCTCGGCCTCGCGGCCGCGTTCGACGACCAGCAGCATCCGCTCCTGCGACTCCGAGAGCATGATCTCGTAGGGGCTCATCCCCGTCTCGCGCTGCGGGACGTCGGCCAGCTCGATCTCGATGCCCATGTCCCCACGCGCGCCCATCTCGCAGGTGGAGCAGGTGAGGCCCGCGGCGCCCATGTCCTGCAGGCCCACCACCGCGCCGGTCTTCATCACCTCGAGGCAGGCCTCGAGCAGGAGCTTCTCGGTGAAGGGGTCGCCGACCTGCACGGCGGGCCGCTTCTCGGCCGACGACTCGTCGAACTCGGCCGAGGCCATCGTGGCGCCGTGGATGCCGTCACGTCCCGTCTTCGCGCCCACGTAGTACACCGGGTTGCCGACGCCCGTCGCGCGTCCCTTGACGATGCCGTCGGCCCGGGCGATGCCCAGGCAGAGCACGTTCACCAGCGGGTTGCCGCGATAGCCAGGCGCGAAGGCCGTGTCGCCGCCGATAGTCGGGATGCCGATGGAGTTCCCGTAGCCGGCGATGCCGGCCACCACGCCCTGCACGTTCCGGCGCACGAGCGGGTCCGACGGGTCGCCGAAGCGCAGCACGTCGAGCAGGGCGATGGGACGCGCCCCCATGGTGAAGATGTCGCGGATGATGCCGCCGACCCCCGTCGCCGCACCCTGATAGGGCTCGATGAACGACGGGTGGTTGTGCGACTCGATCTTGAAGACGGCCGCCAGCCCGTCGCCGATGTCGACCGCGCCGGCGTTCTCGCCGGGGCCCTGGAGGACGCGGGGCCCCTTCGTGGGGAGCTTCCGCAGGTGCAGGCGCGAGCTCTTGTAGGAGCAGTGCTCCGACCACATCACCGAGAAGAGTCCCAGTTCGACCAGATTGGGTTCGCGGCCGAGATCGGTGACGATGCGGCCGTACTCGGCGGGCGTGAGACCGTGCCGTGCGAGAACGTCGGGCGAGATGGACATGGGTGTGGGCTCGATCGGTCGCTCAGCGCGCGGAGGCCTGCGACAGGTAACGGATCCCGATGACGAGGTCGACCGCGCCGGCGATGGCGAGCACGCCCGACACCAGGGCCGGGCGCTCGAGGCGCAGGCCCAGCGGGTCGATCCAGAAGAACACGGCCAGAAAGCCCAGCACGGCTGCCGACACGACCAGCGCCAGGCCAATCACTCGCGCGGTGGACGGCGGCAGGGACATGGGCGGCTCCGAATCCTCAGCCGGCCTTGACGGCCGCGACGGCCGACTCGAAGAACAGCAGGCCGTCGGCGCTGCCGAGCACGCTCTCGCACGCGCGCTCGGGGTGCGGCATGAGGCCGACGACGTTGCGCGCGGCGTTCGTGATGCCGGCGATGTGGTTCACCGAGCCGTTCGGGTTGGCCTCGGGCGTGACCTCGCCGTCGGCGGTGACGTAGCGGAAGACGACCTGTCCGGCCGCCTCGAGGCGTTCGACGGCCTCGGGCGGCGCGTAGTAGTTGCCCTCGCCGTGGGCGATGGGAATCGTCAGCACCTGGCGCGGCGAGGCGAGCGCGGTGAACGGCGTCGACGTCTGCTCGACCCGCACGTGCACGTGCTCGCACACGAACCGCAGGCCGGCGTTGCGCAGCATCGCGCCCTCGAGCAGGCCGGCCTCGAGCAGCACCTGGAACCCGTTGCAGATGCCGAGCACCGGCCCACCCGCGGCCGCGAAGGCCGCTACCGCGCCCATCACCGGCGAGAAGCGCGCGATGGCGCCCGTCCGCAGGTAGTCGCCGTGCGAGAAGCCGCCGGGCAGGATGACGATGTCGGCGCCCGCGAGGTCGGTCTCCTTGTGCCAGACGAACGTGGCGTCGGCGCCGAGCACGTGCCGCGCCGCGTGGTAGGCGTCGTGATCGCAGTTCGATCCCGGGAAGACGACGATCGCGAACTTCACGGCGCGACTCCCGCCGCCGCCCCGGCGACCTCGAGCCTGTAGCCCTCGATGACCGGGTTGGCGAGCAGCGTGCGCGCGATCTCGTCGGCGCGCGCCCGGGCGGCGTCCGGCGAGCCGGCGTCGATCTCGAGCTCGAAGTACTTCCCCTGCCTGACGTCTTGCACGTCGCGGTAGCCGAGCGTGTGCAGGGCCTCGACGATGGTGTGCCCCTGAGGATCGAAGACCGACGGCTTGAGCGTGACGAAGACCCTGACCTTCATGCGTGACTCGCGTGTGGAGCGGCGACCGCGTCGGGACGGTCGCCGGGTTCGACGCCGAACACCCGACGGAAGATCGCATCGACGTTGCGCAGCTGATCGTCGAGGTCGAAGGCGCGGTCGATGGTGCCCCGGTCGAGCACGCGCGTGACGTCCGCGTCGGCGAGCAGCAGTTCCTTGAAGTCCGTGTGGTCGTGGAAGGCGCGCATGGCGTTGCGCTGGACCCACTCGTAGGCCTGCTCCCGCGCGACGCCCCGCCGGGCCAGCTCCAGCAGCACGCCGCCCGAGAACACCACGCCGTGCGACCGCCGCAGGTTCTCGAGCATGCGCGCCGGGTAGACGACCATCCCGTCGACGATGCGCGTGAACCGGCGGAGCATGTGATCCAGGGCGATGAAGCTGTCGGGAAGGATGACGCGCTCGACCGACGAGTGCGAGATGTCGCGCTCGTGCCAGAGCGCGATGTTCTCGAGCGCCGCCATGGCGTTGGCGCGCACGAGCCTCGCGAGGCCGCACACCTGCTCGCACCCGACGGGATTCCGCTTGTGGGGCATCG
Organism: Vicinamibacteraceae bacterium; assembly: GCA_023384595.1. Lineage (GTDB taxonomy): Bacteria > Acidobacteriota > Vicinamibacteria > Vicinamibacterales > JAFNAJ01 > JAHDVQ01. The sequence goes on along the minus strand of JAHDVQ010000011.1, from coordinate 37,912 downwards.
CCGACGAGCCCTTCTGGCCGCGCCCGAACGGTTCCTCGACCTCGCCAATCTCGGTCTTCTGCAGGCCGCGGATCTCGAGGGCGAACTTCTCGAGCGAGGCGGCCGTGATGGCGAGCGCGCAGAGCAGATCCGCATGACGATCGCGCTGCAGGATCTGCGATGACACCGGGGCGGGAGAGAGGCCGAGGCGGGCGCACACGCGCGCTTCGATGTCGGGGTCGAGGTGGGCGAAGGTGCCCACCGCGCCCGAGATCTTGCCGACGGCCACGCCGGCGCGCACCCGTTCGAGGCGGTCGAGCGCGCGGCCCAGCTCCGCGTACCAGAGCGCCAGCTTCAGCCCGAAGGTCATGGGCTCGGCGTGCACGCCGTGCGTGCGGCCCATCATCGGCGTGCGCCGGTGCTCCAGCGCGCGCAGCTTCACCGACTCCCGCAGGCGCTGGACGCCCTCGACGACCAGATCGGAGGCCTCGCGCAGCTGCAGGGCGAGCGCCGTGTCGACGACGTCCGACGAGGTGAGGCCGAAGTGCAGCCAGCGCGCCGACGGGCCCACGCGCTCGGCGACGGCCGTCGTGAACGCGATGAGATCGTGCTGCGTCGTCTGCTCGATCTCGTCGATGCGGGCGATGTCGAAGCCGCCGCGCTCGCGAATGTCGCGGGCGGCCTCGACGGGAACGATCCCGGCCTCGGCCATCGCCTCGGCGGCGGCGGTCTCGACCTCGAGCCAGGTTTCGAAGCGGCGCTCCTCGCTCCAGATGCGCCCCATGGCCGGGTGTGTATAGCGTCGAATCATGACCTGTCGATCCGTCTCTCCCCGCCCGGCCGCCGCGCTCACCCGAGCGACAGGCGTTCGGCGGTGAGCCCCTCGGGCTCGTCCGGCCCCAGCACGGTCACGCCCAGGGCCCCGTCGTTGAACAGCTCCGCCGCGACGCGCTGGACGTCGTCTCCGGTGACGGCTTCCAGCTCGGCGAGGGATTCGTCGGTCGAGATCGGGTGTCCGAAATAGATCTCCTGGCGCGCGAGGTTCACCATCCGGTTCGAGGAGCTCTCGAGACCGAGCAGGATGTTCCCTTTCAGGTGATCCTTCGCCCGGCGCAGCTCCGGCGCCGGCACCGGCGCCGCCTTCACCTGCCGGAGTTCGTCCACCACGAGATCGATGACGCGCCCGACGCGGTCGTTCGCGCAGCCGGCGTACACGTTGAACATGCCGGTGTCGCGATACGACGCGAGCCCGCTCGCCACACTGTAGGCGAGCCCATGACGCTCGCGGATGTTCTGGAACAGGCGCGAGCTCATCGACCCGCCGAGCAGCGAGTTCAGCACGAACGCCGCGTGGCGGTCGGCGTGATCCTGAGGATAGGCGCGCGTGCCGAGGCACACGTGGCTCTGCTCGAGGTCCTTCGTGCGCACCACGACGGGCGGGCTGACGACCGGCGGCCGATCGGCGGGCACCACCCCCATCGCCGGAGCGCCGGCGAAGGCCGCCGCCACGCGGTGGCGCAGCTCGTCGTGTTCGAGGTGCCCGGCCGCCGTCACGACGAAGTTGTTCGCGGTGTAGGCCGAGGCGAAGTACTCGCGCAGGCCGTCGCGCGTGAAGGCCTCGATGGTCGCCGGCGTCCCGAGAATCGGGCGGCCCAGCGGGTGTCCGGGCCAGAAGTGCTCCACGAACAGCTCCACCACGAGGTCGTCGGGCGTGTCCTCGACCATCTTGATCTCTTCGAGGATGACCCCCTTCTCCTTCTCGATGTCGCCGGGATCGAACCGCGGACTCGTCACCAAGTCCGACAGGATGTCGAGGGCGAGCGGCAGGTGCTCGTCGAGCACCCGGATGTAGTAGCCGGCGTACTCCTTCGAGGTGAAGGCGTCGAGCTGCCCGCCTACCGAGTCGACCTGCTGCGCGATGTCCTCGGCCGAACGCCGCTCCGTGCCCTTGAAGAGCATGTGCTCGACGAAGTGGGCGATGCCGCCGCGCGTGTCGTCCTCGTGCCGCGACCCCCGCGTCAGCCAGACCCCGATGCTCACCGAGCGCACGTGGGGCATGGCCTCGGTCACGAGACGAAGGCCGCTGTCGAGAACGTCGCGAACAATCATGTGCTGGAAAGACGACCGGCGGTGACGGGCCTCGAGCCGCGCCCGGCGGGCACCGGAATCGCTGGGCGAACGCGTAGATCATAGCATGCGCGCGCCGCCCGCCGACGCGGCCGCACGGCCCGGCCCTGCGCTATAATTGATCCGATAAGCCTTTGCTGATCAACAAGATGCAGGACCACACCCGCACGGAGCGCCCCGACCTCGCGGGCATGGAGCTCGCCGAGCTCGAGACCTCGCTCGCCCGCGTCGGCGCCGAACCGTTCCATGCCCGTCAGTTGTTCCGGTGGGTGCACCGCCGCGCCGCCACCGATTTCTCGGTGATGACCGACCTCTCGCAGGCGCTCCGCGCGCGGCTCGCGGCCGAGGCCCGGCTGTCGACGCCGCGCGTGATGGGACGCGAGGTGTCGTCGGACGGCACGACGAAGTTCCTGCTCGGGCTCGACGACGGGCGGCAGATCGAGGCGGTGTTCATCCCCGACACGCCCGCCCAGACCTTCTGCGTCTCGACCCAGGTCGGCTGCGCCATGCGGTGCGCCTTCTGCCTGACCGGCCGGATGGGCATGGTGCGCAACCTCACCGCCGGGGAGATCGTGGGCCAGGTGCGGGTGCTCGCCCGGGAGCTCGGCCTCCTCGACACGGCCTTCAACATCGTCCTCATGGGGATGGGCGAGCCCCTGCACAACTACGACGAGACGATGAAGGCGCTGAGGATCCTCGGGCACCCGCAGGGCTTCGCGCTCCCGCCGCGCCGCATCACGCTCTCGACGGTGGGCGTGCTGCCGGCGCTCGAGCGGCTGGCGACCGAGCCCTTCATGCCGAACCTGGCCATCTCGCTGCACGCGACGACCGAGGACACGCGCGACCGTCTCGTCCCGGTGAACCGGAAGTACGGGCTGGCGGATCTCATCGAGGCCTGCCGGAGGTTCCCCGTCAAGCGCCGCGAGCGCATCACGTTCGAGTACGTCCTGCTCGAGGGCGTCAACGACACGCCGGCCGACGCGCGCCGTCTGGCGAGGCTGCTGCAGGGCGTGAGGGCGAAGGTGAACCTGCTGCCGCTCAA
>JAHDVQ010000011.1:0-34664 GCA_023384595.1 Vicinamibacteraceae bacterium | reverse complement strand
GCCGGACGCCGGATGCCGGTTAGAACCGCACGCCGAGCGCCACCCGGAACGTGCGGGGCAGCGGGTAGTTGCCGTTCTGTTCGGCGCGGCCGAAGGTCGGACCCTCGAGGTAGCCGGTGTGCAGGCCGAGGGCGTCGACCGGGCTCGCCGGATCCTGGAACACGTCGGTGTTCCAGGTGAGCAGCGTGTCGTTGTTGAACAGGTTCACCACCTCGAACTTGATCCACGGCCGCAGCGTGCGGAAGACCGGGATGCTGTAGTTGACCGCCAGATCGAAGAGGTGCGTCGACTCGAAGGTCTGCGACCCGCGCTTCCCGAAGTAGACCGTCTGCGACACGGGCAGCTCCGCGTACGCCGCGCCGAGAGCCTCCTGGACCGGCGACAGGTTGTCGTCGGCCGTCACGAGGCTGTAGGTGAGCGGTGAGTCGTAGCGCCACAGGAACGAGACGTCGGCCGAGCCGGCCCGGCCGAGGCCGACGTTGTAGATCGTCCAGGCCCGGACCTTGTGCCGCTGGAAGCCGGCCAGACGCCCGTCGGGATAGTGCCGCGCCTCGGAGTAGATCTCGGGATAGTCGCCAATCTCCGACGAGAGCGCCGGCTGGTTGGTGGCCTCGCCCTCGAAGTTGCCGTCGTTCTCGAGCTGCACGGTCCAGTGCCCGTTGAGCGACCAGCGCGGCGTCACGCGATAGGACCCGCTCATCACGAGGCCCTGGTAGCGCCGGTCGGGCACGTCGGTGTTCCGGAAGACCGAGTTCGGGAAGGGCCCGTAGACCACCCCGTCGCGCTCGACGGCGGTCTCGCCGGTCGTCAGATCGATGAAGTCCTCGACGATGTCGTCGAGGTTGCGGTTGACGTAGGACACCTTGGCGTAGCCGCGCGATCCGAGCTGGCGGCCGACCGAGAGCGTCCACTCCCTGTTGACCGGCGACGAGAGGCTCGACGCGAAGCTCACGTTCGACGCGTTGAACCGGCCGCCCACCGGAACGTAGTTGGCGAGATCGAAGCCGGGCGCGAAGTCGAAGCCCTGACCTTCGGGGCCCACGTAGAGGAGCTGCACGAGGTCGGGGTTGCCGACCGTCGTGTTCGACGAGAACTGGGCCTCGGAGTACTTCCCGGCATAGTGCGCGTAGGACGCCTGGAGGACCCACACGCCGTCACCGAGCGGATCGTAGGTCATGCCGAGACGCGGCACGAGCGTGTCGGTGTCGATGCCGAGGATGTCACCCGACGACACGTCGCTGCGCACGCGCTCGTAGCGCACGCCGAGGTCGAAGGACAGGTGCCGGCCAGCCGTCCAGCGATCCTGCAGGTAGAACGACGTCGTGCGGATGTCGAGCGAGGCGCCGCGCGTCGCCTGCCAGTTGTTGATGAAGACGTCGAACGGCGTGAAGATGGGCACGAACTTCCCGTTCGGCAGCACCACCGGCCGGCCATCGGCGCCGCTCAGGTACGGCGCGAAGAAGACGTAGCCGCTCGCCGTCTGCGAGTTGCCGCCCGTGTTGGTGCTCTCGTAGACCTCGAAGCCGCCCTTGATGTCGTGGCTGCCCATCCCGGGCGTGGTGAGGTAGTACGAGAGGCTGCCGGTCACCTGGAAGTTGTTGCGCTCCTCGGGATCGGTCGCGTCGAAGTAGGGCGAGTTGTAGAGGCCGAAGGGCGCGAGCGAGATGAATGGCGACTCGCGGATGTCGCTGTTGGTGCCGCCCGAGTTCGTGATCTCGTACTTCTTCCGCGACACCTGCGCCTCGACGAAGGCGCGGCTGCCCAGCACGCCGCGGTAGTTCACGCCGAACAGCGAGTTCGGGATCTCCGGGTTCACCGTGGAGACCGGGTCGATGTCGAAGTCGAACGACCGCTGCGTCAGCTCTGACCGGTTGTACAGATAGCTGCCTTGCAGGGTGTGATTGGCGGCGATCGTCCCGGTGAGCTTGCCCTCCCAGCGGGTGTTCTTCGTCTTCTCCGTGACCTGGATGGCCGTCTGGTCGAGGGCCACCGACTCGGACTGATCCTGCCAGCGTCCCGCCGTGAAGAACCACAGACGCGACCGCAGCACCGGCCCGCCGAGCGTCGCCTCGAAGACCTTCGACAACTCCGAGGGCCGCGACGTGCCGCTCTCCAGCTCGAACGGCGTCTCGTCGGTCCACGACGGGTTGGTGAGATTCGTGCGGAAGCTGCCCGAGAAGATGTCGCCGCCGCGCTTGGTCACCGCGTTGATGACGCCGCCCGAGAAGCGCCCGTACTCGGCCGAGATGCCGGACGTCAGGACCTGCGTCTCCTCGATGGCGTCCTCGATGAACAGGTTGTCGGGATCGCCGAACAGGTTGTCGTTCACGTCCACGCCGTCGACGAGGAAGACGTTGTCGTACGAGAAGCCGCCGGCGATGGTCACCTGTCCCGCATTCGGCGTGTTGTTGGTGAGCCCGGGGGCGAGTTCCGCGATGCCCGAGAGCGTCCGCGGCGTGGCGAGCGAGTCGATCTCGGAGGCGCGGTAGTTCGCGCCGCCCTGCACGTTGCTCAGCGCCGTCGACGGCTCGGCCACCACCGTGATCTGCTCGGCGAGGCCGGCCACGTGCATGACCGCCTCGAGCTCGGTGGCCTGTCCGAGGTCCACGCCGCTTTCGAGCCGCAGCTCCTCGAACCCCGAGAGCTGGAAGCTGACGAAGTAGCGTCCCGGGGGCAGCCCCCGGATCACGTAGGTGCCGTTGGCGTCGGTCACCGCGTCGCGCGTGCCCTGCAGTGCCGTCGACTGCGCCGTGACCACGACGCCGGGCAGCACGAGCCCTTCCTGGTCGCGGACGGTCCCACGAAGCGTCCCGGTCTGCAGGCCCTGGGCGAAGCCCGTGCCCGTGGTGAGCCACATCAGCGCCACACAGAGGAGCGCTCGAAATCCCGTCGCTCCCTTCAACATCCGTCTAGCCATGGTTCTCCCTCCCGTCCGAGCGAACGGTCCGATCGTCGAGGCGGCGTGCCTCGCAGGCCGCGGGCTGCTCCGGTTCCGAGGTCGGGCCCTCGAATGGTCAGACCGACGGGCCAGCCCGACCGGCACTCATTCGCGCGTTGTCTCGAACGGCTGCGAACCAGATGCCCGATCCGCGTGCGGCCCGCCGCTTTGTGCTGGCCGGGCCCGAAGGCGTGACGAATCGGACGGGGGGATGTACGGCAGGCGGACGGACGGCCGTCCCGCCACGCGGCGGCGGCAGGCGGCGCGACTCGTCTCTCCGGATTGATGGATGCCGGGTCCGGGGAATCGGATCGGATCGGTCGCTACGCGGAACGCGATGCCGCCAACACGGCGCTGGCGCTACAGCGACAGCATCGCCGTCCTGCCGATGTCGCGCCGGTAGTGCATCCCCTCGAAGTGGATGCGCCGGACGCCGCTGTACGCGTGGGCGATGGCGCTGGGAAAATCGCGGCCCCGCCCGACGACCGACAGGACGCGTCCGCCGTCGGTGACGAGGCGATCGCCGTCGCGCCTGGTGCCGGCATGGAACACGACGGGGTCGTCGTCGGTGAAGGTGTCGAGCCCCGTGATGAGCCGGCCGCGCTCGAAGGTGCCGGGATAGCCGCCCGACGCGACCACCACCCCGACGTGGGGCTGGCTCGACGTCCTGGCGTGCCGCTGTTCGAGGTGTCCGGTGGCCGCGGCGTGCAGCAGCGGCAGGAGGGGTTCGTCGAGCAGCGGCAGCACCACCTGCGCTTCAGGATCGCCGAGCCGCACGTTGAACTCGATGACGCGCGGCCCCGTGCCCGTGAGCATCAGCCCGACGTACAGGAAGCCCCGATAGGGCGCCCCCTCGGCCCGCATGCCCGCCAGCACGGGCTCGACGATCTCCTTCAGGATGCGGACCTCGAGCTCCGGCGTAATCCGCGGCGTCGGCGCGAAGGCCCCCATGCCGCCGGTGTTCGGGCCCTGATCCCCGTCGTACGCCCGCTTGTGGTCCTGCGCCGAGGTCAGGGTGAGCGCGCGCGTGCCGTCGGTGAGCACGAAGAAGGAGGCCTCGGTCCCCTCGAGGAACTCTTCGACGACCACCGACAGGCCGGCGTCGCCGAACTGCCGGGCGATCATCGCGCCGTTGACGGCCGCGAGGGCCGTCTCGCGCTCGAGGGCCACGACGACGCCCTTCCCCGCCGCCAGTCCGTCGGCCTTGATGACGACCGGGGCGCCGAACTCGTCGATGGCGCGCGTTGCGTCCTCGGGCGTGTCGCAGACGCGGTAGCGCGCGGTGGGCACGCGGTGCCTCGTCATGAACTGCTTGGCGAACGCCTTGCTGGTCTCGAGGCGCGCGGCGGCGCGGGTGGGGCCCACGACTGGGCGGCCGGCGGCGGCGAAGCGATCGACGACCCCCAGGCCGAGAGGCACCTCCGGCCCGATCACGGTCAGATCGGCGCGGTGCCCGGCGGCGAGCGCCAGGATGGCGTCGGGCGAGCCGGCGTCGCCCGGCAGCAGCTGGGCCAGCTCTGCAATCCCCGGATTCCCGGGCAGCGCCAGCACGGCCGGCGCCTCGGGATCGCGCACGAGACGCCAGCAGATGGCGTGCTCCCGCGCTCCCCCGCCTACGACAAGGACACGTTCGGGCATGGTGAGACCAGGCAGGGCGTCTGGCCCTCGGGCATCGGCCGCGTCCTGTGGCCGGATGCCCGACGCCGGCGCCGGATGCCTGTGATAATCTAATACATTCGTCCCGCGGCGAAGTCCGCCGCGGTGAGTTCTTCGGCCGGTAAGGGGGGTGGATGGCGTGGCTGAAGTGAAGGTGCAGGAAGGCGAGTCGATTGAGAGTGCCTTGCGCCGCTTCAAGCGGAAGGTGCAGCAGGAAGACATCATCAAGGACATCAAGAAGCACTCGTTCTACCTGAAGCCGGGCGACAAGCGCCGCGCCAAGCAGGCGCTGGCCCGCAAGCGCAGCCGCAAGAAGCAGCGGCGCGAGATGGAGTAGACACCCCCCTCTGGCGGCGGTGGTCCCCGGGGCCGCCGCCGCCGTTTTCCGCCGGAATTCCGGCCCTCTCGTCTCAGATACGCCGGTTGACCGCGGAAAATCCTTCGTGGTACCGTGAGCGGTCCGGAAGGGTGCCCTGTTCTGATAGTGTCGGCCGCGTCTCGCGCTCGCACGGAGGTTAGCAATGCATATCGAGGAACGGGTCGTTGGCGATGTGACGATCCTCGATCTGACCGGCAAGATTACCCTCGGGGAGGGCGATGAGCTGTTGAAGGACAAGATCAACAGCCTGCTCAACCAGGGTCACCGCAAGATCCTGCTCAATCTCGAAGGCGTGCCGTACATCGACAGCGCGGGCCTCGGCGAGATCGTTCGCACCTATACGACGGTGAGCCGCCAGGGGGGCAAGCTGAAGCTGCTCAACCTGACCAAGCGCATCCAGGACCTGCTGTCCATCACCAAGCTCCTGACGGTGTTCGAGACCTTCGAGTCCGAGGAGCCGGCGGTCGCCAGCTTCTCGTAGGCCGTTCGGGACGGCCGCACACTGCGCTTCATGGGGCGCCAGCCAGCCACGTCTCGCGTTGACGGCGCCCCGGCCCCTTCCAGGGCCGAGGCCTCCACTTCTCTCGTTCACAGCCTGATCGTCTCGCTTCGTCCAAGCCAGTGGACGAAGAACCTCGTCGTCTTCGCGGCCCTGCTGTTCGGACGCGAGCTGCTCGACCTGCGCTCGTTCGTCCTGGCCGCGGCGGCCTTCGTCATCTTCTGCGCGCTCTCGGGCGTCGTGTACCTCGTCAACGACGTCGTCGACCGCGAGAACGACCGGCAGCACCCGATCAAGCGGCATCGTCCCATTGCGAGCGGGAGGCTCGGGCCGCGTCTCGCGCTCGGGGTGGCCATCGTCCTCGCGGCGGCGGCGCTCGTGGCGGCGGCGGCGGTGGGCCGCGGGTTCCTGCTGGTCGCTGCGGTCTATCTGGGCCTGCTGAGCGTCTATTCGGGCCCCCTCAAGCACGCCGTCATCATCGATGTGATGACCATCGCGATCGGCTTCGTCCTGCGCGCGGTGGCGGGTGCGGTGGCCATTGGCGTGCCGATCAGCCACTGGCTGCTCGTCTGCACCATCCTGCTCGCGTTGTTCCTGGCCCTGAGCAAGCGGCGCCACGAGCTGGTGCTCCTGCAGCACGGGGCCACCAGCCACCGGCGGATCCTCCAGGAATACAGCCCGTACCTGCTCGACCAGATGATCGCGGTCGTGGCGGCGGCGACGCTCGTGGCCTATGCGCTCTACACGGTCAGCCCGGAGACGATCGACAAGTTCGGTACCGATCGCCTGCTGCTGACGCTGCCGTTTCCGATCTACGGCATCTTCAGGTATCTCTATCTCGTACACCAGAAGCAGGGGGGCGGCAGTCCGGCCGAGATGCTGCTGACCGACCGTCCGCTGCTTGCGTGCGTGGCGCTGTGGGCCGTGGCGGTGGGGACCATCCTCTACCACCCGTTCGGCCTGTAGCCGTCGGCGCGCACGAACGGATTCCGCAGCTGCCATGGCCGACCTCAACGTACGTTCCGATTCGATCGACGTCGACGACATCATGCGGCAGATCCGCGCGCGCATCCGCGACAAGCGCGGCGCCGACTACACGGAAGAGGAGGTGCGGCACCTGGCGACGGTGAAGCTCGAGCGCCTGCTCGACCCGGAGAGCGTGCGTTCGAACCTGCTCGAGCACTATCGCCGCGCCCGCGCGGCGGAGCCGCCCGTCGAGACCTTCGAGTTCGAGGCGCACTCCATCTACGAGTCGCACCGCGCGCCGCTGCGCTTCATCCGCCGGCTGCTGAGCCCGATCGTCAAGCTGTTCTTCAACGCCAACCGGATCAGCCACGCCCTGCACCTGCAGACGAAGATCAACGAGCATCTGCTGCGGCGGCGGGAGCTGGACGCCCTCACCTTCGAGGTGCTGAACAACCTCGTCGTCGAGCTGACGCGGACGACCCTCGAGGCGAAGCACCTTCGCCTGAGGCTCGAGTCGATGTCGGCGCGGCTCGACTTCGCGGAGCGCCGCGCGCGCGCGCTCGAGGGTGTCGTCCAGTACCGGCCGGACGCGCTGGCCGGACCGCCGCGCGACGAGGACGACGAGGGAGCGACCGAGGGCGAGAGCGCGCAGGCCGACGCGGCGCGCAAGCGCCGCCGCCGGCGCCGCGGACGCCGGCGTCCCGGGGCCGACGAGGGGACGTCCGCGGCGGCCGGCTCACAGGAGTCACCGCCGGCGCAGGCGCCTGACCCCGGGGAGGCCGCACCCCCGCCGAACGAGGGCGGGGCCGGTTCAGACGAGCAGTGAAGCTCGCCGTCGTCGTCCAGCGCTACGGCGCCGAAATCAACGGCGGCGCGGAGCTGCATGCGCGGTACGTCGCCGAGCACCTGGCCCCGCGTCACCAGGTCGAGGTGCTCACCACCTGCGCGCGCGACTACGTCACCTGGAAGAACGAGATCGCCCCCGGCGAGGACTCGGTGCACGGGATCCGGGTACGGCGCTTCCCCGTCGACCGGCCGAGAGATCCGGACGATTTCGGCGCGCGTTCGCACCTCGTCTTCGGCGAGACGCACTCGCTCGCCGACGAGCTGGCGTGGCTGCGCAGCGAAGGGCCCTCCAGTCCGGCCCTCGTGAAGTACGTCGAGCGGCACCGCGGCGACTTCGACTTCCTGCTGTTCTTCAGTTACCGGTACTATCACGCGTACTGGGGGGCGCGGGCCGCGCCGGGACGGGCCATCATCGTCCCCACGGCCGAGCGCGACGCCGCCGTGGGGCTCTCGCTCTTCACGCCGGTGCTTCGCGGCGTCCGGGCGCTGATGTACAACTCGCCGGAGGAACAGGTCATGCTCCAGGCCGCGGCCGGCACGCCCGATGTGCCCGGCGTCGTGGTCGGCGTCGGATCCGACGTCCCCTCCGGCGCCGACGTGCGGCGCTTCCGGGCGCGGCACGGCGTTTCGGGCCCCTATGTCGTGTACGTGGGCCGCATCGACGAGAACAAGGGCTGCAAGGAACTGTTCGACTACTTCGAGCGCTATCGCCGCTGGTATCCGAGCGCGCTCACGCTGGTGCTCATCGGCAAGTCGCTCCTGCCGATTCCCGACGCCCCGTGGGTGCGCCACCTCGGATTCGTGGACGATCAGGAGAAGTACGACGCGATGGCCGGGGCCGAGGCGCTGGTCATGCCCTCGTACTACGAGAGCCTCTCCATGGTGACGCTCGAGTCGTGGGCGATGGGACGTCCGGTGCTCGCCAACGCCCGCTGCGACGTGCTGCGCGGTCAATGCTCGCGCAGCAACGCCGGGCTCTACTACGAGTCGTTCGAGGACTTCGCCGAGGCCCTCCAGGTGCTCGAGTCGAACGTGGCGCTGAACCTGTCGCTCGGACAGAACGGCCGCGAGTACTTCAGGCGCCACTACGCCTGGCCCGTGATCGAACGCAAGTACGACGAGATGTTCGCGCGCCTGGCCGATGAGGACCGCCGGGGCGGCCCGGGCCGCACCATGGAGCCGCTGCCCGGGTTCTTCGCGCGCCGCGCGCGCGTGCTCCCCGCGGCCGACGCCGTGCTCGCCTCACTGCCGGCGGGGCCCGTCGTCGGGCGGCCGGCGGCGGCCGTGCGGCCGGCGCCCCGTCGCAGAGGAGCCCGCCCGTGAGCCGCCGCGCCGTGCACCAGGTTCTGGCGACGCTGAGCTACGGCGACGCGATCGGCCACGAGGTGCTGGGCATCCAGCGCGTGCTGCGCGAGGCCGGCTACGAGTCGGACATCTTCGTCGAGACGGCCGACGCGCGGCTGGAGTCGAGGACCTACGACTTCCGGGATCTGCTCGACGCGAGCCACCCGGAGAACCTGCTCATCCACCACTTCTCGATTGGATCGCGCGCCTCGCGCGTGGCCTTCGCGTTGCCCGATCGGATGACGCTCGTCTACCACAACATCACGCCGCCCGAGTACTTCGTCGGCGTGCACGAGCAGCTCGTGACGCTGTGCTACCACGGACGGCGCGAGCTCGCCGCCTACGCCGATCGGGTGGTGCTGGCGCTCGGCGACTCCGAGTTCAACCGGCAGGAGCTCGAGGCGGCCGGGTTCCCGCGGACGGGCGTGCTCCCGGTCGTCCCCTCCTTCGCGCATCTCGACGTCGAGCCGCACCGCTTCTTCACGGCCGCCTTCGACGACGACCGGACGAACGTGATCTTCGTCGGGCGCGTCATCCCCAACAAGAAGATCGAAGACGTCATCCGCGCGTTCGCGGCCTACCAATCGCGCTTCAATCCGCGATCGCGGCTCCTCTTCGTGGGCGGCTACTCGGCCTTCGAGCAGTACTTCGCGATGCTCCAGCGCCTGGTCCGCGCGCTGGGGGTGCGCGACGTGCACTTCCTCGGGCACGTCACGAACGAGGAGCTGAGGTCGGTCTACGAGCTGGCCGACGTCTTCCTCTGCGCGAGCGAGCACGAGGGCTTCTGCGTCCCGCTCGTCGAGGCCTTCCACATGGGCGTGCCCGTGCTGGCCTACGCGGCGTCGGCCGTGCCGGCGACGATGGACGGCGCCGGCGTGCTGTACGACACGAAGGACCCGCTGCGCGTGGCGGCGCTCATCGACGCGGTCGCCGGCGATGCCGCGCTGGCCGACCGCATCGTCGCGGCCCAGGATGCCGCGCTGGCCCGGCTCGTCGGCCGCGACTTCGGACGGCTGCTCCTCGACTTCGTCGATCGGTCCTTCGCGGTCGAGCCGGCACCAGAGGCGGCCGTGACCTTCGATTTCTGGCATCAGTACGAGCAGCGGGAGCGTCTCGACGAGATCCGGCAGTACCGCCCGTCGCTCTACCAGGCGCTGCCGCTGCCGCCGCCAGGCGCCGCGGACCCTGAGGCATGATCGTCCACCAGTGGATCCCGGCCGCGCACCGCGGCGACGCCGTGGGCGATTCGGCGCGGCGCGTCCGCGCGCTCGTCCGGGCGCTCGGGCACGAGTCGGAGATCTTCGCCCTCAGCATCGACGAGGATCTCAGGGACGACATCCGGCCCTTCGAGGAGCCGGCCGCGCAGCGCGCGGACGTGGTGCTCTACCACTACGCCCTGCCGTCGCTGCTCAGCGAGGCCTTCGCGCGCGTCGACGGGTTCCGGGTGCTGCACTACCACAACGTCACGCCCGCCCACTTCTTCGCGCCCTACGATGCGGACATCGCCCGCCTCGCCGCGCTGGGGCGGGAGGAGCTGGCGTCGCTGCCGGACGCGACGGACCTCGCGGTCGGGGTGTCCGAATTCAACCGGCTCGAGCTCGAGGCGCTCGGGTTCCGCCGCACGGGCGTGCTGCCTCTGGCGCTCGATCTCGATCGGCTCGCCCAGGCCCCGCCGAGGCCGGCTCTCGAGAAGATCCTCGGTGACGGGCTGAAGAACTTCCTGTTCGTCGGGCGGATCGCGCCGAACAAGAAGATCGAGGATCACATCCGGCTCGCCGAGTTCTACAAGCGCTACGTGGACACGCAGTACCGGTTCGTGTTCGTGGGCAGGACCGAGGCGGTGCCGCGGTACTACGCCGCCATCCGCGGCCTCGTCGTCGAGTACAAGATGCTCGGTGAGCGGTTCCTGTTCACCGGGGCCGTGCCGGATGCGGAGCTGGCCGCGTATTATCGACACGCGAGCGTCTACGTGTCGCTCAGCGAGCACGAGGGCTTCTGCGTGCCGTTGGTCGAGGCGATGGCCATGCAGGTGCCCGTCCTCGCCTTCGGGGCGGCGGCCATCCCGGAAACGCTGGCCGGGGCGGGCGTGATGTTCCACCCGAAAGACCTCGAGTTCGCCGCGGAGCTGCTGGCCGAGCTCGCCTACAACCGCCGCCTTCGCGAGCGGGTCGTCGCCGGACAGCGCGCCCGCCTCGAAGCGTTTCGGCTCGAGGCCGTCTCGGCCCGGCTGGCAGAGGTGCTGGCCGAGGCGGGCGGCTCCCGCCGTGAAATGGATCGCCAACCGTGAAGATCGCGTTCATCGTCCAGCGCTACGGGGCGGACATCCTGGGCGGCTCCGAGTACCACTGCCGGCTCATCGCCGAGCGGATGGCCCAGCGGCACGACGTCGAGGTGCTCACCACCTGCGCGCGCGACTACATCACGTGGAAGAACGAGTACGCCGAGGGCGTCGACCGCGTCCGAGGCGTCACCGTGCGCCGGTTCGCCAACGCCCGCACGCGCGACATCGAGGCCTTCAACCGCTACTCGGACTGGATCTTCCACTACGCGCACACGGCCGACGACGAGCGCGAGTGGCTCGAGCAGCAGGGGCCGTGGTGCCCCGGGCTCCAGGAGTACCTCGAGCGGCACGCGGCGCAGTACGACTTCCTGATCTTCTTCACGTACCTCTACGCGCCGACGGTGCTCGGCCTGCGCGTGGCGCCGCACAAGAGCATCCTCGTGCCGACGGCCCACGACGAGCCGGCCATCCGCCTCGGCCTCTACCGCGAGGTGTTCGCGAAGCCGGCCGGCATGGCCTACAACACCGAGGTCGAGCGGCGGATGCTCGCCGACATGTTCGGGATCGGCGCGGTCGCCCAGGACACCATCGGCTGCGGCGTCGACCTGCCGGTCTCGTGGCTGCGGGAGCGTCGCGAGCCGCGTGGCGGCGGACGCGAACGTCGCGACGCCGACCCGGGCGCGCGCGGCGGCCGACACGGCGGACGGGATCGACGCGAGCGGGCGGCGGCAGCAGGGACGCCGGAAGACGGCGACGCGGCGCCCGAGGTCCTGCCGCGCGATACGAACGACAGCGCGCGGTTCGGCGCACGGCCCAGGGGGTCGGCGTTCCGTCGCCGGCACAGACTCCACGGGCCGTTCGTGCTCTACGGCGGCCGCATCGATCCGGGCAAGGGCTGCGAGGAACTCTTCGAGTACTTCGCCGCCTACCGCGAGGCGGGCGGCGATGCCGCCCTCGTGCTCATGGGCGTGAAGCTCATGGCGATTCCCGAAGAGCCCTGGGTGCGGTTTGCCGGCACGCTGCCCGAGCAGGAGCGCCTGCTCGCGCTCGAAGCCGCGACGGTCGTCGCCGTCCCCTCGCCCTACGAGAGCCTCTCGCTGCTCGCGCTCGAGAGCTTCGCGATGGGTACGCCGATTCTCGCCAACGGCCGCAGCGACGTCCTGACGGCGCACTGCCGTGCGAGCAACGCGGGCCTCTACTACGAGAACCAGGACGAGTTCGTCGAGGCGCTGTCGCTCCTCATGGCCAGCCCCCGGCTGCGCGAGGGCCTCGGCCGCAACGGCCGGGCGTACGTGCGGGCGAACTACGAGTGGGACGTGATCCTGGCGAAGTACGATCGCCTCATGGCGAAGGTACGTCAGGCGGGGTAGCCGGCTCGCCCGGCTCGGCGTCGGCCTCGTCGGCGCCGTCGTGGCGCGGCGCCTCGTGCCGCCCGTTGCTCGGCGACTTCTTCCGGCGCGGGCGGATGTCGTAGCGCTTGATCATCTCGTTGAGCGTCGTCGGCTTGATCTGGAGCAACTCCGCGGCGCGCTTCTGCACGCCGCCGGCCGCCTCGAGCGTCGACTCGATGAGGCGACGCTCGAAGTCGCCGATGACCTGCTTGAACGAGATGCCTTCGGGCGGCAGCACGATCTGTGGAATCTGGAACGGCCTCGCGCTGCGCACGTGCTCGGGCATCAGCTCGACGCCGATGCGCCGGCCCGGACAGAGCACCACGGCGCGCTCGATGACGTTCTCGAGCTCGCGCACGTTGCCGGGCCAGTCGTACTCCATCATCAGATCGAGCGCGTCGGGCGCGAGCTCCATCTGCTCCCTGGCGTTCTCCTCGCGGTACTTCTCCAGGAAGTGCTGGGCGAGCAGCGGGATGTCCTCCTTGCGCTCGCGCAGGGGCGGCAGCGTCACCGTGATGACGTGCAGCCGGTAGTACAGGTCCTCGCGGAACCGCCCCTCCTCCATCATCTTCCGCAGGTCGACGTTGGTCGCCGCGATGATGCGGACGTCGACCTTGATGGTCTCGACGCCGCCGAGGCGCATGAACTCGCGCTCCTGGATGACGCGCAGCAGCTTGGCCTGCGTCTCGAGCGGCACGTTGCCGATCTCGTCGAAGAAGATGCTGCCCTTGTCGGCCAGCTCGAAGAGGCCCTTCTTGGGATAGACCGCGCCGGTGAAGGCGCCCTTCACGTGCCCGAAGAGGTTCGACTCGAGCAGGTCCGGCGGCAGGCTCCCCGAGTTGACCGTGACGAAGGGCCGGTCGGCGCGGGGTGAGTTCGTGTGCAGGGCGCGCGCGACCAGCTCCTTGCCCGTGCCGCTCTCGCCGTAGACGAGCACCGTCGACCGCGACGGCGCCGCCTGGATGACGAGGTCGAAGACCTGACGCATCCGGCCGCTGCGGCCGATGATGTTCGCGAAGCGGTTCGACCCGGCCTGCAGGTTCTGGCGCAGCGCGGTGTTCTCGTCGACCAGCCGCCGGCGCTCGACGGCGTTGCCCAGGACGACCAGCACCTCGTCGTTCTTGAACGGCTTGGTGATGTAGTCGAAGGCGCCGCGCTTCATGGCGCCGATGGCGTTCTCGACCGACGCGAAGGCCGTCAGCATGATGACCGGCAGATCTTCGTCGATCTTGCGCAGCTCCTCGAGCGTGGTGATGCCGTCGATGCCCGGCATCATCACGTCGACGATGGCCGCGTCGAACGGGACGCTGCGGGCCAGGTCGAGGCCTGCGGTGCCGTTCGCGGCGAGCCGCACCTGGTAGCCCTCCCGTGTGAGAAGGGTCTCCAGGATCTCGCGCATGATCTCCTCGTCGTCGATGACGAGGACGTGCCCCTGTCGTGCCATGTGATCTGCCGTAACCCGGCGTCCTTCCTGTGTCAGCCCTCGAGGGCCGCCGTCCCGGCCGTGCGCACCGCGCCAGCCAGCGGCAGCCGCAGCACGAACTTCGTGCCCAGGCCCGGCGTGCTCTCGCAGCTGATGCTGCCGTTGTGCTCCTGGACGATGCCGTACGTGATCGAGAGGCCGAGCCCCGTGCCCTGCCCGATGGGCTTCGTCGTGAAGAACGGATCGTAGATGCGGGCGAGCTGGTCGGACGGGATGCCCGCCCCCGTGTCGGAGACCTCGACGACGGCGTCTTCGCCGGCCGTGCGGGTGGAGATCGACAGCCATCCGCCGCGAGGCATCGCATCGCGCGCGTTGAGGAAGAGGTTCAGGAACACTTGCTGCAGCTTGTGCTCCACACCCAGGACGACCGGCGAGGTCTCGGCGAACGCCTTGCGGAGCTGGATGCTGGAACTGCGGAACTGGTGCTCCACCAGCGACAGCACGTCGTTGATGACGCCGTGCAGCTCCACCGGGCCGAGGTCGCTCTGCGTCGGCCGCGCCAGGTTCAGCAGCCCGTTGACGATCTTCGCCGCACGGAAGGTCTGCTTCTCGATCTTCTCGAGCAGCTGCGAGCGCGGGTCGCCGGGGTCGGCGCCCTCGCGCAGCATCTGCGTGTAGCTCGAAATGCCGGTGAGCGGCGTGTTCACCTCGTGCGCCACCCCCGCCGCGAGGAGACCGAGCGACGCCATCTTCTCGGAGATCTGCAGCTGCTCCTCGAGCTTCACGCGCGCCGTCGTGTCCTCGATGATGACGATGGTGCCGGCCACGGCGCCGTCGGGCGTGCGCAGCGGCGAGGCCGCCGCGTTCACGAGCAGCGGGCGCGACTCGGCGTGGCGCGATTCGAGGGGCACCCGGTAGACCGCCCCCAGCCCGTTCTCGGCGGCGCGCGCCTCGCGCAGCACCTGCACGAACTCCGCCGGGAACACCTCGTCGAGCCGGCGGCCCACGGCCTCGCTGCGCGACACGCCGTAGAGCTGCTCGAGCGACGGGTTCCACCGCATGATGCGGTCGTCGAGTCCGGCCACGAGCAGGCCGTCTGTGAGCGACGTGATGATGCTCTCCGAGAACTGGCGGAGCCGGTTCAACTCGTCGGCCTTCACGCGCAGCTGCTGGTACAGGCGGCCGTTCTCGATGGCCGTCGCCACCTGGCTGGCGACCGCGGCCAGCAGCGCCATGTCCTCGGAGTTCAGCGGCTCGCCGCTCTCCTTGCCGCCGAGGGCGAGCACCGCGACGGTCCGCTCCTTGGCCACGCACGGGACGAAGTAGTGCACGCCGCGGTCGCGCCACGCGTTGACCTCGCCGAGCGCGAAGCGCCGCGTCACCAGCGGGTCGTCGAGCGCCACGGTGTGTCCATCGAGCAGGCGGCCGCCGATGCCGCTCAGCATGCTCAGACGCACGGGCGCGTCGTCTTCGAAGCCCGCCGCGTGCGCCGACGTCCAGGCTTCGCCGCCGTCGGCCTCCGCCATCAGCATCGCCATCCGGTCGAGCGAGAGCGTGTGACGCACGTGCTCCACCAGCCGCCCGCTCAGACGATCCAGGTCGAGATCGGCGCTCAGTTCGCGCGCGAAGCTCACGAGCGCGCGGCGGTAGTCGTACCGATCGCGGTAGTAGGCCCGATCGAGCGTCGTCTGGATGGCGTTCTTGACCACCGGCGCGAGCAGCACCACGACCAGCGTGGCGAGCACCGCGATGATGGTGGTGTGCTGCTCCGCCCCCCCGAACAGGAACTCGGTCGCCAGCTTGAAGAGCACCGCGTAGATGGCCGCAATCGCCGAGACCGCCGTCGCGTAGACCAGGCTCCGCTTGATGATGACCTCGACGTCCATCAGCCGGTACCGCACGACCGCCGAGGCGAAGGCGAGCGGCACGAGCCCGAGCGGCAGCACGAAGAACTCGACGCGCTGCCACGGCTCCCAGCCGAGGCTGAAGGGGACGACGTAGGCCAGCACGAACGGCAGGCCGCCAAGGGCCGTGCCCCAGACGATCCAGCGGAGCTGACGCTTCGCCGTGACCGAGCGGACGCGGCCGAGCGCGCGCCAGACGACCAGCAGCCCGCCCACGAGGCCTGCCGCGAGGTAGACCAGTTCGAGCCGATCGATGAGCGCGAGCCCCTGCGAGAGCCGCGGGCCCATTCCCACCGCTCCCGCGATGAGCGCGATGCGCGCCGCCAGTAGCAGCGCAGCCGGCGCGTAGACGAGGGGTACCAGCGTGCGGGCCGCGCGCGTGCGCACCCACGCGTGCGGGCGCTCGGGAAAGACCAGCGTGAAGTGGAAGAACAGCGGTGGCAGCATGAGCAGCGCCACCACGTCCGACCAGTAGAAGGTCCAGTCGAGCCGGTCGAGCCGTCCGCTGAACGAGAACGCGAAGACGCCGAAGAACGCTGCGCAGAGCCAGAAGAAGTGCAGCGTCGCCAGCTCGTTCGGCCGCTTCAGCCTGACCCCGAGGCCCACGAGCAGGGTGAAGATGGCGACGGCCGAGAGCACGAAGTAGAGTCCCCGGCGGCCCTGCGGCACCGGGACGAGCGCCAGCTCGCGCACCTGCCGCGCGCCCTCCTGCAGCAGCGTGTAGCGCACTGCCTGCCCGGCA
The DNA here is from genome assembly GCA_023384595.1 of Vicinamibacteraceae bacterium. Classification (GTDB taxonomy): domain Bacteria; phylum Acidobacteriota; class Vicinamibacteria; order Vicinamibacterales; family JAFNAJ01; genus JAHDVQ01. The sequence goes on along the minus strand of JAHDVQ010000011.1, from coordinate 18,295 downwards.
TGGCCCGCGTGGAGCACGTCGAGCACGTCGGTGGCCTGCTCGACGGCGCGGCCGTTCACCGCCAGCAGCACGTCGCCGGCCCGCACGCCTGCGCGCTGACCGGGACCCTGCGGCAACACCTCGGCGGCGACGACGCCCTGCGGTCCCGCCGTCCAGAGGACGCCGTCCTCGACCTCGTTCCAGGCGAACCTGAGCGAGATGTTCAGCGAGGCGAGCGCCAGCAGGCAGGCCACGACGGCCAGGGCAAGCGTGTGCTTCCCCCACTGCGCCGATCGGCCTCCGCGTCTCCACGTGCCCAGCATGGCGTGTCCCGGCCAGACGAACCTCAACAGCAAAGCTGATGTAGACACGTCCGGCAGGTTGTGATGAAGCAAACCACGTTCCGGACGATGGCGGCGGGGATTCAGGCGATTTCCCTTTGATCTACAAGGATTTAGGCTCGACCGACCGCGCACTGGCCGGCCATCCCTTCAAGTTCCCGAAGTACGATCCACGAAACCGGATCTTCAATGTTCTCAACAAAAAAGGCGCACCTTCCGAGGGGGTGCGCCTGTCGCTCGGTGACGAGTGGATCAGACGATGGCGAGCCTTCAGAACCTCACCATCAGTCCGCCCACGATCCGCTTCGGCGGCCTCACGACGAGCAGTTCGTCGTAGACGGACGCGCCGACGAGTTGCTCGCGGAAGAGGTTTCGGACGGCCACCAGCACCTCCCAGTCGGCGCGGGTGAAGCCGAGGAACGGAAGCCCCTGCGTGACCCGGACGTCGAACCGGGCATCGAACCCCGGCGGCTGGTCGAAGCCGACCGCCTTGGCGTACCCCGTGTTCAGCTTGTAGGCGGCGTAGACGCGCGTGGCGGTCTCGGGGATCTCGGTCTCGACGAGCGCCGTCACGTCGTGCAGCCGTTCGTTCGGCGAGCGGCCCTGCAGACCGGCGGCGGCCACCACCATGGAATCGTCGGCCCAGCGGGCGTGCGCCAGCGTGTACTCGACCGACCCGCGGATGCGCGAGGCGAGCGGGCGGCTCAAGCCGATCGACCAGCCGTAGGCCTCGAGATCGCCGGTGTTTCCCGTCCGGTAGTGGCCGATGTCGGCGCGCGGCATCCCCTCGACGCGCTCGCCGAAGGCGGCCAGCAGCTGATCGCTCACGATCTGGCGGTAGGCCCTGGCGCTGAAGATCCATGTCGCGACCTGCCGCTCGATGCCGAACTCGACGTGGTTCGAGCGCTCGTGCTGGAAGCCGTTGGCCGTGAGCGGCGAGAACGTGCGCTGTGGCGGCAGCCATTGGCCCGCGACGGGCGAGGGCACGAACTCCTCGGCACCGGGTGCCAGCGCCCGCCGCGCCACGGCCGCGCGCAGCCAGACGCCTTTCGAGGTCATCCAGCGCATCTCGAGCGAGGGGCTCAGCAGGCCGTTGCCGTCGATGTAGTCGTACTTCTCGTAACGGCTGCCCACGACCAGGGTGGCGTTCGGCAGGAAGCGCCAGCGATCCGACACCGCGACGGTCCCGACACGACGATTGCCGTCGGCCACGGCCGCGAGCGCGAGCGGGTTGCCACCGTCGTAGCGCTGCATGCCGTACGACAATTCGACGTCGAGCTCGTGCGACGACGCCATGGGACGCGTGAAGCTGCCGCCGAGCACCCACGACGAGAGGTCACCCTGCGTGAGCGCGCCCTGGACCGCCCAGGTCGTGTGGCTCCCCGCGGGCGAACCGAACGCGACGTAGGCCACGCCGCGCGGTACCTGGTTGGTGGCGAACAGTTCCTGAGGGCTGTCGAACGAGCTCGTGGTGAGGAACTGGACCTCGCCCGCGAGCCCGTCGGCCCAGAGGGCGCTGTCGAACCCCGCGCCGGGCTGCGCGAGGGACGCCATCACGCCCGGTGAGGCCGTCGCCCCGGGGTCGAACGCCTCGGCGTCGACCATGCCGTCGTGTCCCGCCTCGCGGAGCACCGACCGCTTCAGGTGGCGCAGCCGCCAGGCGAGCGGCGAGTGGCTGTGCTCGTCGGCCTCGCCACTGGTCGAGGCGCCCGCTTCGCCGACGGCGTCGGGGCCGCCGGTCTGCGCGAAGCCGGCCGCCACGACCGGCGTGTCGACGGATGGACGCGCCGCGGCGGCGGCCAGCCGCTGCAGCCGCAGCGTCTGCCAGGCCGACCCGGCCGGGGTGACCTCGACGAGGTTCCGGCGCGAGGCGGCGAACCCCGTGTGCTGGGCCCTGACCAGGTAGGGGCCGGGCTGCACGCTCTCGATGGCGAAGCGCCCCTGGGTGTCGGAGGTGGCGAGGAGGAACCGCGCGCCGTGCGCCGTGATGGCTGCCCCTGGCACCGGCTGCCCGCGCTCGTCGGTGACCTGCCCCTCGATGCGGCCGGCCAGGGCCAGCGCGGCCCGAGGGAGCGCCTCGGCGCCTCGTACCGACGGGGTGCTCTGGCCCGGCTGCGCCGCGGCGGCGCCCGCGCACACCACGACGCTGCCGGCGGCCAGAGCCGAGACGAGCCATCGTTCGAGTGTGTGCATCGGGCGCTCCCGCATCAGCCTGCCGGTTACAGAGTCCTACGAACCCGTCACCGAGAAGTTCACGTCGCGCGTGATCTCCTTGGCCGCCTTGTTGTCCTTCACCCGGATGTGCAGGCGGTAGTCGCCCGGAGGGAAGGACGCCAGCGGCACGCCCCAGCCGGCGGCCACCTGGTGATCCATTTTCGGATCGAAGTTGGGCGGCAGGGTCGACGCGTTGAACTCCTGGGGGTTCATCTTGTTGAACAGCTTCTCGGCCTCGCCGTCCTTCTTGTGGAACTCGTACTCCACCGTGACGTTCGGCTTGCCGTTCTCATCGAGGGCGGGGTTGTAGATCTGGAACAGTACCAGCAGCTCCTCGCCCTTGGCGAACTTGGTGTCGACGGCGGGCGTGATCTCGGCCCCCCCGATGACGTAGGGGTGCTCGCGCTGCTCCCCGGCGGGGAGCTGCTGCGCCGCGTCGATCTTGTCGGCCACCATGATGGTGCTCGTCGTCAGCTCGCCGTTCCAGAAGTCGGGCACCGTCACGGTGTGCTTCGCGACGGTGACCGGCAGCACCGTGTTCTTCGGCAGTTCCTTGTCGCCCACCTGCGGCTTGACGGCGATGTAGACGTCGTAATCGCCGGCGGCCACGGCGAACGCGCGCGACACGGAGGGGTGCAGGCCGGGCGCGAGCGGCTTCAGATCGACGAAGTAGACGTCCTCGAACGGGAACAGCGGGTTTTCCTTGTCGGCCTTCTTGCGCTCGTCCTCGGTGGGCGCCGCCGCGCCCTTCGGCGCCACGCGAACGTACATCGCGACGTTATTGGTTCCGAGCTTGCCGGGTTCGACCGTCACGGTGAACGGCACGTAGATCTTGCCCTGCTGCGCCTTGAGCAGGTCGTGCCGGAAGCCGATGGCGGCCGGATTGGTGCCGGCCTCGATCTTCGGGGTCTTCTTCCCGTCGGGCGTGAGCGCGAACGCCGTGCCGCCGTCGGCGACGCCCTGCGTCATGGCCTGGTCGGTGGCCATCATGAGGCCCTGGATCTCGACGCGCTGCGCCTCCTGCAGCTTCTTGTCCTGTTTCGAGTCCTTGGTTTGAGCGGCCAGCGGCGTCGCGCCGGCCACTGCCAGCGACAAGAGCGCCGCGACCGTGGTCACGCGGAAGTGCGCACGATACATCAAACGAGCTCCAAATGAGATCATGAGGGGGACACTACGACACCCATCATCATACGAAGGGGCCGAAAGCAAGTCAAACCACTGATTCTCACGGAGTTGTGCCGCCTGTTCGCCATGCCGTCGTGCTATCATCCGGCCCGGCGGCTGCCCTGAGGGGCACTCCCTGGATCCGCCCCCACCATGGCCCACGACGCACTGGTCATCGTCCTCGCCGGGGGCGCCGGTGAGCGGCTCTACCCTCTGACCAAAGAACGGGCGAAACCCGCCGTGTTCTTCGGCGGCCCCTACCGCATCATCGACTTCACCCTGAGCAACTGCTTGAACTCGGGGATGCGGCGCATCTTCATCGTCACCCAGTACAAGTCGCTCTCGCTCAACCGCCACATCCGGATGGGCTGGAACGTGGTGGCCGAGGAACTGGGGGACTTCATCGAGATCCTCCCGCCTCAGAAGCGCGTGGGGGAGAACTGGTACCTGGGCACCGCCGATGCGGTCTACCAGAACCTGTACTCGATTGTCCGCGAGGACCCGCGCGACATCGTGCTGCTCGCGGGCGACCACGTCTACAAGATGGACTACAGCCGGATGCTCCAGTTCCACCGGGACCGTGGGGCGGCGGCGACGCTGGCGGCCATCGAGGTGCCCGTGGCCGAGGCGCGCCGGTTCGGCGTCCTGCAAGTCGACCCGAGCGACCGCATCGTGGGGTTCCAGGAGAAGCCCCGCGATCCGATCACGATCCCTGGGCAGCCGGGCGAGGTGCTCGCCTCGATGGGCATCTACATCTTCGACGCGCCGGCGCTCGTGGCCGCGCTCGAGGCCGACGCGGCGCGCCCGACGAGCCACGACTTCGGGAGGGACATCCTGCCCCTCCTCCTGAAGGAGCACCCCGTCTACGCCTACCGGTTCACCGACGAGAACAAGAAGGCCTCCCAGTACTGGCGCGACATCGGCACGCTCGATGCCTACTTCGAGGCCAACCTCGATCTGTGCCACGTGAACCCCGAGTTCAACATGTACGACCCCGAGTGGCCCTTGCGCACGTACCAGCCGCAGGCGCCCCCGGCGAAGTTCGTGTTCGCCGACGAGGGCTCGCGCTGTGGGCGGGCGCTCGATTCGATCGTGTCGGCGGGCTGCATCATCTCGGGGAGCCGCGTCATCGGATCGGTGCTCGGCCCCAACGTGCGCGTCCACAGCTACTGCCACATCGAGGAGTCGATCCTCATGCCGGGCGTCCGGGTCGAACGTCACGCCCGGCTGCGCCGCGTCATCGTCGATCGCGACGTCGTCGTCCCGCGCGGCGCGGTCATCGGCTACGACCCCGAGGACGACCGGCGGCGCTACACCGTGACGGAAAAGGGCGTCGTCGTGCTCACGAGAGACGATGAGGTGCGGGTCGAAGAGTCGGCTCCGGCGGCGCTGCAGATCGAGGCGGCTTACGACAGAGCAGGGGAGGAGACCCTTCCCCCCCCTTCACAAAGGACACCATCGTGAAAATCGGCAAGGTCCATGCGCGCGAGATCATCGACTCGCGGGGCAATCCCACAGTGGAAGTCGACGTCACGCTCGAGAGCGGCGCCTTCGGGCGCGCGGCCGTGCCTTCGGGCGCGTCCACGGGCCAGCGCGAGGCGCTCGAACTGCGCGACGGCGACGGCGCGCGCTTCCTGGGCAAGGGCGTCACCATTGCGGTGGCCAACGTCAACACGCGCATCGCCCCGGCCATCGCCGGGAAGGCGTTCGATCAGCGGACCCTCGACGAGGCGATGAACGCGCTCGACGGCACGCCGAACAAGCGCGCGCTCGGAGCCAACGCCATCCTTGGCGTGTCGATGGCCGCCGCGAAGGCGGGCGCCGCAGAGGCGGGCGTGCCGCTCTTCGAGCACTTCGCGGGGCTCGCCGGCGACTCCGGACAGGGTCTCGCGCTGCCGGCGCCGATGATGAACATTCTCAACGGCGGCGCGCACGCCGACAGCAGCGTGGACTTTCAGGAGTTCATGGTGATGCCGCTCGGCGTAGGCACCTTTGCCGAGGCCCTGCGCGCGGGGGCCGAGGTCTTCCACGCCCTGCGCGGGATTCTGAAGAAGAAGGGCTACGCGACGGGCGTCGGCGACGAAGGCGGCTTTGCGCCCAGCCTCAGGTCGAACCAGGAGGCGATGGACGTCGTGCTCGAGGCCATCACGAAGGCCGGCTACACGCCGGGCACGCAGGCCTTCATCGCCCTCGACCCCGCGGCCAGCGAGTTCTGGGACGAGGAGAAGAAGCACTACGTCCTGCGCAAGTCGGGGGAAGGCGTCCGCTCGAGCGACCAGATGATCGCGCTCTGGGCCGACTGGTGCCGGCAGTACCCGATTGTCTCCATCGAGGACGGCCTCGCCGAGGGCGACTGGGACGGCTGGGCAGCGCTCACGAAGGAACTGGGGTCGACGGTGCAGCTCGTGGGCGACGACCTGTTCGTCACCAACGCCTCGATCCTGGAGGAGGGCATCGAGAAGGGCGTGGCCAACGCGATCCTGATCAAGCTCAATCAGATCGGTTCGGTCACCGAGACGCTGGACGCGATGGCCCTGGCGTGGCGCGCCGGGTACACCGCCATCGTGTCGCACCGTTCGGGAGAGACCGAGGACACGACGATTGCCGACCTCGCGGTGGGCACCGGCGCCGGCCAGATCAAGACGGGGTCGGCGAGCCGGAGCGATCGCGTCGCGAAGTACAACCAGCTGCTCCGCATCGAGGAGGCCCTCGGCGCCAGAGCCCGCTACGCCGGACGCGAGGCGATCAGGCAGCGCTGACCGCCGGAGCCGGCACGGACAGCGACCGGGCTAGGGGACGCCCGCCACGTCGTCGCAGGCGATCCGCAGCGATCGCAGGAAGCGGCGATCGGTGCCGGTGAGTTCCAGTGGACGGGGCGGGTCTTGCCCGTCATCCGAGGTGCGCGGACCGGCCGCGATCTTCGGTGCGAAGCCGATTGTCGCCTCGAGCGAGAGCTTCAGGTCGTAGCCCATCTCGCGCGCGTGCGTCCGGCAGGCCTGGACGCGGGCATCCGAGCCCGCTGCCGAGGCAATCGCATCGGCCAGCTCACGGGCGAGCCGTTCGAGGGTGTCGTCCATGGGAAGTCCGGGGTCGGAAGATGACGCCTGTGGGCGGATTGTAGGAACCGCCCCACGCGGGTGTCAAGGCGGCCGCGCATACAATTGGCGCATGGCCGCGGCCCCGTTGCTCGACGTGGATGGCCTCGTCACGGGGTTCGAGGCCGGCAATCGGTTCGTGCCCGTCGTGCGGGGCGTCTCGTTCTCGATCGCGCGCGGCGAGACGCTCGCCCTCGTTGGCGAATCGGGTAGCGGCAAATCGCTGACGGCCCTCTCGATCCTCGGCCTCGTTCCGCCACCCGGCCGGGTGGCGGCCGGAAGAATCCTCTTCGAGGAGGTCGATCTCGCCACGCTCGACGAGCGGGCCCTGCAGCCGCTGCGCGGCGGCCGTGTGGGCTACGTGTTCCAGGAGCCGGCGACGGCGCTCAATCCCGTCTTCACCATCGGCGACCAGATCGTCGAAACGCTCGAGGTGCACGGCGTGGCGTACGGCGCCGCGGCGCGGACGGCGGCCGTCGACCTGCTGGCCGATGTCGCGGTCCCGGAGCCCGCCCGCCGGCTCGACGCCTACCCGCACGAGCTGTCGGGCGGCCTGCGGCAGCGCGCGCTGATCGCGATGGCGCTCGCCTGCGGACCCGTCCTGCTCATCGCCGACGAGCCGACGAGCGCGCTCGACGCGACCGTGCAGGCGGAGATCCTCGACCTGCTCCGCGGCCTGAAGGCCCGCCGCGACCTGGCCATGCTGCTCATCACGCACGACTTCGGCGTCGTGGCGCACAACGCCGATCGCGTCGCCGTGATGTACGCCGGGCAGGTCGTCGAGCAGGCCGCGGTGGAGGCCCTCTTCGCCGCGCCGGCGCATCCGTACACGCGCGCGCTGCTGGCGTCGATGCCGGACGCCGTGCCGCGCGGCGGCCGGCTGCCCGCCATTCCCGGCGCCGTGCCGCTGCCCGGGGAGTTCGGCAACGCCTGTGCCTTCGCCCCGCGCTGCGCCGCGCGTTTCGACGCGTGCGACCGCGAGGCTCCGGCGCTCGTGTCCGTGGGTGCCGGTCACACGGCGCGCTGCCTTCTGTATCCGGCCGGGACGGACCTCGGCGAAGCCACCGGGCGGCAAGCGCCAGTGAGGGCGGACCAACGCGCGGGAGACGCGCGATGACGCCGCTGCTGAGCGTCAGGCATCTCGTGAAGGACTTCTCCTCGCGGAACGGGCTCTTCGGGGGGAAGTCCGTCGCGCGCGCGGTCGACGACGTGAGCTTCGACGTGGGCGAGGGGGAAACCTTCGGGCTCGTCGGCGAGTCGGGGAGCGGCAAGACCACCGTGGCGCGGTCGATTCTCAGGCTCGTCGAGCCAACGTCCGGCGAGATCCGCCTGCGAGGGCGCGACGTGCTGGCGCTCGACCGCGCGGAACTGAGGCGCGCACGGCGCGACATGCAGCTCGTCTTCCAGGATCCGCACTCGTCGCTCAATCCGCGGATGCGCGCCGGCGCCATCGTGGAGGAACCGCTCGTCGTGCACCGGATGGGCGACCGCGCGGCGCGGCGCGCGCGCGTCGAGGCGCTGTTCGAGCTCGTCGGCCTCGACCGGGCGCACCTCGGTCGCTACCCGCACGAGTTCAGCGGGGGCCAGCGGCAGCGGATCGGCCTGGCGCGCGCCCTGGCGTTGAGCCCGTCGTTCGTCGTTGCCGACGAGCCGGTGTCGGCACTCGACCTGTCGGTGCAGGCGCAGGTCATCAACCTGCTGATGGACCTCCAGTCGCGGCTCGGGCTCACCTATCTGCTCATCGCGCACGATCTGCGGCTGGTCCGCCACGCGTGCGACCGCGTCGCCGTGATGTATCGCGGACGCCTCGTCGAAATGGGCCCCACGGAGGCCATCTTCAACAACGCGCGGCATCCTTACACGAGGGCGCTGCTGTCGGCCATGCCGGCCGCCGACCCGACGAGGCGTCCCGCGAGAATCGCCATCGACGACACCACGTTCGATGTGCGCGCCCCGCTCGTGGAGGCCGCGCCGGGACACTGGGCGCGTACGTCGTAGGGGCCGGCGTGTGCCGGCCCCTGCGTGCGTCATGCCCGACGCCCAACGCCCAACGCCCAACGCCAGACGTCAGACGTCAGACGTCAGACGCCGTGAGCGTCAGTTCCCTACTGCAGTTCTTGCGTGAGGGTGGCCCCCTGCAGACGCGGTGAGGCGACGCTCGCCTTCACCGTCTTCTTGGGGTCCTTCGCGACCCAGTAGGTCGTGGTCGAACCGTGGTCGGGGTTGGAGACCTCGACCTTGAACGTGTCGAACGTGCCGGCGGGGACCGTGACCTGCTCCGAGCCCACGACCTTCAGCTCGACGACGTTCACCTTCGCGGACTGCAGATCGAAGTTGCGGAACGCCGTCGCGTAGCCCTCGGCGAGCGGCAGCGTCGCGATGACCAGCGCCGTGCCGGCCCCGTCGGCGAACAGCTCGCCTTCGAGCGCGACGTCGATCGGCTTGGCCTGGCCCTGCATCTTCAGCTCGCCGGCCACCTTCCCCTCGCCCACGTTGATGTCGATGGCGACCGGACCCTGCACGATGGATCGCTTCTGGACGACGAGCGTGTCCTTGGCGAGCGTCGTCTCGTCGCGCGCGTCACCCATCGGCGACTTCATCGTGTCAATCACGACCCAGGAGCCGCCCGTGTCCTTCACTTCGGTCGTCACGGCCATCTCCATCTTCTGGCCGCCGCGGTCCATGGTGAGCTTGTAGTTCGTGGTGCCGGGCGTGAGCGGCGTCGCGGGCGTCGGGGTGGTCACCTTCGAGGTGTCCATCCGCTTCGGCATCGTGACCGTCTTCGGGTCGACGGTGATCTCCTTCAGCCGCGTCTCCACCTCGGGCGTCATCGACTCCTGGAATCGCCCGCCAAGGTGCTTGGCGAGGAACTTCTCCGAGGCCGCGAACATCGCCATGCTGTTCACCGGCCGGGCGAAGCCGTGCCCTTCATCGGGTGCCACGAGGTACTCGACCGCGAAGCCGCGGTCGCGCAGCGCCACGACGATCTGATCCGACTCGGCTTTCTTGACGCGCGGATCGTTCGCGCCCTGGATGACGAGCAACGGCGTCGCAATCTTGGCGGCGTGCGTGAGCGGCGACTGGCGTTCGAGCTGCGCCTTGCCCTCGGGCGTGTTGGGATCGCCCATCCGCTCGTGGAACAGCTTGCGAATCGGCTCCCAGTACGGGGGGATCGACTCGAGCAGCGTGAGCAGGTTCGAGGGGCCGACGATCGACACGCCCGCGGCGTAGGTGTCGGGCGTGAAGGTGAGCGCGGCGAGCGTCGCGTAGCCGCCGTAGGATCCGCCGAGGATGCCCACGCGCTTCGGATTGGCAATGCCCTTCGACACCAGGTACTTCACGCCCCAGGTGATGTCGTCCTGCATCTTGTCGCCCCACTGCCTGTTGCCGGCGTCGAGGAACTTCTTGCCATAGCCGGTGGAGCCGCGGAAGTTGGGCTGCAGCACGGCGTAGCCGCGGTTGGCCAGGAACTGGGCGATCGAATCGTAGCCCCAGTCGTCGCGCGCCCACGGCCCCCCGTGCGGCACGATGACGGCCGGGAGGTTCTTCGCGTCGGCCACCTTGGGCAGCGTCAGGTACGCGGGTATCTCGAGGCCGTCAGACGAGGGGTACTTGACGGCCGTCATGGGCGCCAGCGACTCGCGCGGCAGCTTCTCGCGCAGCCGGTAGAGCAGGTCGGCCTTCTTCGTGCGGCGGTCGAAGACGTAGGTCTCGCCGGGCTCGGTGTCGCTGTTGGTCGCAAACAGCCACACCTGCTCGTCGGCCGTCGACGACTGCGGCGTGATCTGGCGCGTCGGGAACTGCTTCTGGAGGATGTTGTAGTCGGCCTCGAACGCCTTGTCCTTGAAGTAGATGCGCGTCTTCTCGTCGGTGTAGATGGTGGCGACGAGTTCGTCGGTCAGGTCCGAGAAGTAGGCGTTCTGCAGGTCCACGCGCTTCAACGGGTCGGTCTCGACGACTTCCTCGGCGCCCGTCGCCACGTCCAGCAGGCGGAGGCCGATGAGATCGTTCCCCTCCCCCTTGTTCGAGAGCAGGTAGACGCGCTTGCCGTCCTTGTGGAAGCGCACCGGCGCGCACGTCTCGAAGACGTGGCACGAGTAGATCTTCTTGAAGCCGTCGGCGTCGGCGCGCAGGATCTCCGTGTCGCCGTTCTCGGCGGAGCGCGTGGCCAGGCGGAACTGATCCTTCGTGTCGAGCAGGAACCCCGTCAGACGATCCTCGTTCTTGCGCACCAGTTGCCGTGCGCCGGTCCCGATGTCGACGGTGTAGAGGTCGAACCACGCCTTGTCGCGATCGTTCAGCGCGACGTAGAGCAGGCTTGGCGTGCTGCGCGGGACGGCCACGATGAGCGCGCGGGCGCCCTTGGCCTCAGTGAGGTTGCGCGCGGGCGGCACCTGGCTGCCCGCCGCCGGCGGGTCGGCCGGATTCACCGCGTAGACGTTGTAGTTCTCGTCGCCCCCCTGATCCTGGACGAAGAGGATGAACTTCGAATCGCGGCTCCAGAAGTAGCCCGAGATGGGGCGCTTCGTGTCGGCCGTGATCGGCCGCGCCGACTCGAACGGCTCGTCGATCTTCTTCACCCAGACGTTGCGCGTGCCGTTGAACGGCTTCAGGAACGAGACGTACTTGCCGTCGGGCGAGATCTGGCCGCCCGCAATCTCCGGATCGCCGAAGAAGAGTTCGCGGTCGATGAGGGGGGGCATGCCGGTGTCGGGTGCGGGTTGCGCCACCGCCGGGCCGCTCGTCGCGAGCGACACGACGACGGCCAGCGCGGCCCAGAGCCACGTCGTTCGGTGCTTCATTGGAGACTCCTGAGGGATCGCATCGTTCCGGGGGCTCATGCTATACCAGCCGGCCTCCCGCCGTGGTCGTGTGCCGTCGCGTCGCTCACGCGGCGCGCCGCACGTCGTCTTCCACCTGCCCGTCGCGGATGTGAATCACGCGGTGGGCGTGCGCGGCGATGTCGGCCTCGTGCGTCACCAGCACGATGGTGTTGCCGCCCTTGTGGAGCCGGTCGAAGAGCGCCATGATCTCGACCCCCGTCTTCGAATCGAGGTTTCCCGTGGGCTCGTCGGCCAGCAGAATCGACGGGTTGTTCACCAGCGCCCGGGCAATCGCGACGCGCTGGCGCTGGCCGCCCGACAGCTCGTTCGGACGGTGCGTCATCCGGTCGCTGAGCTCCACGCGGGCGAGCGCCGAGCGGGCCTGCTCCTGCCGGTCCTTCGACGGCATGCCCGCGTAGATGAGGGGCAGCTCGACGTTGTGGAGGGCCGTCGCGCGCGGCAACAAGTTGAAGGTCTGGAAGACGAAGCCGATCTCCTCGTTCCTGATGCGCGCCAGCTCGTCGTCGTTCATCGTGCTCACCTCCTTGTTGTTCAGGAGGTAGGTGCCCTTCGACGGGGTGTCGAGACAGCCAATGAGATTCATCAGCGTCGACTTGCCGGACCCGGACGGGCCCATGATGGCGACGTACTCGCCTTTCTCGATGGCGATCGACACACCCCGAAGCGCGTGGATCTCCTCCGAGCCCATGACATAGGTCTTCCACAGGTCCCGGGTCTCAATCAGTGCAGGCATAGCGTCGATTCTCTCAGGAAACAGGGCCTCCGGCTACGGGCGCCCGGCGCACGCCACCAGCGTCCCGGGTCCGGCGTCCGGCTGGGGCCACCCGGCACGCTGGTCTCGGTCCGGTTGGTAAACCCCAACGGCAATTACGTTTGGGCCCTGCGGGCGGTTCCCGGAACGGGGAGACACGCCTTGGATCGGCCGCAAACCAGCCCGGGCGGGATCGCAAATACTGAAAATACTCCCGACCCCTATTTATTTTCTGCGATCGGGAGGGCGGAAGAGGCGGCAAAGCCGGGGACGAGGGGTCTCAGGCGCTCGAGTCCGGAAGGAACAGGGCCGAATCGGACGGCGACGGGGTGGCGCGCGCCGGGCGCGAGCGTGGTGCCGGCACTCGGGCCGTCCTTGCCGCCTTCGTCCACGGGCATGAGCGGATAGAGCCGGGTACTTCCATCCTCCGAGGCCAGGGCCACGGCGCCGTCCCCGGCACGCCCCGCGAGCCGGTCGACCAGCGCTCCGACCTCGACGCTGGCGGTCCCTCGGTTCGCCAGCTCGGCACGCAGCTCGATGACGTCCGCGGTCACCCTCCGGAGCATCAGGTCGTCGAGGACAAGTCCGGCGGTGGAAGTCGATGGCAGACTCACGCCCCCAGGCTCCATCGAATCCGAGGCCGCGACAGGCGCCTCAGCCTGGCGCCCGGCCGGGGTTGCCCCATCACGGCACGCCCCTCCGGCGAGGGCCAGAAGAAGCCCCAGAAAGACGGTTGAACGGCTCACAGCGCGCGGCGCAGTAAACATCTACTCTCCTGGTTGACGTTACGGTGTCGTAACAACCGCCCGTACCAAGCGGGAACACCGCCGGCGACCCGGGAGCAACCCGCCGGCTGTGTCTCCCGTAAACGTCTCATCCATCATAACTTCAGGCAAAGCACCAATCGTCAGCCTCGGCATGGCCATTGCTAGATCACGTCCAGACGTGTCGGCGCCGCTTGGGCAGCGGTGTCGCTGGTGGTCCCGAACAGGGAATGAGCCTGCCGAGGGCGGGCCGGGACTGCACTCGTGGGAGGAACCGAATGGCAGTCCTGCTGCTCGTCTGGGTCTGGCTCGCCGCCGCCGTGTTCGTCGTGGCCTGCGTGGCGCGGGCATGGCGGTATGCCCGCGCGCCCGTGCACCTCCGGTGGGACTTGTACCCCGTCGCGCACGAACCCGCCGCGCGGCGCGCCTATGGAGGCTCGTACCTCGAAGAGCGCGAGTGGTGGACCAGGCCCCGCGAACGGAGTCTGGCGGGCGAAGTGTCCACCATGTTGAGCGAGGCCCTGTTGCTGCACGGGGTCTGGGTGAACAATCGCCGCCTCTTCTGGGGCTCGCTGCCGTTCCACTGGGGCCTGTATCTCCTCGTCGCGACGAGCGCCGGCCTGCTGGTGGTCGCCCTGGGTGGGTGGGTGGACTGGCTCCTGCCCGTGCTCGCAGTCTCCGGCGGGATTGGCGGGGCGTTCGTGACAGCGGGCGCACTGTGGCTGCTGCGGGCCCGGTCGACCGACCGTGGTCTCCGGCGCTACACGACGATGGCCGACCGGCTGAATCTCCTGACATTCGCGGCGCTCGGCGCCACGAGCGCCGCCGTGGCGCTCACGGCTGACGGCATGCCGTCGGCTGCAGCCGCGGTGACCGCCCTGCTCCGGTTCACGGCCCCCGTGGTCGGACCGTTGCTCGCCGCCCAGATGCTGCTCGCCGGGCTCATCCTGTTCTACCTGCCGTTCACCAGGATGGTGCACTTCTTCGCGAAGTACTTCCTGTACCACGACGTGCGCTGGGACGACCGGCCCATGGTGGCCGGCAGCGCCATGGAGCGCGGCGTGAAGGAATCTCTGGCCTACGGGGTGGGCTGGTCGGCCGAGCACATCGGTCGAGGCTCGTGGGTCGATGTCGCGACGGCGCCCCCCCCGACCATTCCCGGAAAGAAGCCATGATCCCCGAGACGCCCGCCTTCCGATCGCAAGACGACGTCCTCCGGTTCCTCGACGACCACCAGGGTCTCGATGTGGACGCGCTGCTGCCGCTGCCCTACCCGTATCACGACTGGCGCGACGCGCCGATCGGCTCGCTCACGGCGGACCAGCAGGCCCGGTACGAGCGCGGACCCGACGGCGTCTCGGCGCTCCGGATCCCGAAGCCCGCGAGCGAGGACGAGCGGACAGAGGCAGTCGCCCGGTTCCTCGACGGGCTCCGGAAGCTGCTGACCCGCGAGAACAACTGGACCTTCCTGCAGCCCTTGATGCTCTCGCTCGAGAACTGCGTCCAGTGCCACTCGTGCAGCGACGCGTGTCCAATCTTCACCTCGACGGGCGAAGCCGAGGTCTACCGGCCGTCGTTCCGGCCCGAGGTCCTGCGCCGGATCATCGATCGGCATCTGAAGCCGGCCGGCGGGCTCTTCCCACGCCTGCGCGGCCAGGATGTCGCGCTCGACTGGGACACGCTTGCCCGCCTCGCGGAGCTGGCCTACCGCTGCACCCTCTGCCGGCGCTGCGCGCAGGTCTGCCCGATGGGTGTCGACAATGCCTTGCTCACGCGCGAGATCCGAAAGCTCTTCAGCCAGGAGCTCGGCATCCACATGCCCGAGCTGCACGAGTCAGGAACCCTGAAGCAGCTCGCAACAGGTTCGTCCACCGGGCTGAACCCGGCCGGGCTGCAGGACATCATCGAGTTCGCCGAAGAGGACATTCGCGAGAAGACCGGCCTCTCGATCAGGATTCCGTTCGATGTCGAGGGCGCCGAGTACCTCGTCATGCACAACGCCGGCGAGTTCCTCTCCTGGCCCGAGAACCTCCAGGCGTTCGTCATCATCCTGAGCGTCGCCGGCGTCAGCTGGACGATGTCGACCGAGCTGCTCGGCTACGACTCGGTGAACTACGGGCTGTTCTACGACGACGTCCAGTACGCCCGCATCGCCCTCAAGCATCACCAGGTGGCGCGCAAGCTGGGGGTGAAGAAGATGCTCGTCGGGGAATGCGGGCATGCGCACAAGGCGCTCATGCCGATTGCCGATCGGCTCATTCCCCGCGACCTCTACGTGCCCGCGGAATCGGCGCTCGTCCTGCTCGAAGACCTCGTCGTCAACGAGCGCCTGATGCTCGACCCGTCGCGGAACGACTTCCCGGTGACGCTGCACGATCCCTGCAACGTCACGCGCTCGATGGGGATCGTGCAGCCGCAGCGCGAGGTGCTGAAGCGTATCGCTCCGCGGTTCCGCGAGATGGAGCCGCACGGAGTCCACAACTTCTGCTGCGGCGGGGGCTCAGGCTTCGCCGTGAACAGCTCGCTGAACTTCCCCGATTGGCGGACCCGGGTGTCGGGTCGCATCAAGTTCCGTCAGATCCTCGAGGCCTTCGGGGACGCACCGGGCCCCGACGTGCGCAAGTACGTCTGCGCGCCCTGCTCGAACTGCAAGGGCCAGATCCGCGATCTCCTGCGCTACTACGACGCCTGGGACCGCAGCGGCCTGCTCTACGGCGGGCTGGTGGAACTCGTCGTCAACGCCATGGTGGACGTCCAGGAAGGGTTCCTCGAGTGGGAGCTGCATTGAGGGGGAGCGTGACAGATGGGGCTCGCTGACTTGTTCCAGCGTCCGGCCCGGCACCCGCGGGCGGTCGATCCGACGAAGACCGACGAGGCGACGCTCGTCGATCGGGCGTGCAGGGATGCCGACCTCGACGTACGCCGGCGGGCGGTGGACGCCCTCCAGGCGACGCCGGCTCTGCGCCGGGTCGCGGTCGAAGGGCGACACCTCGACGCGCGCCTGCGCGCCATCGATCGGATCGCCGACGAGCGCGTGCTGGCCGGGATCATGCGCGAGCGCAAGAACCCGGCGGTGATGCTGGCCTGCCTCGGACGCATCCGCGACCCCGAGGTGCTCGGGGAGATCGCGCGAGATCCGGCCTTCAACCCGGCGGCGCGGCGACTGGCCGTCAGGATGTTCTCGGAGCCCGCGCTCCATGGCGATGTGCTGAACGGGCTCGCCTCGACGGGGCACGATCTGGCCGGCCCGGGCCCCGACTCGGCCGCGTCCACCGGCCCCGACATGGCCGCCATCGAGGCGCGCGTCGATCGGCTGATGGCGGCCTACCCTCCAGAGATGCTCGTCGAGGCGCTCGCCGCCTTTCGCGACGCCCCGGGTTCGGTTCGCGCCATGGGCGTCCTGCTCGCGCGGGGCGGGGCGGCCGCTCCTCGCGCCGCCGAGGTCCTGACGCGGTTGCTCAAGCATGCGCGGGCGCGCACGCGGGCGCTGGCCGCCGACGCGCTCGCCCCTGCCGCGGCCGACTTCCGCGCGGAGTTGACTGCGGTCGCCGAGAACGACCCCGATCCCCGTGTGCGTGACGCCGCCGCCCGGGTCCTCGATGCCGCGGCGCGTGAAGAGGAACACCCATGACAGGAACTGTGCTGGTCATCGACGACGAAGTCGACGTGCAGACCTACCTCGCGACGCTGTTCCAGAAGGAAGGGTTGACGGTGGAAACCGCCGGCGATGGGGAGGAAGGCTTCGCACGCGCCCAGGCGGTGAAGCCCGATCTGATCTTCCTCGACATCCTGATGCCGCGGAAGACCGGCATCATGCTGTACCGCCGGCTGAAGACCGATCCGCTGCTCGGATCGGTGCCCGTGATCATCCTGACGGGCCTCAGCCAGTACCGGACGTTCTTCGCCCAGGACTTCGAGCACGTGGCGCACCCGGAGGCTTTTGTCGAGAAGCCGCCGCGCCCCGACGAACTGCTGGAGCTCGTGCGGCGGTTCGTGCCGACCGTGCAGTGAGACGGTCCGATGGCCGCGCCCGAGGTCGCATGCGAGCAGGGCGGCGCCGGATGGGAGCTGCCCTGCGACCGGCTGTTCGAGATGGTTCCGTCGGCCATCTCGGTCATCGACCGTGACTTCCACATCCGCCGCGTCAATGCGACCTTCAAGCGGATGTTCGGTGACCGCGTCGGCGAGACCTGCTTCGTCGTCCTGAAGGGTCGATCGGAGCCGTGCGCGTCGTGCCCGCTCGCACGAACCTTCCGCGACGGCGCGGTCCACTACGGCGAGGAAGACCTCGAGACCAGCTCGGGCAGGCCCGTGCGCATGGCCGTGCAGACCAGTCCCATCCGGGACGCCGACGGCAGGACGGTCGCGGGCATCGAGGTGGCCACCGACATCTCGAGGAGCGTCGAGCACTGGCAGGAACTCGCCCTGCTCGGCCGGGCCATCGCCGGCCTCGCCCACTACATCAAGAACATCCTCACCGGCCTCGATGGCGGGGTGTTCGTCGTCGAAGAAGCGTTTCGCACGGGCAACGAACGTCAGCTCCGTCAGGGCTGGGAGATGGTCCGCCGGAACGTCGCACGCGTCGCGCACCTCTCGCGCGATCAGCTGTACTGCGCGCGGGAGCGCAGCGCCGAGCGAAAACGGATCAACCCGAACGGCGTCGTGTGCGAGGCGGCCAGACTGTTCGCCCCGCGCGTGCAGCAGGACGGGGTCCGGCTCACCGTCGAGCTCGACTCGCGCGTCACAGACGGGTTCCTCGACCCTGAGGGGCTCCACAACATGGTGACCAACCTCCTGTCGAACGCGCTCGACGCCTGCCGCTTCGACACGACAAAGGACCAGCACTGGATCTCGGTCAAGTCCGTCCTCGAGCCGAGCGGCCGCTACCTGCTCGAGGTCGCCGACAACGGGCACGGCATTCCCAGCGAGGTCAACGGGCGCCTCTTCTCGGACATGCTCACGACGCGCGCCGGCGCCGGGACGGGCCTCGGCCTGCTGGTCGTCTACCAGGTCGTGTCTGCGCACGGCGGCGAGGTCTCGGTGCTGTCGGAAGAGGGGCTCGGCAGCGTGTTCAGCGTCGTGCTGCCGTTGCCCCAGATGGAACCCGAGGCGGCACGCGCCTGACGTCGGCCTCGAGCCGGCC